>DASUVY010000022.1:0-26701 GCA_036378695.1 Candidatus Dormiibacterota bacterium
GATTCGCTGAAGCTGTAGATGCCGAGCAGGAAGTAGTCGGCCGCGGGCCGCTGGTTGAGCATGATCCAGACCTGGTCGAAGACCTTGAAGTCCCAGATCGTCGACAGCGTGGCCAGGATCACGAACACCGGCCGCAGGATGGGCGCGACCACGAACCAGAAGACGTGCAGCGGGTTGGCGCCGTCCACCTCGGCGGCCTCGATGAGGTCGCGCGGCACCTGGGAAAGCCCCGCGCTGAGCGTGATCACCACGAACGGCAGCGCGCCCCAAACCACCACGATGGTGATCACGGTGAAGCCCTCGAGCGGGTTGGCGAACCAGTTGTGGTGCACGAAATTGCCGATCCCCAGGCGGGTCAGCAGCCAGTTGATGACGCCGAACTCGTAGTCGAACATCCACTGCCAGAGGTCGACGGCCACCACCACCGGTGTCGCCCAGACCAGGACCAGCCCGCCGGTCAGGAGCACGCGCACCGGCCGGTGGACGCGCTCCAGCAGGAGCGCCAGCAGTGTGCCCACGGCCATGGTCAGCGCGACGTTCACGGCCGCGAAGAGTGCCGTGCGCAGGACGACCGTCCAGAAGAAGTGATCGCGCAGGACCGTCGTGTAGTTGTCCAGGCCCACCCACTCGCCGGAGTGGGCGATCAGCTGGCGCAGCCCGTAGTGCTGGAAAGAGAGCGCCACCAGCGAGGCCAGCGGGTAGAGCAGCACACCTGCCAGTACGAGCAGGGCCGGCGCCAGCAAAACGTAGGGCGCGGCGCCCGCACTGAGGCGCCACGCCCACGGACGGAAGAGGGTCGAAGACTGGGCGAGGCGGCCGGGGCCGGCGGCCGCGGCCGCGCTCGCATTACGCATCAGCTCTTGGCGTTCAGGATCGTGGTGATCTGAGAGCTGGCCGCCGAGGTGGCGGACGGGATCGTCGATTTGCCGGTGAAGATCGCGACCAGCATGTCCTGGAGGACGTTGGCCGACTCCACGTTGGCCCAGTTGGGCGAGTTGGGGACGAAGCGGCTGTTCTTGGCCGCCGCGGCGAAGGTGCCCAGCAGGGGGTTGCTCGCGTTGAGGTCGAGCAGGGTCGTGTTGTTGGGGATGACCTGGCCCACGGTGGCCATCTGGGTCTGGAACTTGACGCCGGCCAGCAGCTTCACCCATTCCTGCGCCAGGCCCTGCATCTTGCTCTTCGCGGAGATGCCGAGGTCCGAGCCGCCCAGGAAGACGGGCGCGGTCTTGCCCGCGGTATGGCTGGGGATCGGGAAGACGCCCAGCTTGTCCTTCAGCGAGGGGTCGCCCGACTTGGGATCGGTGATCACGCCGACCTCCCACCCGTTGGCCACGATCATCGCGATGTGACCCTGGGCGAAGGCCTGGTCCTGCTTGAGCTCGTCGCCGGTCTTGTCGGCGCGGGAGAGCTTGTCGACGATGCCCTTGAGCGTGGTCAGGCCCTGCTGAGCCTGCGAGCTGTCGAGGCTGCCCTTCCACTGGCCACCGCTCTGGGTCGCGATGTCACCACCGAAGTCCCAGACGAAGGGAGCGGCGGCGTACCAGTACTTGCCGGGGAAGTAGAGGGCCGAGAAGTTGCTGTCCGAGGCGTTGGCCGACATCAGCTTCTGGCCGTCGGTCAGCAGCTCGTCCGTGCTGGCCGGGGTGTTGGTGATCCCGGCCGCGGTGAACATGTCCTTGCGGTAGATCACGGCGCGGCTGCCGGCGTAGTAGGGAACGCAGTAGAGCTTGCCGCCGAAGGTGCAGGATTCGGTCAGCGACTGCAGCCAGTTGGCCGAGCCCTCGAAGCTGCCCTTCTTGCCCGTGATGTCTTCCAGCGCGCCCGCCGCCGCGTACTTGGCGACCAGCGTGTTGCCCAGCTCGACGACGTCCGGCGGCTTGCTGCCGGCGTACGCGGTGTCGAGCTTGGTGGTGACGTCAGACCACTGCTGGATCTGCACGTCGACCTTGACGTTGGGATGCTTGGCGTTGAAGTCGGCGTTGACCCCGTCGACCACCGACTGGGGAGCGCTCCCGTTCATGAGCCAGACCGTCAAGGTCCCGCTCTCCTGGGCCGGGGTGTTGCCCGTCGACGACGAGCACCCGGCGATCGCCAGCAGAGCTCCCGCGAGCGCCACTGGCAGAGTCTTGAATCTCACTTGTCTGCACCTCCTGGGTGTTTTCCGATGGGTTCCAGCTGAGCCAGCGGCTGCGAGTAGCGGCCGTTGCGCCCTCGCTGGGGCGACAGCTCGGCGACCAGCCGATAGCGGTCGCCCCGATAGATGGAGCGCACGAACTCGACCATCCGGCCGGCATCGGTCGCCGTCGTGCGTTCGAAGAGAAGGGCGGGGGAATGCAGCGGTACCCCCAGATCCGCTGATTCCTCCTCATTGGTCACGGTGGGTTCGATGGTTTGCTGCCCGCGCCCGATCACGATTCCGTAGCGGTGCTCGAGCAGCTCGTAGAAAGACCTGCCCTCCAGGTCCGCGGCCGTGAGGCCGGGGACCAGCGCGGCCGGGACGTGCAGCGTCTCGATGGCCATGGTCTCGCCGTCGGCCAGCCGGAGGCGGCGGATCTTGACCACCGGGTCCTCCGGGGAGACCTGCAGGCGGCGCGCGATGCGGGCGCCGGCGGGGACGACGGTGAGCTCCAGCGTGCGGCTGGAGGGGACCATGCCCCGGCGCACCATGTCCTCAGTGAAGGAGGTCAGGGCCAGCTGCTGGGCGATCTTGGGCTCGGAGACGAAGGTTCCGCTGCCGTGGCGCCGGACCAGGTATCCCTCCTGGACCAGCTGGTCGAGGGCGGCCCGCAGCGTCAGCCGGGAGACTCCCAGGCGGACGCAGAGCTGGCGCTCGGGCGGGATCGCCTGGCCGACCTGCAGCGACTCAACGAGATCGAGCACGCGCTCGCGCGCTTCGTCCTGCTTACCCACGAGTGGTATAGTCCTCCCCGCTCGCCACGTTCGGAAGTAAAGCACACTTGCCAAAATTGGTCAATACCACTTCTTTCCTGACCGCCATGAACGAGGCGGACGCGAGCATCGCCGGGCTGGTTCGCCCGGCCCTGCCCCGGATCGCCGAGGCGGTGGAGGCGATCGCAGCGCGACTGGCGGCGGGCGGCCGCCTGCACTACTTCGGGGCCGGGACCAGCGGAGCCCTGGCCGCCCTCGACGCCATGGAGCTGCCGGGCACCTTCGGCGTGGCTCCTGACCTGGTCGTCGCGCACTCCTGCCTGGGCGCCGCCGAGGACGACGCCGCGGCCGGAGGCGCGGCGGCGGCCGCCGTGGCTGACGGCGACGCCGCGGTGGCCGTCAGCGCCAGCGGCCAGACGCCCTACACGGTGGCCGCGCTGCGGGCGGCCGCGGGGCTGCGGGTGGCCGTCGTCTGCGCCGCCGGCTCCGCGCTGGCGCCCGTGGCCCAGATCGCGATCGAGGTGCCGACCGGGGCCGAGGTCCTGGAGGGTTCGACCCGGCTGAAGGCCGGAACGGCCCAGAAGATGGTCCTGAACATGCTGAGCACGGGCGTCTTCGCGAGCCTGGGCTACGTCTACCGCGGCCGCATGGTCGGCGTGGTGCCGGACAACGCCAAGCTGCGGGCGCGGGCGCTGGGCATCCTGGTCGACCTGGCCGGCGTCTCCCCAGATGAGGCTGAGCGCGCGCTGTCGGGCGCCGGCGGCGAAGTGCGCGTGGCCCTGCTCATGCTCCGGCTGGGCCTCGACACGGTGGAGGCGCGCCGCCGGCTGGCCGCGTCGCGCCTCCCCGACCTGCTCGAATAGTGGCCGTGGACGTCGAGCTGCCCAAGCTGGCCGACACGCTTGTGGAGGGCACCGTCGCGCGCTGGTTGAAGCAGCCCGGTCAGGCGGTGCGCAAGGGCGAGCCGCTGGTGGAGATCGAGACCGACAAGGTGAACTCCGAGCTCGAAGCGCCCGCTGACGGCGTGCTGGAGATCGTGGTCGCGGCCGGCGAGACGGTGCCGGTGGGCCAGGTCATCGCGCGCATCAGCGGCGAGACGGCGGTGGGAGTGCACCACGCCATGACCGCGGCCGCGCCCGCCGCGCCGGCCGGAGGCCTGAGCTCGATGCGCCGGCGTATCGCCGAGCGCATGCAGGAGGCGCGGGCGCGCATTCCGCAGGGCGCGTGCGTGCGCGAGGTCGACCTTTCGCACATCCAGCGCGGGACCCACACCTGGACTTCCTACTTCGTGAAAGCGCTCGCCGCTGCCGTACCGGTCGCCAACGTCGGGGTGGCCGTCGAGGTGCCCGACGGGCTGCTGGTCCCGGTTATCAAGGACGTGTCCTCACTAGGCCTGGACCAGGTGTCCGAGCGGGTCGCCGACCTGGCCGCCCGGGCGCGGGCGGGAAAGCTGCAGCCGGAGGAGGTGGGCGGCGGCGGCTTCACGGTCACCAACGTGGGCGGTGGCGGGACCTTGATGGCCTTCCCTCTCGTCAACCCAGGGGAGCCCGGCATCCTCGCGCAAGGAGCCATACGCGACGGCCGTTGTTTCGTGACGTTGTGCTACGACCGCCGGGCGTACGACGACTACGCCGCCGATCGCCTGCTGGCGCGCGTCGAAGAGGAGCTGGCGCGGCTCTGAGCGTCCGCCGCGTCATGACGCCGGCGGAGGTGGCGGCCTGGACGCGCCTGCGCGTCGCCTTCATCCGGCAATCACCACCGCCGGTGGCCTGGGACGAGGCCAGCGTCGGCCGGCAGACCGAGTGCTGGCTGCACGAGCGGCTGGACCGGCCGGACCTGGCGGCCTTCCTGGCCGAGGTCGATGGCGTCCCCGCGGGCATCGGCGTCATCTCGATCTACGAGGTCGCACCGGCGCCCGCCACCAGCGGGGCCGAGGCCTACATCTCGAGCATGTACACCGCGCCCGACTTCCGGGGTCGCGGCGTGGCGCGGGCGCTGCTCGACGAGCTGCTGGCCTTCGCCCGCGCCGCCGGCGTGCGCGGGCGGGTCTGGCTGCGCGCCACCGACGCCGGCCGGCCGCTGTACGCATCGGCCGGCTTCCTGCCCCGCGATTACTTCATGCAGCTGCGCCTCAGCGATTGACGCGCGTCGAGCGCCTGGAGGCGGCGGCCGTCGAGCGTGAGCTGGCCGTCCTGGCCGCGATCCTCGCCGACGCCGTGGAGGGCGGGGCCAGCGTCGGTTTCGTGACGCCCTTCAGCACCGATGAGGCCAGCGCTTGGTGGCGAGGACTTTTGCCCGACGTGGCCGCGGGCCGCGTGCTGTTGCTGGGCGCCTGGGTCGATGACGCGCTGGTCGGTACCGTGCAGCTCCACCCTTCTGGCATGCCCAACGGCCGCTTTCGCGCGGAGGTGGCGAAGCTGCTGGTCCTGCGCTCGGCGCGGCGCCAGGGCGTGGGCCGCGCGCTGATGGAGGCTGTCGAGGAGCTGGCGCGGGAGCGCGGGCGGACGACGCTGGTGCTCGACACCCAGACCGGCAGCGACGCCGAGCGGTTGTATCGCGCCCTGGGCTGGACCGTGGTGGGAGTGGTGCCCGACTACTCGCTGCTCAGCGACGGCACGAAGGGGGCGACGACCTACCTGTACAAGCTGCTGGCCTGAGCCGCGTGGGGCGTTACGCCGGCGCCAAGCCGCGGCGCGGCAACTGCCGGCACTTGCCCGTCGTTATGCCGGCCAAACGTCCGAAGTGCCGGCACTTCCTGCTGATTAGGCCGTCGGATTCGCGGGCGCATCAGCGTTTTCCTCACTGTGCCGACAAACTTGCCGCTGCCCGAAGAGCCGTTGGAGGCGCCGGCCTACGCCGGGCGCTCCCGCTACGCGGACGCCGTCCCGCACCGAGATCGCTGGAACCCGGCGCTGCGAGCGCTCGGGCCCTTGTTCGGGCTCCTCGCACTCGCGACGGTTGCCTTCGTGGGCGCCGGCTATTGGCTGCCGGGTGGGCTCTGCGCGGTCGGCGCCGCCGCCGTATTCGCAGCCATCGCCGCCATCGGCGTCCGCGACATCCGGAAAGACGGTTAGCAGCCACTTGGGGGCGTTACGCCGGCGCAATGGCGCGTTGGGGCGTCCGCTCAAGGGGTTAAGCCGGCGTAACGCGCTCGCCGCCGGCAAAGTGCCCCCGTTGCGCCGGCGTAACGCTCTGGCTGCCGGCAGAGTGCCCGGCGGGTTACGCCGGCGTAACGCCCTACAGGCCCAGCTCGGCCTTCCGGCGCCGGCGGTCCGGCTCCGGCACCCAGCCCGGCATCGCCTCCAGGAAGGCATCGTCGGCCGGCTGCTCGGGGAAGACCTTGTGCGGGTTGAGGATGCCCGCTGGGTCGAGCACCCGCTTTAGCCGGCGCATCACCTCCATCCCCAGCGGTCCGTGCTCCAGCTCGGCGTAGTCGCGCTTGAGCGCGCCGAGCCCGTGCTCCGCTGAGATGGACCCACCCAGCTCCAGCGCGTCTCTGAAGATCTGCGCAGCCGCGGCGCTGATCAACCCGCGCTGGCCGTCCTCGAAGAGGATGGTCGGGTGCAGGTTGCCGTCGCCGGCATGGCCGACGGTGACGATGCGCAGGCCCGTGCGGGCGGCCAGCGCCTGGACCCGCCGGATCATCTCCGGAATCTGCGCGATGGGTACCGCCACGTCTTCGGCGAAGAAGTTCTTGGGCATCGACATCAGGACCTTCCCGAAGGACCGGCGGGCCTCCCACAGCCGCTCGCGCTCGATCGAGGACTGCGCGATCCGGTTGTCGGCGCCGTCCAGCACCTCGACCATCTTCATGAGGTCGAGCTGGACGAACTCCTCGTCGTTGCCGTCCTGCTCGACGATCAGCACCGCCTCCAGCTCGGGCTCGAAGCCGGGCGGCAGCTTCCCCGAAACCAGCTCCAGCGAGCCCCGGTCCAGGATCTCGATGGCGGCCGGGAAATGGCCCGCGGCGAGCGCCCGCGCCACCGCGGCGCCGGCCTCCTCCAGGCGCCGGAAGCCGACCATGGCGGTGGCCTGGAAACGCGGGCGCGGGATCAACTTGACCACCACCTCGGTCACGATGCCCAGCGTCCCCTCGGACCCGACGAAGAGCTGCAGGGTCCGGTAGCCGGACGCGCGCTTGCGCAACTTGCCGCCCAGCCGCAGGACCTCACCGGAGGCCAGGACGACGCTCAGGCCGATCACGTAGTCGGCGGTGACGCCGTACTTGACGCAGCGCATGCCGCCCGAGTTGCAGGCGACGTTGCCGCCGATCGTGGACATCCCGAAGGAGGCCGGGTCCGGCGGGTACATGAGCCCGTGCGCCGCGGCCGCCGCATCCAGCGCCTCGGTAATGACCCCGGCGCCGGCGACGGCCACCGTATTGGGAACGTCGATCTCGATCTGGGTCAGCCGGTCGAGGCACAGGACGACGCCCGCCGCCAGCGGCACCGGGCCGCCGACCAGCGAGGTCCCGGCCCCACGAGCGACGACCGGCACCCCGGCGGCGGCGGCCTCGCGGACGACGCTTGCCACCTCCTCGGTCGAACCCGGCCGCACCGCGCACAGGGGCGCGGACTCCATGAAGGTGGCGTCGTGGCCGTACTCCTCCAAGCCCTCTTGCCCACGGATGACCCATTGGTCGCCGACCACCGCCGCCAGCCGCGCGACCAGCTCCTCCACAGCCCCCATCTTCACAGATCTTCACCGAGGGGCCGCAAGCATGTCTGGCTTAAGCCGTTGGCTGGTGGAGATGGCTCGGGCGATGGTCGCGGTGTCCGCGGTGGCGCTGACGCTGGTGGGTCTGGCGGTGAGCGCCGCCCCCACCCTGGCGGTCGGTCCGCTGTACGCGCAGGGGTCGGTGGGCTATGACAGCTCCACCTACCAGTGCGGGCTGCCCGCGCGCGGGGCCTTCGGGCTGGTGGCGGTCACCAACGGCCGCCCCTTCTCGCGCAACTCCTGCCTGGCGCCCGAGCTTGCGGCCGCGCCCGGTCCGGCGGCCGTCTACATGAACACCGGCTATGCGCCGCTGTATGCCGCGCACGTGACCGCAGGCTGCGGCGCCCGCGCCGCGACCGTGAGCGGCAGCGCCGTGCAACGCCAGGCCTACGCTATCGGCTGCAGCGAAGCCGAGACGGCCCGCGCCTATCTCTACGCCGCGACCGGCCGCCGCGTGCGCAGCTGGTGGCTCGACGTGGAGACCGCCAACAGCTGGTCGGACAGCAACCTCCTCCTCAACCGGGCGGCGCTGCGGGGCGCCATCGATTTTCTGAAGGCGCGCGGGGCCATCCTCGGCCTGTACTCGACCTCGCGCCAATGGGGCGAGGTGACCGGAGGCTGGCAGGCGCCCGGGTTCGACGCCAACTGGGTGGCGGGAGCGGGGTCGGCGGCGCAGGCCGCCGCTTTCTGCGGGGCCTCGATCACGGGCGCGCCGGTCTGGCTGGTCCAGTTCGTGCGCGCTGGACTGGACGCCGACCGGGCCTGCTGACCCAGGGGGACTCGCCTCGCCCCCGATGCACGTTTGACGTCAAACCACGACCGTTTGGCCGTTGTGGGTTGCAGTTTGACGTCAAATCACGCGGCGACGGGATCGGCCGCGAGCTCACCCCGGATCTGCGCGACCACTGAGTCGGGCCGGTCAAAGACATCGGCCGCCGTGAACCGGCGGATTCTGTAGCCTGCCCCGACCAAGTGGTTCTGCCGGCGATTGTCCCGGACCAGGCTGTCCCGATGCGTGCCGCCGTCGTACTCGATGACCAGCCGGTGCGACGGGTAGTACAGGTCTACCCGTCCAATGTGCTCCCCTGCGCCGTCATACAGGTCGACCTGGGCCTGGGGTCGCGGCAGGCCGCCGAGTAGAAGCACAACGCGCAGACGCGACTCCATTTGCGACTCCGAGCGTGGCTCGACCAGATCGACGACGCGGCGTAGGCGTCTTACGTTCCAGGTGCCAGCACGGATCTCGACGGCGCGCTGCAGCGCGTCCAGGTCAATGAACTTCGCGTGCAGGGCCTGGTCGTAGATGAGCACAGCCTCGACTAGCGGTAGCGTCTGCCCGATGTCGATCAGTGTGCGCAGGATCGAGGTCGCTCGGAAGCCGCGCCGCGACACGACCTCGTCACGGTCGAGCGGGGAACGCCTGATCCATACGCCGGCCCGGGCCGCCACCACATGGTCGGGTGGCAGCGTGACCTGGACAGGCGTGCACGCCGGCACGTCGAGACCGTGCAACCAGGCGGCGCTGCGGCCGGAAAACACCGCATTGGCCGGCAATCGGCGCAGCACGGCCCGAAACATAAGCGGCGGGTTCGCGAGCAACCTCGACCAGGCGTAAACACCGCGCGTCAGGCGGCGGTAGGACTCACCCTGCAGGTGCGCCCAGGTCAACCCGAGGCGAGCGGCTTCGGCCACTGTGAAAGGTCCTCGCTTGAGCTCTGCAGGGACCGGAGTGGCCACGGGCAGAGACTGGCCTCGGCGGTTTCTGCATCGCAACGTCACCTGTTAAGGCGGTGACAAACCACGTTTGACGTCAAACCGCGAGTGCCACGGCGATTTCACCCGATGTTTGACGTCAAACGTGAAGTTGCGGACGCTGAGGGCTGGGCTAGCCCCGGCCCTACAGCGTCCGGCGGTCGATCACCCGCTTTGCCTTGCCCTCGCTGCGCGGCAGCACGCCCGGCGGCAGCACGTTGACCTCCGCGCGCAGGCCGATCGTCTCCCTTATGCGCTGCTCCGCCAGCTGCTGCAGCGCCGCATGGTCGGTGTGGGGCGCGGCCTCCACGACCACCTCCACGCTGTCCAGGTGCTTGGCCTCCCGGTCGATCACGATCTGGTAGTTGGCGGTGAGACCCTCGATGGCCAGCAGGATGGCCTCGATCTGGCTTGGAAACACGTTCTCGCCCCGCACCACGATCATGTCGTCGGTGCGCCCGTGCACCTTGAGCATGCGCACGAACGGGCTCCCGCACGGGCAGGGCTCCTCGGTCAGAACCGTGCGGTCGCGCGTGCGGTAGCGCAGCACCGGTGACGCCTCCCGGCGCAGGCTGGTGAGCACCAGCTCTCCCGGCTTCCCGCGCGGCACCGGGTCGCCCCTTTCGGGGTCGACGGTCTCCGCGTAGTAGTGGTCCTCCGAGATGTGCAGGCCGTTGTGCTCGTGGCACTCGACGGCCACCCCGGGGCCGCCCAGCTCGGTCAGCCCGTAGATGTCGAAGGCCTCCACCCCCAGGCCATACTCGATCTGCCGGCGCATGCCGTCGCTCCAGGGCTCGGCGCCGAAGAAGCCGACCCGCAGCTTGAGCAGCGGCCGCCGCTCCTCGGCCGCGATCGCCTCGGCCAGGACCAGCGCGTAAGAGGGCGTGCAGGTCAGCACCGTGGTGCCCAGGTCCGCCATCAGCAGGACCTGGCGCTGGGTGACCCCGGAGCTGGTCGGTACCACCGTGCAGCCGATGCGCTCGGCCCCGATGTGGAAGCCCAGCCCGCCCGTGAAGAGCCCGTAGCCGTAGGCGTTCTGGACGACGTCGCCCGGTCCTACGTCACCGGCCCGGTAGACGCGCTCCATGCACTCGCCCCACTGGTCCAGGTCGGCGCGCGTGTAGCCCGTGATCACGGGCCGGCCGGTGGTGCCGCTCGAGGCGTGCACGCGCACCACCTCGGCCAGGGGGACCGCGAGCATCCCATACGGGTAGTTGTCGCGGAAGTCGTCCTTGGTCGTGAGCGGCAGCTCGGCCAGCTGCTCCAGCGCATCCAGGCCTCTGTCGGGAAGCCGTTCGCGATAGAAGGGAACCCGTTCCCGCAAGCGGTCCAGGAGCCGGTTCAGGCGCTCCAGCGTCTGAGCTTCGGCCACCGCCACGCGGCCTATTATCGGTGCCGTGGCTCCGCGCGACCGGCGGCTCTACCCATGGGCCGTGCAGGGCGCGATCCAGCCGCTAAACGTCACCGAGGCCTCGGGCAGCTACTTCACCGACGACACCGGCGCGCGCTGGCTGGACCTGGCCGGACAGCTGGCCTACATGAACATCGGGCACCGGCATCCCAAGGTGGTGGAGGCGATCCAGCGTCAAGCGGCCGTGCTGCCCGTGATCGGCCCCAGCTTCGCCAACCCGCCCGCCAGCCGGCTGTCCGAGATGCTGGCCGAGGTGACGCCGGGCGACCTCAACCACGTCTTCTTCACGCTGGGCGGCGCCGAGGCCAACGAGTACGCGATCCGGATGGCGCGCCTGGCCACCGGCCGGACCAAGATCGTGACCCGCTACCAGAGCTACCACGGCTCCACGCTGGGCGCCATCAGCGCAACCGGCGAGAACCGCCGCATGTACGCGGAGCCGACGGCGCCGGGCTTCGTGAAGACGGTCGACCCCTATCGCTACCGCTGCCCGCTTTGCGGGGACGGCGACGCCTGCACGCTGGCCTGCGCGGACGCCGTGGAGGCGACCATCGCCGGCGAGGGGCCGGAGTCCGTGGCCGCGGTCCTGGTGGAGCCGGTGACCGGGCTGTCGGGCCTGGTGGTGCCGCCCGACGGCTACCTGCCGCGGCTGCGCCAAATCTGCGACCGCCACGGCGTCCTGCTGATCTGCGACGAGGTGATCACCGGCTTCTGCCGCACCGGACGCTGGTTCGCCTCCGAGCACTGGGGCGTGGTGCCCGACATCATGACCGTGGCCAAGGGCATCCCCAGCGGGTATGTGCCGCTGGGCGCCGCCATCACCAACGGCCGGGTAGCGCGCCACTTCCAGGACCACTACCTGGGGGCCGGGCTTACCTATGCCGCGCATCCGCTGGCCTGCGCCGCCGGCTGCGCCGTGATGGAGGTCTACATCGAGGAGAACCTCGCCGAGCGCGCGGCCCGCATGGGCGAGCGCCTGCTGGCGGGCCTGCGCCGGCTGGCCGAAAAGCATCCCTGCGTGGGCGAGGTGAGGGGTTTGGGCATGCTGGCCGCGCTGGAGCTGGTGCGCGACCGCAAGACCCGCGAGCCGCTTTCGCCACAGCGCACAGAGGACCCGGTGACGCCGGCCATGGCCGCGGTCCGGCGCACCCTCAACGAGCGTTATGTCTCGGCGCTCACGCGCTGGAACCTGGTGGTTTTCGCACCCCCGCTTACGATCTCCGAGGAGGAGCTGGAGACGGGCCTGGACGCTGTTGACGCAGCGCTGGAAACAGCCGATACCCAGGTGACCGCGGCCGCGTTATAAGCGTCATGAGGCTCGCGCTCGGGGCCGCCCTTTTGGTCCTGACGGTCGCGGGCTGCTCGGCAGATCTGCCGCCCATCCTCAATCCCAACCTCGACGCCGCGCACATCGCGGCCCTGCCCTCGCATGCGGGCCTGCGGGACGTGCACTACGTCTCGGTCTTCGCCGGACCCGACGGCAGGGCTTACACGCAGCAGAGCGGGACCGTGCAGCTGCAGCCGGTCCGTGCGCTGAGCCAGGTCATCAGCCCCGGGCCCGGCGCGGGTGGCTTCGCCCCCGCCGAGTACCGCGAGGTGAACGGGGTCACCTACAACCAGATGCTCCCGGGCTGGAGCCACCCACGCTGGCAGGCGTTTCCCGCCGCGGCCAGCGCGGGCCCCACCGGCAATCCGGCGTGGTTCGACCAATGGTGGCAGCTCGGCCGCTTCCGGATCGAGGGCCAGGAGGGGTCAGCCGTCGACCGCGCCTGGCGGCTGGTTGCGCAGCAGGCGAACATGGGTCCGCAGGCCACGGTCCGGCTCTGGATCCGGCAGCGCGACGGCTACCCGCTCCAGTACCGGCTCACCTTCGTCAAGGGCACCACCACGGTCACCTTCGACCGCTGGAACAGCGGCGCCCGGGTAAACGCGCCGGCCCCCGCCGACCTGCTGCCGCCACCGGCCAACGCACCGGTGGCCGGGCAACTGCTCTTCTCCGGCGGGTCGCTCCGCGTGCTCTCGGTCGACTATGCCTACCACGGTTCGATCGGCTTGGCGCCCGTACCGGCAGGCTCCCACCTCGTCGGCACCGAGGTCTACGTCGATGCGCCGGCCGGCACCTTCATGCTGCCCGACTACTCGAAGTGGCAGCTGCTTGACGGAGCCGGCAATGCCTATCCGGCGCAGACCAACGGCGCCTATGGCGGAAAGGGCGGAGGGAGCGACCTGCTGGCGTTCTTCACCATGTCCGACGCGGCCGCCGCGCCCTACACGCTGCACGTTGTGTTCACCGACATCCCCGGCATGCAGATGCAGGGCGTCAAGCCGCCGCCCGGCTACATGCCCCCGCCGCCCAAGGTCGTGCTCGACGGTCTGATCAAGCTGACCTGAGCTTCTCCACCACCTGGTGGAAGAGCTCGTACGGGTGCGCACCGACCACCAGGTAGCGGCCGCCGAAGATGTGGGCGGGGATGGCGTTGATGCCGACCTCCTCCGCGTCCCGGCGACGCTGGTCGAGCAGCGGCTCGTAGCGGCCGTCGGCCAGCGCCTCGCCCAGCTCGTCGGAGTCGAGGCCGCACTCAGCCGCGATCCGCTTCAGGTCTTCGACGTCTTCCAGCTTCGCGGTCAGGTGCCAGTGGGCTTCGAAGAGCGCCCGGTGCACCGCGTCGTAGGCGCCGCGCTCGCGCGCGAACTCGGCGGTGGCCAGCGCCAGCCGGGAATTGATCAGCACGTCCCTCGACTCCATGTGCAGGCCAACTTCCGCGGCCATGGCCTGCAGGTGCGCGCGCATCTGCGCCGCCCGCGCTGCACCGAAATAGCGCTCGCGCGGGACCCCCTCCGGCGGCACCTCGGGATGCAGCTCGAAGGGCAGCCACGTCACCTCGACCAGGCCCTCCCGCTCCAGCTGCTCGACCCGGACCGAGTCGATGTAGCAGAAGGGTCAGACGTAGTCGGAGAAGACGACCAGCTCGACCATCCCCTACAGCATGACCGCAAGACGGTCGGCCACCGGACGTTGAGATGGGTGCATGGCTAGATTCGTTACGGCGTTCGCTGTCGCCGCGTGCGGCCTCCTGATGTTCGCGAACGGCGCTTCCGCGTCCACTGTGGTCGGCCAGGCTCAGGACGGCGCCACCTGCAACGGCGGCGCCGGCATGGACACAGTGCAGTCGGCGTCGGCGGGACCGTCGTACACGGTCCCGGCCGGCAACTGGCAGATCACCGACTGGAGCACGCAGGCCTCGGCGGCGGTCGACGGAAACCTGGCGCTCGAAGTCTGGCGCCCGACCGCGACGGCGGGCACCTATACGCTGGTCGGCATCAGCGATCCGCAGACGGTGGTCGCCGGGTCCGGCCTGAACACCTTCACACTGGCCCAGCCCATCCCGGTCCAGCCGGGCGATCTACTCGGGCTCCGCATCACCGGCTTCGCCGGCTGCTCGACCTTCACCGCCAACTTCATTGGCGACGCCTACATGGAGGCCCTCAACACCCCGTCACCCACCGCGGGCTCTACGACCGCGTTCCCGTTTGCGATCCACGGGTTCGAGCTCAACGTGGCAGCTACCCTGACCGAAGCCGCGCCGCCGCCGCCCCCCACCCCGTCGACCAAGAGCGACTGCATGGACGGCGGTTGGCAGCAGGTGTCGGACGCCAGCGGCACGCCGTTCAAGAACGAGGGTGACTGTGTCAGCTACGTGGCCACGCAGGGGAGCAACAGCGCGGGCTAGAGCGGCCGCCTCGCGCTCAGCAAAGTTGATAGCCTGACCGGGCGTTGCCCGCCCGAGTGTTGCTGCTCAGCCCATGGGATCCGGCCGCCGTCAGAGGTTGGCTCGAAGACCACGCCGCCGACGTCGTGACGGCGCCCGATCCACCCGCCCAGGACGCTCTGCTGGCGCTGGCCCCGGAGGCCGACCTGGTCATCAGCGACAACCGGCACCGCCACCGCCTGGACCGGCCGGTGCTGGAGCGGCTGGTTCGCTGCCGCCTGATCCAGGTCCCCGCCGTCGGCTTCGATGCCATCGACCACCGCGTGGCCGCCGAGTTGGGCATCCCGGTCGCCAACGCTGCCGGCTACAACCGGGACGCGGTCGCGGACTGGGTGATCATGGCCATGCTCAACCTGCTCCGCCGGGGCGCCTACGGCGATCGCCGGATGCGCGACGGAGCCTGGCCCGCCGCGGACCTGATCGGCCGCGAGCTGGGCTACGTCACGGTCGGGATCGTGGGCCTTGGCAACGTCGGTTCGGCGGTCGCGGCGCGGCTCAGCGGGTTCGGGACGAGAGTGCTCTTCACCGATGTGGCGCCTAAAGGCTTCCTGGGCGCGCGCCAGGTCTCGCTGGCACAGCTGCTGGCCGAGTCGGACGTCGTCACCGTGCACACGCCGCTCGACCACGACACTCGCGGCCTGATCGGCGCCGACGCGCTCGCGCGGATGAAGCCCGGCGCGCTGCTGGTGAGCGCGGCGCGCGGTCCCGTGCTGGACGAGCGCGCCGTGATCGAGGCGCTGCGGTCAGGCCGCCTGGCCGGCGCCGCGCTCGACGTCTACGAGGTCGAGCCGCTGGCGTCCGACTCGCCGCTCCGGAGCATGGAGAACGTCTTCCTGTCGCCGCACGTCGGTGGCGCCACCGAGCAGGCACGCACGCGCGTGCAGGAGGTGGTGCGCGCCAACCTGCGCCGCGTGCTGGCGGGTGAGGATGCCTTCAACGTGGTCAACGGCGTCAGCCGCCGCCAGGTCGCGGTGTCGTGACGCGCCTTCGAGAGGTCTGGGACCGCGGCAGCGCCTCGCTGGGCGGCTGGTGCGTCATCCCCTCGCCGTTCTCCGCGGAGCTGATGGGCCTCTGCGGTTTCGACTGGGTCTGCCTGGACATGCAGCACGGCCTGATCGGCTATGACGCGCTGGTACCGATGCTCCAGTCGCTCTCGCGGACCGGCACGCCCACCTTCGTGCGCGTGCCGTGGAACCAGCCCGACCACATCATGAAGGCGCTCGACGCGGGCGCCCAGGGCGTGGTGGTGCCGATGGTCAACTCGGTCGCCGACGCGGAGGCGGCGACCGGCGCATGCCGCTACCCGCCCCAGGGCTACCGCTCGTGGGGACCGGTGCGGGCAGCGCTGGAGATGAAGGGCTTCAGCCCAGAGGTGGCCAACCGCGACGTGGTCTGCGTGGTGATGGTGGAGACCGCCGCCGCGCTCGGTGACCTGGACGCCATCCTCTCGGTGCCCGGCATCGACGGCGTCTACGTGGGTCCCAACGACATGGCGGTAACGCACGGCATGCCGCCCGACGCCAACGCCACCCGCCCCGAGCACCGGCGGCTGATCGGTTCGGTGCGCGAGGCCTGCGACCGCCACGAAATCGTGGCCGGAATCCACTGCGGCAGCTGGGAGACCGCCGCCGGCTGGCGCGACGAGGGCTTCCGCATGCTGAACGTGACCTCGGACGCCGTCTTCCTCCGCGGGGCCGCCACCGAGGTGGTCAAGAAGCTGACGGGCGAGCCCGTGGCCAAGCCGGCCACCTCGTCATACGCATGAACCAGATGCTTGCGGCGCTGGCGCGCTACGACACGCCGACCCTCAGCAACGGCATTGAGACCTTCGACATCCGGCCCCGCGACCAGGGCTTTGCTTCGATGGAGATCAGATGCCTCTTCCCCGAGCTGGGCACCGCCGTGGGCTACGCGGCCACCGCCATGATCCGGGCTCGTGGCAAGGGCCCGGACGACCAATCGCCGCTCTGGCGCCACGTTCAGGAGGTGCCGGAGCCCCGCTTCGTGGTGGTGCAGGACCTCGACGACCCGCCGGGCCACGGTTCGCTGTGGGGAGAGGTGAACGCCACGATCTTCAAGGCGCTGGGCTGCGTGGGCGCCATCACAAACGGCTGCGTGCGCGACCTCAAGGAGGCGCGCGAGATGGGGTTCCAATTCTTCGCACGCGGGCCCGGGGTCTCGCACGCATATGTGCGCGTAGTCACAGCCGGCGGGGAAGTGTCTGTCGGATCGCTGGCGGTGCGTCCCGGCGAGCTGCTGGCGGCCGACCAGCACGGCGTGCTCTCGATCCCGCTCGAGATCGCCGAAGAGCTGCCGGCCGCCTGCGATCGCGTCATCGAGCGCGAGCAGAACCTGCTGCGCTGGGTGCGCTCGGACGAGTTCGACCCGGCCAAGCTGGCCGAGATGAGGAGGGTTCGGCACTGATGCCAGATGACCTGCGCCGCTTCTCGCGCACCCTGTACGACGGCGTGCCCAGGGCGGCGGCGCGCTCCTTCCTGCTCAACATCGGCTATTCGCACGAGGACCTGGAGAAGCCGATCGTGGGCGTGGCGCACTCCTGGATCGAGACCATGCCCTGCAACTTCAACCATCGCGAGCTGGCCGGGCACGTGAAACAGGGCGTGCGCGAGGCGGGCGGGACGCCCATGGAGTACAACACGATCGCCATCTCGGACGGCATCACCATGGGCACCGAGGGCATGAAGATGTCCCTGGTGTCGCGCGAGCTGGTCGCCGACTCCATCGAGCTGGTCGCCCGCGGGCATTACTTCGACGCGCTGGTCTGCATCGTGTCCTGCGACAAGACCAACCCGGCCGGGGCGATGGCGGTGGCCCGCGTCGACCGGCCGGCCGTCGTCGTGTATGCGGGCTCCATCTATGCGGGTTCCTTTCGCGGCCGCCAGGTTGCCGTCGGCGACATGTACGAGGCCATCGGCGCGGTTTCTGCCGGGCGCATGAGCGAGAGCGACCTGCGCGAGCTGGAGGCCGTCGCCTGTCCGGGCGCGGGCGCGTGCGGCGGCCAGTACACCGCCAACACGATGTCGATGGTGCTGGAGGTCCTCGGCCTCTCGCCGGTCGGCTTCAACTCGATCCCCGCCATGGACCCGGCCAAGCGGCCGGCGGCGGAGGAGATCGGGCGCCTGGCCATGCGCGTCCTCGAGGCAGACCGGCGGCCCTCGCAGATCCTGACCCGGCGCGCCTTCGAGAACGCGACCGCGGCCGTCGCCGCGTCGGGTGGCTCCACCAACGCGGTCCTGCACCTGATCGCGATGGCGCGCGAGGTCGGCATCGACTTCACCGTCGACGACATCGACCGCATCTCCCGGCGCACGCCCCTGCTGTGCGACCTGAAGCCGGCCGGGCGCTTCGCGGCGCCCGAGCTGCATCGCGCGGGCGGCATCGCAGTGCTGACGCAGCGCCTGATCGAGGGTGGCTTCGTGGACGGCGACGCGCCGACGGTGACCGGCCGCACCCTGGCCGAGGAGTGTGCGCAGGTGCGCGAGACGCCGGGCCAGGAGGTGGTGCGGCCTTTGTCGAATCCCTTCTCAGCCGAGGGCGGGTTGGTGATCCTCAAGGGCAGGCTGGCGCCGGAAGGCGCGGTGGTCAAGATCGCGCATCATCATCCCCACCTGCACCGGGGCCCAGCGCGGGTCTTCAACCGCGAGGAGGACGCGCTGGCGGCGGTCCTCGGGCAGCGCATCAAGTCCGGCGACGTGGTCGTGATTCGCTACGAGGGGCCGCGCGGCGGGCCCGGGATGCGGGAGATGCTGCAGGTCACCGGCGCCATCGTCGGCCAGGGTTTGGGGGACTCGGTCGCGCTGCTGACCGACGGGCGCTTCTCGGGCGCCACGCAGGGCCTGATGGTCGGGCACGTGGCGCCCGAAGCCGCGGTGGGAGGCCCGCTGGCCGCTCTTCGCGACGGCGACGTGGTCGTGGTCGACGTGCCCAACCGCACCATCGACGTGGAGGGGGTCGACATCGACGAGCGGATGCGCGACTGGTCGCCGCCCGAGCCGCACTACCGGTCCGGGGTGATGGCCAAGTACGCCGCCCAGGTGAAGAGCGCGAGCGAGGGCGCCGTTACCTGGTAGGCCGGGCGCCTCGGGCGCGCCTCGGGCGCCTGCGTCGGGAGTGGTTCATCGAGATCGGCGATGTGGTGGGCACCGGCTACACGAGCGTCGTTTACGACGCCGGTGCGGACGCGGTGCTCAAGATCAATTTCGCTTTCCGCGAGGACAGCACGTACGAGGCCGACGCGCTTCGGCTGTTCGCCGGCGACGGCGCTGTACGGCTCCTCCGCGATGACGGGCGGGGGGCGCTGCTGTTGGAGCGGCTAGACCCCGGGCGCTCGCTCTGGTCCCTGCCTGAGGTGGCGGCCAACGAGGTCGCCGCCAGCATCCTGCGACGGGTCTGGCGGGCACCGCCGCCCGATTCGCGGTATCCGACGCTGGAGGCTGCCGCGCATCGCTGGCGGCGGCGCCTCCCAGGCGAGATCGCGGACCTGATCCCGGGGCTGCTTGAGGACCCGACGGCGCCCGTTGTGCTGCACCAGGACTTCCACCACGGCAACGCCCTGGCCGGAGTCCGGGAGCCGTGGCTGATGATCGACCCCAAGCCCATGGTCGGGGATCCCGCCTACGACCTCGCGCCCTTGGTCCGCGACCGCCGCGCCGAGCTGGCCGCCGATCCCGATCCGGCTCGCCGCCTCCGCCGCCGGCTCGATCAGCTGTGCGAGCTGACGGAAATCGACCGCCGGCGCGCGCGGGACTGGGCGATCGTGCAGACGGCCGCTTGGGGTCCCGGCGCGCCGGGCGATTACACCGATCAAGTGCTCAGGCTCCTGCTGGAAATCCGTATCTGAGGCCGAGCGCCGGCGGCGGCACCCTTTTCGAGCTGAAAAACAGTTCCGGCGCCGGCGCTCGGCAGTTGTTCAGAGAATCAGCAGGACCACGCCGGCCAGGATCGCGGCCGCCCCGACCAGCTTCAGCGCCAGGCCCTGGCGCTCGCGCAGGCGCAGGACGCCCCAGGCGCTCACCAGCACGATTGCCGACTCGCGTGCCGGCGCCACCACCGTCACGGGCGCGATCGCCAGCGCGATCAGCACCACGTAGAAGGTCGCCGACATCAGCACCCCGACCAGGGTGGAGCGGCGCCAGCCGGGCGCGCTGCCGGCGCCACCGAAGACGGCCACCCAGGCGGCCAGCAGTCCGCAGGTCAGCATGAACATCAGCCAGCCGTAGAGCCAGGGCGGTCCCAGGCGCACGCCGACCCGGTCGATCAGCGTGTAGGTGCCGATGCACAGCCCGGTCAGCAGCGCGGCTCCAAGTGGCCCGGAGGCGCCAGACGGCCGGCGCACCAGCCAGATCCCGGCCAGCAGCGCTGCCACGCCCGCCAGCTGAACGAACCCCAGCTGCTCGCGCAGCAGGAGCAGGCCGCCCGCCACGGCAATCAGTGGCCCCGTACCGCGGGCGATCGGGTACACGAAGGACAGCTCGCCGCGCCGGTAGGCATGGCTCAGGAACACGAAGTAGAAGAGCTCGGCCACGGCCGAGCCGGCCACGCACAGCCAGCCGGCTGGCTGCAGTCCGGGCCGGCCGGTCAGGAGCCACACCCCGAACACCACAGGCGCGAAGAGAAGGTTGCCCATCACAAGCGCCCGCAGCGACAGCCGCAGCGGATCGGCGGAGCCCTTGAGCATCACGTTCCAGGCGGCATGCATGCCCGCGGCGCCCAGGACCAGCGCCAGGGCGACCGGGATCAGTTCAGTGCTTTCTCGCTCTCCGCATCGAAGAGGTGCAGCCGCCGCATGTTGAGGCCGAGCTTCACGGTGTCGCCAGGACTGACCTTGAACTGCGGGTCGACGCGCGCGATCACGTCGTCGCCGCCGACCTTTCCGTAAAGGAACTGGTCCGAGCCCAGCACCTCCACCACCTCGACCTTCATGTCGATGCGCGGGCCGCCCTCGCGCGGCTGCTCGTCCAGGTCCTCGGGACGGATGCCGAGCACGCCCTTCTCGATGCCGGGCGCGCTGGGGAAATCGACCGTGAATCCCGAGGCCTTGGCCGTCTTGCCGTCCAGCGTGACCGGGATGAAGTTCATGCGCGGGCTGCCGATGAAGCCCGCCACATACATGTTGACCGGGTGGTCGTAAAGCTCCCGGGGCGGCGCCACCTGCTGCAGCACGCCCTCCTTCATGACCGCGATGCGGTCGCCCATGGTCATGGCCTCGACCTGGTCGTGGGTCACATAGATGAAGGTCGAGCCAAGGCGCTGGTGCAGCTTTTGTAGGTTGATGCGGGTCTCCACGCGCAGCGCGGCGTCCAGGTTGGACAGCGGCTCGTCAAGCAGGAAGACCTGGGGGTCGCGCACGATGGCGCGGCCCAGGGCCACGCGCTGGCGCTGGCCGCCCGAGAGCTGGCGAGGCTTGCGCTTGAGAAGCTTTTCCAGGCCCAGGATGCCGGCGGCGTCCTTGACCTTGCCCTCGATCTCGGACCGCGGCGTGCCGCGCATCTTGAGGCCGAAGGCCATGTTGTCGTACACGCTCATGTGCGGGTAGAGCGCGTAGGACTGGAACACCATGGCGATGTCGCGCTCCCGCGCCGGCACCTCGTTGACCACGCGGTCGCCGATCTTGATGTCGCCGTCGGTGACGTCCTCGAGTCCGGCCAGCATCCGCAGGGCCGTCGACTTGCCGCACCCCGAGGGGCCGACCAGGATCATGAACTCGCCGTCGTGGATTTGGAGGTTGAGGTCGTTGACGGCGGTGGTCTCGTTGCCGAACTTCTTGGTCACGTGGTCGTAGGTCACGGAAGCCATGGCGGGGAAAATCGTAGCTCAGATGCGGAATCCAGCCCGCCTCCGCGGCTCGCGGGCCCTGGCCCTCCTCCTGCTCGCCCCGGCGGTCCTCCTGTGCCTGCTCCCGATCACCTACGCGCTGGCCCTGGAGCTCTGGTTCAGCGTCAGCAGCGCCGCCCCCGGCACCGACGGCGGCTTCGTCGGCCTGGCCAACTTTCAGTTCCTGGCCGGCCTGGACAGCTTCTGGCAGATGCTGTTCAACAGCGCCGCCTACCTGGTTTCAGGGACCTTGCTCAAGCTGCTCTTCGGCCTGTTGATGGCGCTGGCGCTGGTCCGGCCCTTTCCGGGACGCCGGCTGCTCTACGCGGGACTCTTCCTGCCCTTCATCTTCCCGGTCGTGCTGGGCACCATCGCCTGGTACTTCCTGCTGACCAACGTCCACGGCGCGCTGGACTACCTGCTCCAGGGCGCCCACCTAACCCAGCAGCCCCTGGACCTGAAAAGCCGGCTGCCGCTGCTCAGCGTGGTCGCGGTAAACGTCTGGCACGGCAGTGCCCTGTTCGGCGTTCTGCTGCTGGCCGGCATGCGCTCCGTACCCGCCGACCAGTTGGACGCGGCGGTGGTGGATGGTGCCGCTCCGGTCCGGCGCTTCCTGCACATCGTGGTGCCCTACCTGCGACCGGCCGCCGTGCTCGGCTGCCTGCTCTCGGTGCTCGGCAACTTCGGTGACTTCGCGACCGTGGAGCTTCTGACCAGGGGCGGTCCGCTGGGCCGCTCCCAGATCGTGAGCACCTTCGCCTTCGAGAACGCACTGCTCTCCGGCGCGTTGGGGCTGGGCGCAGCGGTCGCGCTGGTCATGGTCCCGGTCTACCTGGTGGCGCTGGCCGTCGCGTTCCGTCTGATTCGCGAATGAGGTTGCTGCGACCGTTGATCCTGGCGCCCATGCTGGCGATCTCGCTGGCGCCGATCTTCTGGATGACGGTGCAGGCCTTCAAGGCCGAGTCCGACGCGCTGGCGACCGGCAACCCCTGGTGGCCGGACCACCCCACCCTGGCCAACTTCGTGACGCTCTTCACGGAGCCGCAGTTCGTGGGCTGGATCCTGAACACCGCGGGTGTCACTGTGGCCACGGCGCTGATCGGCGTCTGTGCCAGCCTGCTTGCGGGCTACGCCCTGGCCTACCTGGGCCTCCCCCACAGCCGCAGCCTGGTGCTGGTCTTCTTCGGCACCTACCTGCTGCCGCAGAGCGTACTCTTCATCCCGCTGCTGCGACTGCTGGCAGAGCTGCACCTCCTGAACACGCCCTGGGCGCTGGTGGCGACCTATCCCAGCCTGGTCATCCCTTTCGGGACCTGGGTGATGTGGACCTTCTTCCGCCGCCTGCCGCGCGACCTGGTGGACAGCGCGCTCGCCGACGGCGCCGGCCTACTCGAGGTGCTGCGCGACGTCCTCCTGCCGGTGGCCTGGCCGGCGCTGGGCACGGTCGCGGTGTACGCGGTCGCAGTCGCGTTCAACGACTACCTTTACACCACCACGTTCATCCAGGAGACCAGCGGGCAGACGCTGTGGGGCGCGCTGGGCGCGCTGGTTAGCGCCGACATCAGCAACCCCGGCGAGAGCTTCGCCGCGGCCGTCCTGGTGGCGACGCCGGTCGCGGTGCTCTGCGCGATGTTCGCCGAGAGCTTCGCGCGCGGCATCGGCGCCGGCGTCATCGAGACCTGACGCTCTAGCCCTTCACCGCTCCCGCAGTCATGCCGGCCACGAAGTAGTCGACGAAGAACGAGTAGAGCAAGGCCACGGGGACCGAGCCCAGCAGCGCCGCCGCCATCAGCTGACCCCAGAAGAACTCGTCTCCGCGGATCAGCTCGCTGGTGACGCCGACCGGGATCGTCTTCATGGCGGTGTCGTTCATGAAGATCAGCGCGTAAAGGAACTCGTTCCAGGACAGCGTGAACGCGAACATCCCGGCCGAGAGTATGCCTGGCAGGGCCAGCGGGATCACGACCCGGACCATGGCCTGCAGTCGGGTGGCTCCGTCTACCAACGCAGCTTCTTCGAGCTCGCGCGGGATGCCGCGGAAATAGCCCATGAGCAGCCAGGTCGAGAACGGGATCAGGAAGGTGGGATAGGTGAGGATCAGCGACCAGTAGTTGTTGAACAGGTGCAGCTGCGCGATCACATAGGCCAGGGGCAGGAAGAGCAGCGTCGGCGGCACCAGGTAGGTGATGAACACGCCCCAGCCGATGGCGTTGGCGCCGCGGTAGCGCAGGCGCGCCAGCGAGTAGCCGGCGAGGATGCTGCAGAACAGCGAGATGGTGGTCGACACGACCGCCACGATGGCCGTGTTGAGCGTCCAGTGCAGGAAGTTGGTCTTACTGAACAGGTCCTGGTACTGCTGCAGCGTGGGCTGCAGCACGAACAGCGGGTTGCGATTGTGGTCGAGCAGCTCGGAATCGCTCTTGATCGACGTGATCGCCATCCAGTAGAAGGGGAAGAGCGTGATGAAGATGAAGATGAGCACCGGTATGTACACGCGGAAGAGCCGCGCGCCGAAGCTGTCTCCGATCTCGTGCTTGCGCTGGCCATAGCCTTTGCTGCGGCGGACGATCGCCGTGGTGTCGGGAGCTTCCGCCATCTCGGCCATCGTGCTCAGTCTTCCCGGCGCAATCCGATGAGGACGCCCGCCACGATCGCCGAGAGAAGCGGGAACAGCACCAGAGAGATGGCGGCGCCGATCCCGATGTAGCCGCCGTTGACGCCTATCTGGAAGGCCCAGGTCGAGAGCACGCAGGTGCTGTTGTAGGGCGCGCAGTTGGTGAGCACGTACGGCAGCGTGAAGTCGCCGAAGGTCAGGATGGTCGAGAGCAGCAGCACCACCACGAGGATCGGCCGCAGCATCGGCATGGTGATGTGCAGGAACTGGTTGAAGCGGCTGGCGCCGTCGACGCGCGCGGCCTCGTACAGCTCGACCGGGATCGTCTGCAGCCCGGCCAGGAACGATATTCCGTAGAACGGGATGCCGCGCCAGGTGTTGACGACCATCAGCGCGATCAACGCGCTGCCGGTCTTGCCGAGCCAATCCACGCCGCTGGCGTGCATCCAGTGCACGAGCACCCAGTTGATGACGCTGAAAGTGGGATCGAACATCCAGCGCCAGGCCAGCGTGCTCAGCACGCTGGGGATGATCCAGGGCAGCAGGAGCGCCGCGCGCACGAAGCGCTGGGCTGGGAAGACCTGGTTGAGGAGCAGCGCCATGACCAAGCCCAGCCCGAGCTTGAAGATCGTGGTCACCACGGTGTAGCTCATGGTGTTGATGAACGATTGGATGAACACGGTGTCGCCACGCTCGAAGTCGTAGTTGGCGAGCCCGATGAAGTGGCCGTTGACGCCGATCTGGGCATTGGTCAGCGAAAGCCAGATCCCGAAGACGAAGGGATACGCCAGGAAGACGATCAGCAGCGCCAGCATGGGCGCCAGCAGCAGGTAGCCCAGATAGGCCTCGCGTTCCAGAATGCGGACGCGGGGGCCCAGGAAGCCCCTGGACTCCAGGCCCCTTACCGCGGCGCCCAACTGCTCAACCCATGACCGGTGACGGCGTTAGCTCGGTAGCTCGTAGATCCTCTTCAACTTCTGCTCGGCATCCGCGATGGCGGACTTGGCGTCGCCCGAGGTACAGGCCTTGGCGAACATATCCACTATGACGAACTGCACCTGCGACTGCGCCGTGGCCTTGGAAGGCTGCGCCGGCCAGCCCGGCCACTTGCCGGTGCCGATCACCTGCTGGAAGGGCTTGAGCTTGGGATCCTGGTTGAAGATGTCGGCGCTGCTCAGCTTCTGGAAGGGCCCGCCGTTGTATCCAACCGACGCGTTGAGCCACTTGGTGTAGTTCTCGGGCTGCATCAGGTAGGCGATGAACGCCTTGGCGGTGTCCGCCTCCTGGGTCCACTTCATGATCGCGTGGTTGAAGATCAGGTTCAGCGTTTCCAGGCCCTTGACGCCCTTGGGCATGGCGGCGTTGTTGCTAACGGCGGCGTACTTGTGGCCGGTGTCGGTCTTGTAGACCTCGCGGATGTAGATCGAGGCCCCGTTCAGCGTGGCCGTGATCAGCCCCGAGTGATAGGCCTGGTTGTTGTCGGGGTCGAGCCAGCTGAGCGTGTTCTGCGAGATGTACCCGTTCTTCCAGGCGTTGATCGCCCAGTTGAGTGCGTTGGTCGTCTCCTTGGAGTTGATGGTGACGTGCTTGCCGTCCGAGCTGACCTCGGCGCCGCCGAAGTCCCACAGCACCGGGTACCACATGGTGATGGCGTCGCCGTAGGCGTGGCCCAGGCTTACCGCGATCGGCGGCTGACCCTTCTCCTTGAGCTGCTTGCCGTCGGCGGCCAACTCGTCCCAGGTCGAGAAGAAGTCGGTGAGGCCGGCGTTCTGCCAGAGGTCGGTGCGGTAGGTCCAGGCGTTCGGGACCTGGCAGTAGGGCACGGCCAGGTACTTGCCGTTGACCTTGCAGAAGGCGTCGTTGACGGCGTTGATGGTGCCCAGCTGGCTGCGCAGCGCGCCGACGAAGTCGGATACGTCCATGCAGGCGCTGTCGTACAGGTGCGGCCAGCCGTACTGCATCTGAATGATGTCCGGTCCGCTGTTGGCCTCGACCGCGGCCGCGGTCTTGGGCTGCAGCTGGTCCCCGCTGACGGTCTGGATGGTGACCTGCACGTTGTTGGCGCTCGAGAACTCGGCCGCCTGGCGCTTGATCTCCTCGTCGGCGGCGGGGACGAAGCTCGTCCACTGGAGGAGCTGGATCTTGGCGCCGGCCCGGGGCTTGGGGATGGCGGCCGTACTGCCGCTGGTGGTGGGGCTGGGCGAGGAACCGCCGCAGGCCTCCAGGAGGGCCGGGCCGAGCGCCAGGCTGCCGGCGGCCAGGCCGGCCTGCTTGAGAAACTCGCGCCGGTCCCAGGCCGGCGTCCAACCCGATGCCCTAACGATCTTGCGACCCTTCATCTGGTCACTTCTCCTCCGTCCACGAATCCTGAGATCGAACTCAAGGGATCGTAACATCGGTCCTCGCGGCCCTCCAGGATCGTGGGGCGTGCCCGGGAGCCGCTGTCCGGCGGCTCCCTCACTGTGACCCGGCAGGTGTATGTTCGTGGAGCAGATCCACTCACCAATTGGGGGCTAGGACATGACGCTGTTCGACACCAACTGGTCCCGCAGGCGGTTTTTGTCAGGTGCCGCCACGGCCGCAGCTGGGCTGGCGGCGGCGGCTTGCGCGCCGCCCGGGACCGCGCCGACCACCACCACCAGCAGCGGTCCCAGCGTGCCGCAGACCAACAAAGAGCTGAAGATCCTGACCTGGAACCACTTCATCCCTCAGTTC
>DASUVY010000023.1:0-4946 GCA_036378695.1 Candidatus Dormiibacterota bacterium
CCGCCGCAACTTCATCGTCTGGTACCTGGCGGGGCTGCTCACGGCCACGGTGGTGGCGGGCATCGCCCCCATCCTGGTCTACATCTGGCCGCCCCAGGGCAACACCAAGGCCGTCGACCTCAAGGTCAACCTGCCCAAGCCCATCGACGAGGTGGCCGACGGCGACGGCGTCAAGTTCGACGCCCCCAAGGCCTCCGCCTTCACGATGGTCGACGGCGGCGGCGACAACGCGCCCGGCGACTACGCCTTCGGCGGCTTCCTGGTCAAGGTGGGCGGCAAGACGAACGTGTTCGCGGTCAACTGTTCGCACCTGGGCTGTTCGATCGCGCTCAACAAGGGCGCCAACCGCTTCGAGTGCCCCTGCCACGGCTCCCAGTTCCACCTCGACGGCAGCGTGCTGCACGGCCCGGCCATCGCACCGCTCTCGCACCTGGACTGGAAGCCGGGCGACAGCCCCGACACCATCACCGTCAAGGGCGTATCCCTGCCGGGCTATGGGTAGAAACTAGGAGAGGGAGTTCCGTGGCGACCATCCCGCACCCGCGCGACATCCAGACCGCTGTGGTCGATTGGCTGGACGATCGGTTCCCGTTCACCAAGAGCGTCGACGAGGCGCTCTACCAGCGGGTTCCCAACTACGCCAACGCCTTCTACTACTGCTTCGGCGGGATGGTCTTCATCCTGATCACCTTCCAGCTGGTGACCGGGATCTTCCTGAGCTTCTATTACGTCCCCGACGCCAGCGGCAACCCGGCCGCGGCCTACACCTCGGTCCAGGACATCATGAGCAAGGTCTACCTGGGCTGGCTGATCCGGGGCGTCCACTTCTGGTCGGCCAACCTGCTGATCATCATGGTCGCCCTGCACATGGCCCGGGTCTTCTGGACCGGCTCCTACCGGGCGCCCCGCGAGCTCAACTGGATGGTCGGCGTGACGATGCTGCTGTGCATCCTCGGGCTCTCCCTGACCGGCTACCTGCTGCCCTGGGACACCAAGGCCTACTGGGCGACCTCGGTCACCATCAAGGTCGGCGCCGGCGTGCCGCTGCTGGGCAACGCGATCAAAGAGCTGGCGCAGGGCGGCCCCACGCTGGGGCCCAACACCCTGCAGCGCTTCTTCACGATCCACGTCTTCCTGCTGCCGGCGATCATCGTGCTGCTGATGTACGTCCACTTCCGGCTGATCCGGCAGCACGGCATCTCTGAACCCCTATGAGGCTGGCGATGAAAGACCCGACGCCTGACGTACCGGTCACCACCTGGGACGGTGAGCTGCGCGAGGGACCCGGCGCGGCCAGCGCCGCCATCCCGATCATCGAGGTCGACGGCCACGGCGGCCACACCCTGGAGCCTGCCTACAAGAGGATGCCGATCGGGCCCGACCACATCCTCTACCCGGTCATGATCGGCCTCGCCCTCTTCCCCATCCTGATGGGCAGCGCCGGCTTCCACCTGGCCGACGACATGCCGGAGGAGGACACGCACCCCTTCTTCCCGGACCACTTCTGGCCCTATCCGATCATCGCCGTGATCATGCTGCTGACGGTCGGCTTCCTCTCGGCCTTCGTGCAGACCAACATGCAGCTGGAGCAGTCGGCCGATCCCCGGGCGGTGGTGCTGCCCCGGCCTGACTGGTACTTCCTGTTCCTGTTCCAGTTCCTGAAGCTGGGCAACGAGTTCGTGATGTCGATCATCATCCCGGGGGCGGTGGTCACGGCCCTGCTCCTGTGGCCCTTCATCGACAACCTGGGTGGCCGCCTGGCGGCACGCCGCCTGGGCTGGGGCTCCTGGCCCGTCCCGGGTCGCAACAAGATCACGGGCACCGGCTGGATCGTGTTCCTGGGCATCCTCCTATTCCTCACCCTGTGGGCCATCTCGGGGGTGACGCTGCCCTGGTTCACGGGCCCCGTCACCGGCGGCTGAGCTGGCTGCTGAAAGCGGTCGGCGAGAGCTGCGGCGGCCAGGTGGTCCAGATGGGAGGAAGCGCCGAGCACCGGAGCGAGCGCATCAGCAGATGCGTGAGCGAGGAGCGCAGAAGCTGACGATGCAGATGGGCCGCATGGGCGCTGCAGATCCGGCGATCCGGCTTTCGGCGGCCAGCTGATTGGCGCAGCTACTCTTCGTGGTCCTGGCGCTGCTGGTGGGCGCCGCCCTGGGCGCCGGGATCACCTTCTGGGCCCTGCGCCGCGAGCTGGCCGCGCCCGACCTCGACCCGCCGATCCCGGTGGCCGGGGCTGAGACCGTGCATCCGGTGGAGCCGGTGCACCCGGTGGTCACGGCCGAGGACGACCGCGGGGTGAGCGAGGCACTCGACGCCAGCGACAAGGTCCTGAACGAGCTGGAGAAGCGATACCGGGGCCGCAAAGCCGAGAAGGACTGAGGGCCGGACTCAAAGCCGCCTTCTCGGACTACGCGGACGGCCGGCGCTCAGTGCGGGTGTTCGCGGCGCTGCCGGACTCGGTGATCGCCGTGATGGCCGGGTTCTGGTGGGACGACGACCGCATCCGCGCCCTCGCCCTACCGGTCGAGGCCGTGCCCTTCGCCGAGCTGGAATGGGGCCTGGACGTGAGCTTCTGGAGCGACGGTCGCAAGCCGTTCTCGGTGCGCGGGCGCGACCTGCTGGAGAACCCCGACCGCTACCCCGAGCACCGGCGGCGGGTGCACTGGTCGGACCTCAAGCACCCGCTCACGCTCTACGAAAAGGAGGAGCGCTGGATCATCCTCGACGGCTACCACCGGCTGGTGAAATCCGCCCGCGAAGGTCGCACCGAGCTGCCGGTCGTGCGGCTGCCGGAGGCCGCGGTGCCTGGCGTCCTCGTGCGCCACGGCTTCGACGGCGCGCTCAACGCCCTCTACGAGGCCCACGGCGAGTTCCTGGCCGAAGCCCGGGAGGTGGCCCGGGCGCTACTCCTCGGGTAGGTGCGAGCGGAGCTTGTCCTGGAGCGCCCCCAGCCGCTCAAAGGCGGGCATTGTCGGCCGCGGCCGGGCGCGGTCGGGATAGCGCGAGACCTGGAGGGCCTCGACGAGCGTCTGGATCTCCCCCGGGCTCAGCTCGACCATCACCAGCCCCGGCTGCGAGGTCTCGACCTGGACCTCGGGCGTGTCCACCAGGTCGGGCTGGACGTTGGGGTCGGCGGTCGGGCGGAAGAGCTCGTCGGAGCCGCGCAGGGGCACCCGCTTGAACCCGGCCATGACCCGGCGAGTCTACCGCAGCGGTCTTCCCCGCCCCCGGAGGGCGAGGCAAGCCTCGCCCCTACACCTTCTCCGTCACCCGGTATTCGAGGTACTTCCCCAGCAGCAGGCGCGTGTGCGCCTCCAGGGCCGGCAACACGCTCAGCATCAAGCCCACGATCGGGTAGCTGAGGTACTGGACATAGATCAGGCGGCGCCGGATCGGCCCCCAATCGGCCGGCTTGGGCGGCAGCATCAGGTGCTCGAGAACGATCAGCGCGACCACCGTGGCGACGGCGCTGAAGAGCACCTCCAGCGAGTACTTCCAGAGGTTCTCGCCCAGGTCCATGATCGAGAAGTCGACCGAGACCCACAGCGGCACCGAGCCCCCGAAGATCATCAGCACGGGCAGGAAGATCCAGTTCAGGTGGTTCAGGAAGAGGTTCGAGAAGCGGCGGATGCGCAGCCAGAGCGGGATCTCGGGGTGCTTGAACAGGCGCCGCAGCACGTAGGGCACGTCGGTGATGCCCCAGGCCCAGCGCTTGATCTGGTTGTACTGGTTGAGGTGGGTCGAGGCGTAGTCCCGCGACTCCGGTGAGTCGCCGTAGATGGGGAGATAGACGGACTGCACCTGGAAGCGGGCGCCGAATTTGAAGAAGGCCTTCCAGTAGAAGCGCGAGTCCTCCGGGATCACGTCCTTGTCCCAGTAGCCGATGTCGTGGCAGAACTGCAGCGTGCAGGTGTAGCTGCTGAACGCCACCAGGCGGTGGGCGCCCTGAGAGTGCAGGAACATCTGCCACATGCTGGTGCTGGCGGACATGACGCGGACCGCCGTGGGCACCCGCCAGATGTTGTTGTGGAAGAGCGGCACCGGCTGCCAGATGGTGTAGTCGCGCAGCTCGCGGTGGGCGTGGTGCCAGCTGATCCAGGCGAAGTACTCCGGGTGCACGCGGTAGTCGGAGTCGAGGTCGGTGAGCAGCACGCGGTTGGGGTCGTAGCCCTCCGAGGTCAGGCGGCGGTACATGTCGCGGCCGCCCCAGTTCATAGCCGCCGACTTGCCCGGCACCAACGGGGGTTCCATGGGGTCCTTGATGTGGTAGAAGCCGCCCAGCTGGTCCCCGAACTTCTCCTTCAGGCGGGCGACGTTGCGCCAGCCCGGCTTGTCGGTGACCCGCGTGATGATCCCGACCAGCTTCAGCTCCTTCGGGTAGTGGGCGTCGACGATGGCCTGCACCGTCGCCTCCAGCACGTGGTAGGGCTCGGTGTAGGTGGGGATCACCGCCAGGTGGTAGTAGTCCAGCGGGTGGGGCCGGCCCGCCTCCCGAGGCTCCGCTTGGCAGAGCGCCAGCCAGTCGGTGCGCATGGCCTTGCGCATCCGGAAGTAGACGCGCCAGATGCCGGTGATCACGATCGCGGAGCGGAAGAACCAGTAGAGGTCGAAGATCAGGACCGCGACGGCGACGAACATGGCGCCGTCGCTGCCGAAGGCGATCGGGATCCAGGCCGGCGAGAGCAGCAGGAACCAGGTGATCAGTCCCGGGGCCGCCTCCAGGAGGCGGTCGCCCAGCTGCTGGAGGGGGGTCGGACCGGCCACCAGGGCCGGCGTGGAGGCGGCCATCCGAACCCGATTATGGCCCCGGAATAGGGGGGCCTATGGCGTATTTACATAGGCATGAGCAACCTCAAGAAGTTCGAGGAAGCCTCCTTCGACCAGGAGGTCCTCGGATCGGAATCGGCCGTGCTGGTCGACTTTTATGCCGACTGGTGTGGTCCCTG
>DASUVY010000024.1:0-2481 GCA_036378695.1 Candidatus Dormiibacterota bacterium
CCTTGCGCTCCAGCTTCAGATACGCGCCTCCGGAGGCGGAGGCGGGTCGGGGGATGCGGATCTCCGTCACCACCTCGTCGGGCCGGAGCCGGGTGGTGAACGGGCCGTCGAAGAGCTCGCGGACCGCGATCTCGCGAGTGCCTGCCGCCGATCGCGCGACCACCCGCGCATCCAGGGCCAGCATCACCGAGCCCCAGTCCCCCTGGGGGTCGGCGTGGCAGACGGAGCCGCAGACGGTGCCGCGATTGCGGACCAGGGGATCCGAGATCTGGCGCGCGGCGTCGGCCATGATGGGCAGCACCCGGCGCAGCGCCTGGTCCTGCTCGACGTCGACGTGGCGGACGTGGGCGCCGATGCGCACGTCGCCGCCCACCTCGACGCCGTCCAATCCCGACACGTGCCCGATGTCGACGATGATCGCGGGCGCGGCCAGGCGCAGCTTGAGCAGCGGGATGAGGCTCTGCCCGCCAGCCATGACCTTGGCGTCGTCGCCACGTTCGGCGAGCGTGGCGCAGGCCTCCTCCAGCGTGGTCGGCGCACTGTAATCGAACGGGGCCGGAAACATAGGCGACCTCCTGCCCCCCGACGTTAGTCCGGGCCAGGTCCGCGGTCATCACCCGTCCGGGTGAAAGCCGTCACCGGTCGGGTGACGCCCAGTGTCCTGAGTCAGAGGTTCGCGCGCATATTCGCCGTCCAGGTGCCGCAGCTCCGGTCGAACCGACGAGCATCGCAGGGAATGGGGCGGAGCCCCCTTGACCGAGAAGCGCAGGAGGTGAGGCCGGAGATGTGGTGCCTGGGCGGCGAAGATTCAGCGAACTTCTGACTCAGGACGCTAGTACTACAACGCCGGTTGTTTCGCGTTAAGGATGATTGCGCACCCAGCGCTTGCGGTGGCTTGCTGTGGAGGCCAGTTTGCGGCGATGCTGGGCCTCGTACCAGGCGATGGCGAGCGCCGGCGTCCATTCGACGCGGGGCAGGACGGTCTCAAGCAGCTGACGAACCTCGGGCACCGAGACCGCGTCCCCATTTTTTTCCCCACTGGAACTGCACGGCCTTGAGGAAGGCGAGCGCGAGTAACGCCATGGTCATGTGGTGGTACCAGCCGCGGTACTTGGTCACTTCGTAGTGGTCAAGCCCTACCTCGCCCTTGGCCAACTCGAAGTTCTCCTCCACAGTCCAGCGCAGGCAGCCCACCCAGGCCAGCTCGGTGAGCGCGATCGACTCGGGCGCATTGCTCAGGTAGTACTTGATCTCGGCCTCGGGCCCTGCTCCGACCGGACGCCGCCCCATCAACCAGGACGGCGACCCGGGCCGGCGGGATCGCTTCTCCACCACCCGGATGCGAGCAAACTCGTATTCCCGCGGTCCTTTCGCACCTTCGGTCACTCGATGCCGCAACCAGGCTGCCGGTGGCAGCGTCCGCAGCGCTTCGGCGACCGTCACAGCTTCCGGCGACTCAGCCGTGGGATGCGGTCGTGTGCGCGGCCGCCCGCGGCCCCGGGGCTGGGCCGGAACCTGCCACTCTGGCGTCGCCGTCCAGACCTCGGCTTTGCGGTTCACCTCGAAGCAGTACCACTTGCCCTGCTCGGCGACCACCCTGCGCATCTCGTGGCTGTCGCCATAAGCAGCGTCGGCGGTGATCCACTGATATGGCAGCTCGCCCCGTTCTCCGATGCCCCCCAGCATCTCCGACCCCAGCTCGTGCTTGGTCTTGAAGGTCAGTTCGCTCGGCACTGCCGCCCGGCTCAGGCGGGCCGCGCTCCCTTCCCCAAACCAGGCCTCGGTCATGTACAAGCGGCAGTCCACCAAGGTGTGGCCGTGGTGCGTCGCGTAGCCCACGAAGACGCCGATCTGGCAGTTGTCGGTACGACCCAGCGTCCCCGAGTACTGCCGTCCCACCCCGGCCGAATTCAGGCCCTTCTTGGCAAACCCCGTGTCGTCCAGGATCAGCACCCCGTCTGGCGCCCCGAATTGCTCGGCCACGAAGCGCTGCAATTCGACCCTGCAGCCGTCGTCGTCCCACGGCGAGTCGCTGAGGAACTCCTGCAGCTTGCGCGGCGGCGCACCGACCCGCTCGGCGATGTTCTCCACGTTCTTGCGCTCGATCGGGAGCGCCAGACCGGTCAGGTACTTCTGGCTCCATTGCCGGCCCTCGCTGCGCACGAAGTACCTGCCGAACCGGCTGTGGAACAGCTCCAGATCGGGCAGCAGCCGGTACAGGTCGTCCGCGTCCATGGCCATCGCCTCCTCCCGAGGCCGCCAAAGGTGGATTGCTGGGAGGGTACGACGGCCTCGAGTGCGACCATGCTACAGCAAAACTGCCACAACCGGCGTTGTAGTACTAGAGACCCGGCCGAGAAAGCGGGGTCTGAGAGCGGTGCGAGAATATCGTGGCCGCCATTCTTGACCATCGTTGCAGCAGATGCCGGAGAACAGGTCCATGCTCGGCAAGCGCGATCCACAGGCCACGATCTTCGACAG
>DASUVY010000025.1:0-42304 GCA_036378695.1 Candidatus Dormiibacterota bacterium
GCGGCGAGGACCGCGACTTCTCGATCATCGTGGTCGCCGAGGGCGTGCAGTTCGAGGGGCTGCCCAGCGGCGAGTCCAAGACCGACGCCTTCGGCCACGTGCAGCTGGCCCAGCGCGGGGTCGGTGACGCGCTCAGCCGCATGATCGAGGCCGAGACCGGCTTCGAGACGCGCGTTACCGTGCTCGGACACCTGCAGAGGGGCGGCTCCCCTTCACCGGTCGACCGCATCTGGGCGACGCGCCTCGGCGTGCGCGCCACCGACCTGCTGCTGGAGAAGAAGGGCGGCGTGATTCCCGTGCGCAAGAACGGCGGCGTGTCGGTGGTGGCGATCGCCGAGGTGGTCAAGGCCCAGCGCAAGGTGCCGCGGGAGCTGTACGAGCTCGCCCAGGTCTTCGGGTAAGGCGCGGGTGACGGGCCGGCGCAAGGCCCTGCACGAGCTGGCGGGCTCGGGCGACGACGGGACCACCGGCCTGCTGGGCGGCGGCCGCGCGCCCAAGGACGACATCCGCATCGAGGCCAACGGCACCGTGGACGAGGCTTCCAGCGCCATCGGGCTGGCGCGCTCGCTGTCGCGCCATTCGGGCGTGCGCGAGATCTGCGAGGAGCTCCAGCGCGGCCTCTACCGGCTGGGCGCGGAGATCTCCACCAACGCCGATCGGACCGGCGCCTTCGGCGCCACCACCGCAGCGGACGTGGAGCGCCTTGACCTGCTGATGCGCGACCTGGAGGCGGAGGCGCCCATGCCGGCCGGCTTCATCCTGCCCGGCTCCACCCCAGCCGGGGCCGCACTGGACCTGGCGCGCGCGGTGGTGCGCCGGGCGGAGCGGCGCATCGTGACCATGGCCCGCGAGGGCCTGCTCGAGAACCCCGACACCTTGCGCTGGGTCAACCGGCTCTCCCTTCTTCTCTTCGTTCTCGGCCGCTTCGAGGAGCGGCAGGAAGGCACGGCCGCCAAGCCCGCGAAACCAACCTAGACTTCGGGTTAACGCGATGGTCCTCTGGGTCGGGGCGGCGATCCTGGCAGCCTTGCTCGCCGCCTATCTGGTGCTCTGCGCCCTGCTCTACCGGCGACTGTTCGTGCCCGCGAGACCGACCGCGGTGGACGACTTCGTCTTCTCGCCCTGGGAATTCGGCGCCGACTACGAGGACGTCGACCTCACCACCGCCGACGGGGTGAACTTCGGCGCCTGGTTCTTCCGCCAGCCGGGCTCCCCGCAGACCATCATCGTCAGTGGCGGCCACAAGGGCCAGCGCTCGGGCGTGCTCGGTATCTGCGTGGCGCTGTGGCGCAAGGGCTTCAACGTCATCACCTACTCGTATCGCGGCTATCCCGGCAGCGACCGGGCGCCGATCACGATGGGTATCCGCGAAGTGCTCGAGCTTCAGGCGGTGATCGCCTTTGCCCGCAAGCGCGTCAAGAGAGCGCGGCTGGGCCTGCTCGGCTACTCGATGGGCGCGGTGGTGTCACTGCTCGGCGCCGCCGGCGAGCCGGGCGTGGAGGCGCTTGTGCTAGACAGCCCGTTCAGCGACCTGCGCCGCGAGCTGCGCGAGAACATCCATCACCGCCTGCACCTGCCCGCGGCGCCGGTGGTCTGGATGCTCGGCCTCTGGCTGCGCTGGCGGACCGGGGCGCGGCTGTCCGAATGCTCGCCGCAATCGGTGCTGCCGGCGCTGGAGCCGCGGCCGCTGTTCTTCATCCACGGCGGCGCCGACGACATCACCGGCGTGCACCATTCACGCCTGCTGCACGACGCCTATCGCGGGGCGCGCGAGATCTGGATCGTGCAGGGCTCGCCGCACACGGGCGCCTACTTCGCCGACCGCCAGCTCTACGTCGAGCGGGTGGCCGGGTTCTTCGCGCGCCACCTCGACCTGGCCCGCGCCGGGGGGCAGCTCAGGCTGGTTGAGGAGGACGAGGAGGCGGGGTGAATCGGGGGAAGAACCTACGGTTCCTCCCCCGGTCCTCACCGGCGACGCCAGGAGTTTTTCGCTCTCTTCGTGAAGACGCACCTCTCGGATGCCGAGGATGGGCGCGATTTGATGAAAAGGGACCGAATCCGGCGACGGCCCCCCGGCCCTACGACTTCGGGTAGACGAACCCGATCAGCGGTACGTCGTGCGTGTGGAGCAGGCGGGTGTCGATGATGCCCCAACCTTTGTAGTTCATCTCCGAAACCACAAAGCTCCCGTCCGCGTTAACCGACTCGACGTACGCGACATGCCCCACATAGCTTTCCCAGGTCACCATGATCGCTCCCGGCTGCGGGACCTGCCCGGTGTCGTAACCCATGGCCTTGGCGCCGCCGAACCACTCCCACGCGTCACCCGTCCAGGGCACGTCCGTGCGGCTGGCGACGTACCAGGTGCAGTAGCCGTAGTAGAACTTACCGTTCGCGAAATTGCCGAGGTGCGGGGGGTCGCTGGAGATGCGGCGCGGGAACAGCTGCGGCCCCACGCCGCCCGGAATGATGAGCTTGCTGCCGGCGTCCACGGTGTCGTGACGCAGGTAGTTGAAGTTGATGACCGAGGCCGAATCCACGTGGAACTTGTCGGCCATGCCCTGCACGGTGTCGCCCATCTGCACGGTGTAAACGAGGCCGTGGATGGGCGGGATCGTCAGCTGCTGGCCGGTCTTGACGCGGTCGGTGTTGGTGAGGTCGGCGTTGGACCAGCGGATGTCGTCCTCGGTGACGCCGAAGTGCGCGGCGATCGAGGCCAGGTCGTCACCGTCCGCCACCGTATAGGCAAGCGGCGTGTGCGGCACGGGCGGCCCGGCCGGGACCTCCAGGGGCTTGATGATGGTGCCCAGGCGGCCCAGGGAAACCTTGTCGACCGTGCCGCCCTGGCTGCTGGTCAGTCCTTCCGCGTTGACCACACCGAGCCGAAGCTTTGCGGATGCCGTTAGATCTTTTGTGATCGACGCGTAGCCCGAAAGCGTGAGTGCGATCACGAGCACGAAGGCGTGCATGACGTATCGGCTGACTACCGCGATTGTGACTACCCCCTTAGCGGCGCCCATAACGGACGCGATAAGACCTCCGGGAGGCTAGCAGTGACCGGATATGGGTGTCAAACGTTTAGCGTTTTTCGTACTTACGGAGTACCCGGTTCCAGTTCGCGGTCCAGAGCCGCCGGAAGGCCCTCCATATAATCGGCGGGTGATGGGGGGCGCGGGAGGGTGAGCCGCCAGGCCGACCGGGTCGCGCTCGATTCCGTGCGCCGCGTGGCCGATCCCGTCATCGAGAACGTCGGCCGCGCCATCCGCGACAAGGAGGAGGAGGTCCGCCTCTGCCTCATCACCCTGCTCTGCCAGGGTCACCTGCTCATCGAGGACGTCCCCGGCGTCGGCAAGACCATGCTGGCCAAGGCGCTGGCGCGCTCCCTGGACGCTTCCTTCCGGCGCATCCAGTTCACGCCGGACCTCCTGCCCTCGGACGTGACCGGCGTGCGGGCCTTCAACCAGAAGCTCAACGAGTTCGAGTTCCGGCCAGGCCCGGTCTTCGCGCAGGTCCTGCTCGCCGACGAGATCAACCGGGCCACGCCCAAGACTCAGGCGGCGCTGCTGGAGGCCATGGAGGAGCGCCAGGTCACCATCGACGGCGAGACCCACGTCCTGCCCCGGCCCTTCCTGGTCATGGCCACCCAGAACCCGATCGAGTATTCCGGCACCTTCCCGCTGCCCGAGGCCCAGCTCGACCGCTTCTTCATGAAGGTCCGCCTCGGCTACCTCTCCGCCAAGTCCGAGGCGATGCTCTTGGGCCAGGAGAAGGTGGAATCGCCCTTCGAGGAGCTGCAGCCGGTGGTCTCGCCGGACGAGCTGGCCGCCGCCCAGCGCGCGGTCCGGGACGTTTTCGTGAAAACCGAGCTCAAGGAGTACGTGGCCCGCCTGGTCGAGCGCACGCGCTCGCACCCCGAGATCGCACTGGGCGCGAGCACCCGCGGCACCCTCAACCTGTTCCACGGCGCCCAGGCCCGGGCGGCCGTGCTCGGCCGCGAGTACGTGGTCCCCGACGACTTCAAGTCGCTGGCCGAGCCGGTCCTGGCGCACCGCATCATCCTTCGGCCCAACGCCGAGATGCAGGGCCAGAGCGCGGCCCGCATCCTGGCCTCCTTGATGGAGCGCGAACCCGTGCCGCAAACGGCATACGACGACCGAGGTCGTTAGGAGAGCCCCACCCCAAGTGAGCCGGGTCTTCCTCGGCGTCAGCCTCGCCCTGCTCCTGTTCTTCGCCTACCTGACGGCCATCCGGCCCGCCTTCGCGCTGGCCTACGCGCTGGGCATCCTCTTCCTCCTGGCCTGGGCCTGGCCGCGGGTCGCCGTGCGCGGGATCCAGGTCCAGCGCACCCTGGACGCGGGCACGCCCACCGTCGGGGAGGCCTTCGAGGAGACCTTCACCATCCAGAAGCAGAGCTGGGTGCCGGCGCCCTGGGTGGAGGTGCGCGACCTGAGCCGGCTCACCGGCTACCAGCCGGGGCGCGTGATCACGCTGGGCAAGGACCGCGTGAGCTGGACCAGCCGCGGCGTCTACCGGCAGCGCGGCTGGTCCAGCTTCGGGCCGACCCGAGTCAAGGTGAGTGAGCCCTTCGGGCTCTTCACCAACGAGGTCCGCTACAACGAGCGCAACCAGGTGCTGGTCTATCCGCGGGTGCGTCCGCTTCCCGAACTGCTGATGCCCGCCGCCCAGCACGCGGGCACCGCGCAGCGCTTCGGCAACTGGGCCGACTACCCGCCGGAAACCGGCGGCGTGCGCGACTACACGCCGGGCGACTCCTTCGGCCGCATCCACTGGCCGCTGTCCACCAAGCACGCGCGGCTCATGAGCAAGACCTTCGAGCAGCCGCTGACGGCCGACATCTGGATCGTCCTCGACCTCGACCGCAAGGTCCACTTCGGCAGTGGCGAGGAATCGACCGTCGAGTACGCGATCAGCCTGGCCGCCTCGATCGCGATCCAGATCCACGGTCGTGGCCGCAAGGTGGGGCTGATCGCCAACGACTCCAAGGGCACGCTGCTGGAGCCGCACCGGGTCGTGCGCCAGGACCGGGTGATCCTCGACTACCTGGCCATCACCCAGCCCGACTCCGAGACCGACCTGGCCAGTGCCTTGGCCTGGGAGAAGATCCGCCGCCTGCCCCGGCGCGCGATCGCGGTCATCACGCCCAGCCCCGACGCCACCTGGGTCCACACGCTGCAGGCCATCCGCGGCCGGGGCACTGCCCTGCTCGCCTTCTATGTCGACGCTTCCACCTTCGGCGGCCCCGACCGCACACTCAGCTTCGACCTCGGCTCCGACGTCGACCTCTACGTCGTCCGCCAGGGCGACGACTTCAGCCGGCTCCTGAGGACCCGCGATGCAGTCCGTCTCAACTAGCGGCCTGACCGGCCTGCGGCCCCGGTTGGGTTCGCTCAAGCCCAGCTGGAGCACCGCCGTCTCGGCGGCCGGCGTGCTGCTGCTGACGCTCACGATCGCCGGCTCGACGGCGCAGGCCCAGTGGGTTCCGGGCTCGGACGTGATCATCCGCGAGGCGGTGGTGGCCGCGATCCTCTGCGGACTGCTGGCCCTGGCCCGCTTCGTGCCCTGGCCGGTGGGCCTGGTGGCCAGCCTGGCCGCCGCCCCGGTCGCCGCCTATATCGCCGCCGGCCCGGCGCTCAGCGCGGCCCATCCCCATGACCCGGCCGATCCGATCGGCCTGATCGGAGTCTGGTGGGGCCGCATGGCTGATGGGTCGGCCAGCTCCGACATCTCCTTCTTCCTGTACCTGCTGGCGCTGCTCTTCTGGCTGGTCGGCGGCTGGCTGGCCTGGTGCGTGCTCCGCTGGCGGCAGCCACTGCTGGGCCTGATCCCCGGAGCCGCGGCCTTCACCACCACGCTCCTCAACTTCCCCTCCGACCAGAACGGCTACATGCTGGCCTTCCTGATCCTGACCCTGGGCCTACTGCTCTGGACCCAGTTCACCAAGTCGGTGGCGGACGTCCGCCGCCGCCATATCCGCCTCTCAGGGGACGCCAGCTGGGACTTTTGGGAGACCGGCGTGCTGGTGATGGCGGGCGTGATCGCGCTGGGCATCTTCCTGCCGCCGCTCTCCCACGTCGACAGCACGGTGGACATCGAGAGCGGCGTCTTCCGGAACTGGGCCGAGCTCCAGCAGCGCCTGAACCACCAGGTCGCCTTCGGGCGCGGCGTCGCCGGCGGCACCTCGATAGGCTTCAACCCCGACGTCAAGCTGGCGGGTCCCATCCAGAAGACCGGCGGCGTGGTGATGACCTACACGATCGACGGCACCTACGGCGGCCCCCGCGGGTACTTCGCCGGCCTCGATCTCATGCGCACCGCCAACGGCGAGTGGTACTACCCCGCCGCCGATCCCTCCGGCACGGCGATCGTCACGGTCAACAAGGACGAGGTAATGCCCTACTCGGAGCAGTACCTGTCGGAGGCGGTGGGGTCCTTCAAGATCCAGATGCTGAAGCCCCCGGCGAAGGCGCCCGACGTGATCTTCCATCCGGGCGAGCTGTACAAGGCCGATCGCACGACAACGCTCCGCGAGGTGCCGGGCATCAACGGCGCGTTGACCCCGGGTTCAGACCGCCTGTTTGAGATCGACCGCGTGTCCGGCGTCGGCAAGGGGGCCGTCAGCGGGCAATACCACGTCACCATCACCTACTCCCTCGCCACCGAGGACCAGCTGCGAGGCGCGGGCACCGCCTATCCAGTTTGGCTGGACCCCTACCGCAACTTCGCCAACCTCTACCGGCCGCGGGGCGCGACGACGGCGCCTGATCCGTTGTTCCCGGGCCCCGTATCGGGCGCCACGATCTACCGGTCACCCGAGGTGCTGCAGCGCATCCATGACCTGGCTGTCCAGATCACGGCCGGCAAGGACAACCCCTACGACCAGGTGCAGGCCATCGAGACCTACCTGCGCACCAACTACACCTACACGCTGACGCCTGCAGAACCGCCGCGGGGCGTCGACCCGCTGGACTACTTCCTCTTCAACTCCAAAGAGGGCTACTGCGAGTACTTCGCCACGGCCATGGGCGACCTGGTGCGCTCGCTGGGCATCCCGGTGCGGCTGGTGCAGGGCTACGGCCAAGGCACCTACGACGACCGCGTCCAGCGGTTCGTGATCAAGGAGTCGGACGCCCATACCTGGGTCGAGACCTATTTCCCGCAGTACGGGTGGATTCCCTGGGAGCCCACGCCCGACGGCACCTACTTCCCGATCGAGCGGGGCAACAACACCAGCGCTGCCTGCGCGCGCGACGCCGAGATCTGCGATCCCAGCCAGGACCCCAACGCAGGCGCCACCAGCCCCACGGGCAAGCCTGACAAGGGCGCCGTCGACCCCGGCACCGACGCCGGGCTGAGCGGTGGCGGCGGGCTGCGGGTCCCCTCGCCGGCGGTGGTTCTGCCCTGGGCCGCCGCCCTGCTGCTGCTGCTGGCGCTGATGTACTTCGCGGTCTCCCGCTATCTGCGACCCACCACTGCCGCCGGCGCCTGGAGCCGGACCGCGTTCCTGGCCCGGCTGGGCGGCATGGGCAGACGCCCGGGCGAGACGCCCTTCGAGTTCGGCCGACGGCTGGGGGAGGAGGCGCCGGAGACGCGCAGCACGGCGCGCGTCCTGGCTGAGGCCTACGCCGAGGCCGCCTATGCTCCGCCCGAGCTGGCGCGCAGCAGCCGCGACCGGGTGCTGGACGCCTTCCGCGAGCTGCGGCCGATGCTGGTCGCCCGCATCCGCAACCGCAACCGGTTTGTCTGAGCGCTGAGCGGCGTTGCGGGGCGGGAATACCCGCCGGTCGAGTTCCACATCGAGGCAGACCACGTAGCCGCCTTCGCGCGCGCGATCGACGCCGACCCGGCGGCCGGCGTGCCGCCCACCTACGCCGCGGTCTACGCGCTCTGGACAACCGCTCCCCAGCTCTTCGGCGACGCCGAGGCGGGCGTCGACTTCGCACGCCTGGTCCACGCCGAGCAGGAGTTCGCCTGGGTGCGGCACCCGGAGGTGGGGGAGACGATCACCGCCCGCGGCCGGGTGGCGGCCGACCTGGAGCGGCGCGGCGCCCGCTTCATCACCTTCGAGACGGAGTGCGCGGGAGCCGACGATTCGCCGCTGTGCAGCAGCCGCGCGCTCTTCGTGGTGAGGCCGTGACCCGGAGCGTGGTCTTCACCCGGGAGCAGATCGCGCGCTACGCCGAGGCGTCGGGCGACCGCAACCCGATCCACCTCGACGACGCCTTCGCCAAGTCCGTCGGCCTGCCGGGCGTGATCGCCCACGGCATGCTCCAGATGGGGCTGGCGGCCAACCAGGCCGTGGCCGCGGCGGGCGGCGAGCCCCATCGGCTGCGCCGGCTCAGCGTCCGCTTCGCGGGCATGGTCGAGCCCGGCGAGGAGGTGACCTTCGGCGCCGAGGAGCGACCAGACGGGCGCCTGGACTTGTGGGCGCGAAAGGCCGACGGCACGCCGGTGCTGACCAAAGGGCAGGCCGAGCTCTTTTAACCCGGTACGATCGCGTACATGTTCGATCTGACCGGCAAAGTCGCTCTTGTCACCGGCGCCTCCCGCGGGCTGGGCCGCGAGGACGCGCTGACCCTGGCCCGAATGGGCGCCGACGTGGTCATCACCGACGTGCTCATCGAGGACGACCCCGACCTCGAGACCACCGCCCAGGGCTCCAACTCGGTCCTGCAGGACGTGGCCCGCCAGCAGGGCTGGGTGTTCTCCAACCGGACCGCGGAGGAGATTCGCAAATTGGGCCGGCGCTCGGTGGCCATCAAGATGGACGTCACCAACCGCGAGCAGGTCGCCGACGTCTTCAAGCGCGTCAAGGAGGAGTTCGGCGCCATCCACATCCTGGTCAACAACGCGGCCGTGCTCGACAACACCGCGACCATCGCCAAGATGGACTACAAGCTCTGGGACCGCGATATCGCGGTCAACCTGACCGGGGCCTTCAACTGCACCAAGGAGGCCTGGCCCTACCTGCGCGAGCAGCAGTGGGGCCGCGTCATCTTCATGGCCTCCATCGCCGGCACACTGGGCGGCTTCGGGCAGGCGTCCTACTCGGCGACCAAGGCCGCCGTGATCGCACTGGCCAAGACCGCGGCCCTGGAGGGCGGCAAGTACAACATCACGGCCAACGCGATCGCGCCCGGGATCATCGGCAGCGAGTCGGCCAAGCTGGCCGAGCAGTTCCGCGCGGAGGAGTACGACCGCTTCCGCGAGCACACGGTGTTCAAGCGCTTCGGGGAGCCCTCGCAGGTTGCCGCCGCGATCGCCTTCCTTTGCACGGAGGAGGCCGGCTACATCACCGGGACGGTGCTCGAGGTGATGGGCGGCATGAACCTCTTCACGGCGTCGTTGAGGGCATAGGCGTGGGCGAAACCGTCGACGTCAAGCGTGATGGCGCGGTGGCGCGGGTGGTGATGCACCGCAAGGGCAACAACTCGATCGCGGGCGACTTGGTCGCCGAGCTGGTGGCGGCCTTCGAAGAGCTGGGCGCCGATCCCGAGGTGCGCGTGATCGTGCTGGCCAGCGAGTACGAGAAATACTTCAGCGTCGGCGCCGATCTGGGCGAGATGGCCGGTATCGACCGTGCCGCCGAGGACGCCGTGGAGCAGATCTACCGCTTCGTGCGCCAGGGCCAGGAGGGGTTCGACAAGCTGGCGGCGACGCCCAAGCCCGTGATCGCCGCCATCAACGGCCACGCGTTGGGCGGTGGCTGCGAGCTGGCGCTGACCTGCGACTACCGGATCATGGTCGAGGACGGCCGCTCGCGGATCGGTCAGTCGGAGTCGGCGCTGGGGATCATGCCCGGGGCCGGCGGCACGCAGCGCCTGGTCCGGCTGCTGGGCAAGGCGCGCGCCTACCCGATGCTGCTGGAGTCGCGACGGCTCTCGGCGCGCGAGGCCGAGGCCATCGGCTTGGTCGACCGGGCGGTCGCACCCGAAGAGCTCGCGGGCGCCGTGGACGAGCTGGCCCAGCGCCTGGCCAAGGCTCCGACCTTCGCATTGGCCATGATCAAGGACGCCGTCAACCGCGGCCAGGACCTGCTGCTGGACCAGGCCCAGGAGATCGAGGCCAGGAATTTCGCGAAAACCTCGTTAAGCGAAGATGCGGTGACGGGGGTGGTGGCGTTCCTGCAGAAGACGGAGCCGGACTTCAAGGGGCGCTAGGCGGCCCGGCCCAGCGTCCTGGGGTGCTCAGGCGCTGCGAATCGGCCACGGGCGGCGAGCACCGCAGCGAGCGCACCCGGAGGTGCGTGAGCGAGGAGCGCAGACGCCCGGGGTCGAGGCGCGCCGCATGAGCGCGTCAGGGCCAGGGGCGGGTCGCCTGGCGTCCCTGCGGGCGGTAGCCGCCGCCAAGCAGGAAGTACGCGCCCGCGTCTGGGCGCGCCTGGAGGAGCGGCGGGTGGCGCGCTTTCCCGGCGCTCCCGGCCGCATCCCCAACTTCATCGGCGCCGAGGCGGCGGCCCACCGCCTGTCCGAGCTCCCGGAGTGGGAGCGCGCGCGCACGCTCAAGTGCAACCCGGACTCGCCCCAGCTGCCGGTCCGGGCCGCGGCGCTGGCCGCCGGCAAGCTCCTTTTCGTGGCGGTGCCGCGCCTGGCCTCCGCGCGCCCCTTCCTACGCCTGGACCCCGAGCGCCTGGAGCGCCAGGAGGTCCTGCCCCGTCGGGCGGTCTCCATCGCTCATGCCGCCCGCCATGGGACCGCGGTGACGGTGGCCGAGATGCCGCGCCTCGACCTGGTCGTCTGCGGCGTGGTCGCCGTCAACCCCCAGGGCGTGCGGGTGGGCAAGGGCGGCGGCTTCTCCGACCTGGAGCTGGCCCTGTTGGTCACGGCCGGGCTGGTGGACGATGCCACCGTGATCGCCACCACCGTCCACGATCTGCAGGTGGCCGACGAGGAGCTGCCCGAGACGGAGCATGACTTCCGGGTCGACCTGGTGGTGACGCCGGAGCGCGTCCTGCGCACCGGCGCCCGCAAGCGGACGCCGGGGCTGATCTGGGAGCACCTGGACCCGGCCAAGATCGCCGAGATTCCGCTGCTGACCGAGCTCAGCGGCCGGCGGCGGCCTCCGCCGCCCGTTTGAAGGCGACCAGCCCCTCTATCGCGGAGGGAACCCAGGTTCCCCCCGCGGACCCGCCCTCCTGACGCTTGCGCGCCCCCCGATGTGGAGCGGCGATGCTGGGTCTCCGGGTGCCGGCCGGTCAAGGCCCGGCCTGACCTGCCACGACGGTCAGGCGCCGGCGGCGGCCTCCGCCGCCCGCTTGAAGGCGGCCAGCCCCTCAGCCGGCCCCGTCTCGAAGCTGCGCCCCAGAAGCATCCACAGGAGCCGGCCCCGCCACCCGGGCGGGAGGGCGAAGTCTCAATTGAAGCGGACAAGCGTGCCGCCCTCGGGCGTGGGGTCCATGGTCACCAGCTCGTGGTTGACCACCCCGAACGGCAGGTCGACGTCGATGCCCGCGTGCCTCCGCCCGGCATCCACGTTGAGCACGCGCAGCCGGACCCGGAAGCCGAGGCCGAGCTCGCGGGTGACCAGCTCGATGACCTGCCCGGTGACCATCGGGCCGGGCGGCTGCGCCGATCGGATCTCGCCGTCCAGCCAGCTGGCGTAGTCCTCGGTCAGCGTCCGCCAGGCCACCTCGACCGGCGCTGAGACGACATCTGCCGGACACACGAGAACGTTCACCGCATGCGCCGCTCCACGATGGCGGCGGCCTCGGCGACCTGCTTGGCGTCGGGGCCCAGGCAGCGGATCACCAGCTCCTTGGTCTCGAAGTTCGGGTAGGACCCCACCGAGACCTCCGGGTGCGAGCGCTCCAGCTCCTTCAGCACCGGGTAGAAGCGCGCCTCCACCGCGAACTGGAAGCGGAGCTCCTTGACCACCGCGGCGCTGCGCCCGGCCAGGTGCCGGGGCTCGATCTCCTCGCTGAAGACCCCCTTCAGCTCCAGCGGCACGCCGGGCAGCACGAAGAGGCGCGTGTCTCCGACCTCGTAGAGCACGGCCGGCGCCATGCCCCGCCGATTCCGGAAGACCTCGGCGGCCCCGCCTGGGATCCGGGCCATGCGCAGGTTGCCCTCGGTGAGCTGATCGCTCTCCAGCAGGCCCGCCTCGTGCATGTTGCGGACGCGCCGCTCGATGCGCGCCCGTACCGCTTCGTCGATCACCAGCTCGCGTCCCAGGGCCGCCGCCACGGCCGAGAAGGTGCGGTCGTCGGGCGTGGGGCCGAGGCCGCCGCAGCAGAAGATCTCGGTGATCTCCGGCTCCTCCAGGTCGCGGCGCAGGGCGGCCACGATGTCGGCCTCGCGGTCCTTCACCGTGCTGATGCGCAGCAGCGGAAAACCGAGCAGGCGTAGGCGCTCCGCCAGCCAGTGCGAGTTGGTGTCGAGGGTGAACCCGGCCAGCAGCTCGTCGCCGATGACCACCAGGGAGCTAGCCAAGTCACTCCCTAGAATGGGGCGCCGCGTGATCGAAGTCGAGGGTTTGACCAAGTACTACGACGAGCGGCTCGCGATCGCGGACGTCACCTTTTCGGTTCCCCGCGGCCAGGTGCTGGGCTTCCTGGGCCCCAACGGCGCGGGCAAGTCGACCACCATGCGCATCCTCGCCGGCTACCTCTCGGCCAGCGCCGGCAAGGCCCGCATCGCCGGTCACGACGTCTTCGAAAACCCGCTCGAGGCCCGGCGCCGCATCGGCTATCTTCCCGAGTCGACGCCGCTCTATAGCGAGATGCGGGTCGGCGATTACCTGCACCTGATGTGCCGCCTGCGCGGCGTCCACCCGCGCCGGCGCGGCGAGCGCCTGGACTTCGCGATCGAGGCCTGCGGACTGCAGGCGCGGCGCCGCGACATCGTGGGCCGTCTTTCCAAGGGCCTGCGGCAGCGGGTGGGCCTGGCCCAGGCGCTGGTCCATGACCCCGACGTGCTGATCCTCGACGAGCCGACCGCGGGTCTCGACCCGGCCCAGACCCGGGAGACCCGCAAGCTGATCGCCGATCTCGGCCGCGGGCACACGGTGATCCTGAGCAGCCACCTGCTGCACGAGGTCAGCGTGACCTGCGAGCGGGTGGTGATCATCAACCAGGGCCGCCTGGTGGCCGACGACGTGCCCGCCAACCTGGGCAAGAAGGTCAGCAAGGACCGCGCCAGCCAGGTCGAGCTCAAGGTGGTCGGCGATCGCGACCGCATCCTGAAGGTGGTCGAGAAGGTGCGGGGCGTCGACTCCGCCACCGTCAATCCCGCCGAGGACGGCGCCTGGGAGGTGCTGGTGACCGGGCGGCGCAAGGATCTCCAGGACGCGCTGGCCAAGGCGTTGGTGCGTGCGGGGCAGGGTCTGCGCCAGCTGCAGTCGAAGGAGCTGTCGCTGGAGGACGTCTACCTGGAGCTCACCGATGCCGATCGCTGAACGGCCCCGACCGACGCTCTATGACGCGGTCTGGAGCACCGGCCTCACCAAGGTGGGCGCCCTGGCCTGGCGCGAGTGGACCTCCTACTTCGTGTCGCCGATCGGCTACGTGATCGCGGCGCTCCTGGTGCCGCTGGTCAGCGTCTTCGCCTTCCTGCCGGCCATCCTTTCGGGCGCGCCCGTGGCCATGGACCGGGTGTACGGCGGCCTGGCCTATCTCCTGGCCTTCATGGCGCCCTTCTTCACGATGCGGCTGCTCGCCGAGGAGAAGCGGAGCGGCACCCTCGAGCTGCTCCTGACCTCGCCGGTGCGCGACTGGGAGGTGGTGATCGGGAAGTGGCTGGGCGCGCTGCTCTTCTTCGTCGCCATCACCACCTTCCTGTTCCTGTTCGCGGCCGTGATCATTTACTACGAGCCGACCCATCAGCTGATCTCGGTGGGTGGCCTCTCGCTCTCCGTCGGCAACCTGGACCTGGGACCGACGCTGAGCGGGTACCTGGGCTTGCTCCTGGAGGCGGGCGCCCTGCTCGCGCTGGGCCTGCTCGCCTCCAGCCTCACCCAGAACCAGATCCTGGCCGCCTTCGTCGGTCTGGTCGTGACCCTGGGCCTGGTCTTCCTGCTCGGCCTGGGCACCTTCCTGCCCTCGCCGCTGGGCGACATCGCGCAGTACGTGGGCGCCTACGACCACTTCGCCAGCTTCAACCAGGGCCGGATCGTGCTCCGCGACATCGTCTACTTCGTCACCGTCACGGCGGGCGCGCTCTTCCTGACCGTGCGCATCCTGGAGTCCCGGCGCTGGCGCTGAGCATCCGATGAAGAACCTCGACAGCAAGGTGGCGGTGGCCTGCCTGGTGGCGGGCGTGATCCTGCTCTTCAGCGGCATCGGGTTGTTCCTGGCCGCCCAGGAGATGTCCGGCCCGGCGTCCTACACGCTGATCGCGGGCATCGCGCTCCTGATCGTCTATGGCGTCCTCTCGCCCCGGGCCGTGGTCGACCTCGCCCGCAACCGCCACGTACGCTTCGGGACACTCTCCCTGATCGTGAGCTCGGTGGTGATCGGAATCCTGGTCATGGCCAACGTGATCGCCGCCCAGGGCGAGCAGTCGATCGACGTCACCCGCGGCCAGCTCTTCAGCCTGTCGCCGAAGTCGCTGGCGGTGATCCACCAGCTGAAATCAGACGTCCAGGTCACCGGCTTCTTCCGGCCCGGCAACAACACCTCCGAGCGCCGCGACGACGCCGCTCTGCTGGCCGAGTACCAGAAGGCCTCGCCGCACGTGAAGGTGAGGTTCCTCGACCCCGACACCAACCAGGAGCTGGCCAACCGGCTCGGCGTCACCATCGACGGCAGCCTCACGGTTCAGTACCAGTCCAAGCCGGCGATCGTGCTGCCCCTGGGCTCGCAGACGGAGTCCGACCTGACCGGCGCCATCCTGAAGCTGGAGGCCACCCGGACGCCGCAGATCTGCTGGGCCGGCGGCGAGGGCCAGCGCGACCTCAAGGAGACGCAGCTATTCGGGTACGCGGACGCGGCGGCCCAGCTGGCCACCGACAACTTCAAGGCCCGCGAGCTGGTCCTGGCCCAGACCACGACCGTGCCCGCCGACTGCGACGTGCTCGCCATCGTGGGCCTCCAGCAGCCGCTAGCCGACCCCACCATCAGGGGCATCCAGGCCTTCCTCGACAACGGCGGGCGCCTGATCCTGGCCATCGATCCCTGGCTGGACAAGCCCGTCCTGGACTCGGCCAACTCGCTGTTGCAGCCCTACCAGGCCAGCTTCGACGGCGGGCTGGTGCTGGAGACCGATCCCTCACTGACCTCCAGCAACGACCCCACCACGCCCCTGGTCTCCCAGTACGGCGGCTCCCCGATCACCGCCGAGCTGAACAACCGCTACACGTTCTTCCCGCAGCCGACCTCGATTTCCGGCCAGGGCGCGACCGCGGTCCTGGTGACCAGGATCGCGCAGACCTCGAGCTCCTCCTATGAGATCCACGACGCGCGCGACAAGCTGGACCGCCAGGGCGGCGACACCTCTGGCCCATTCACGCTGATGGCGACGCTGGAGAAGGTCTCCGGCGACCGCAAGATGCGGGTCGTGCTGGTGGGCACCTCGGCCTTCGCCGAGAACCGGACGCTGCCGCCCAACGCCCCCGGCTACAACGAGCAGCTGCTGCTGGGCTCCTTCGACTGGCTGGCCGGCAATGACGAGCTCATTCACCTGCCCGCCAAGCCTCAGACGGACCTCCCGCTCTTTCTCACCACCTCCGACGTGATCGTGATCTCGGCCGTGACCCTGCTCGCGGTGCCGCTGCTGGTGCTGGTGATCGGCGCCGTGGTCTGGAACCGGCGGCGGGTTTCGTTCGTACCGGAATAGCCCCACGAAGATCGTCAGCTGGAAGGGCTTGCTCGTGCTGGCGGTGCTGCTGGGCGCGCTGGGCGTCTACGCATGGGTGAACCGCCCCCAACCCGAGCCGCAGGCGCCGGCCCTTTTTCCCTGCGACGTCACCAACGCCCTCGACGTGCTGGTCACCGGCCACGACGGGCGGCAGGTCGAGGTGAGGCGGCCCAGCGTGCACGACTCCTGGTTGGTGGTCAAACCCGTCCAGGCCCCCGCCGACCAGGACAGCGCCCGCAGCCTGGCCGAGGACCTGCACTCGGTCGTGCCCAAGAACGCCATCGACCACCCCGATCCGCCGGCGGCCTATGGCCTGGACAGCCCCCGGGTGACCGTGACGTGCCGCGTCAACTCCGGCGCCTCATATACCCTTACGGTCGGCAAGGAGAACTTCGACAGCTCCGGTTACTACGCCGCCAAAGCCGGCGACGGCCGGGTCTATGTGATCTCCAGCGTTCCGATCGACGATTACGACCGTCAATTGGTCACCCCGCCGGTGCTGTCGGGCGCGTCGCCAACACCAGGTTGATGGAGAGAGTTCATGGATAACGTCGTGCTGTACGCCATCGGCGGAGGCGCCGTGGCGGTGCTGTTTGCGGCTGCCCTGACCGCGCTGGTGCTGCGCCAGCCCCGCGGCAACGAGCGCATGGTCGAGATCGCCGCCGCCATCCAGGAAGGCGCTTCGGCCTACCTCAACCGCCAGTACATCGTGATCGCGGTGATCGGGGTCGTGATCGCGGTGATCCTGGGCTTCGCCATCAGCTGGACAACGGCCGTGCTCTACGTGGTGGGTGCCGTCTGCTCGGCCGCCGCCGGCTACGTCGGCATGAACGTCTCCGTGCGCACCAACCTGCGCACCGCGGAAGCCGCCCGCGGCGGGCTCAACAAGGCCATGTCGATCGCCTTCCGCGGTGGCGCCGTGACCGGCTTCATGGTGGTCGGCCTGGGGCTGCTCGGGGTCTCCATCAGCTACTTCTTCACCCACAACCTGGACGCCCTGGTGGGTCTTGGCTTCGGGGCCTCGCTGGTCTCGGTGTTCGCCCGCCTGGGCGGCGGCATCTACACCAAGGCCGCCGACGTGGGGGCCGACCTGGTGGGCAAGGTGGAGGCGGGGATCCCTGAGGACGACCCCCGCAACCCCGCCGTGATCGCCGACAACGTGGGCGACAACGTGGGCGACTGCGCGGGCATGGCCGCCGACCTCTTCGAGACCTACGCCGTGACCATGGTGGCCGCGATGCTCCTGGGCTCGCTGCTCTTCAAGGGCCAGCTGGGCTGGGTCATCTTCCCGATGACGCTGGGCGCCATCTCGATCGTGGGTTCGGTGGTGGGCGCCCTGGCGGTGCGCGTCTACTGGCCGCGCTGGATCATGGGCGGGCTCTACGTCGGCCTCATCCTCTCGGCCGTCATCGCGCTGGCTGGCTTCTACCTGGTCACCAACGCCTTCATCAGCGCCGGCTGGCTGAAGTCGGCGGGCGGGGTGGGCGATCCCCACAACCTGTTCTGGGCGGGGGTCGTGGGCATCGTGATCACGATCCTGATCGTGGCCATCACCGAGTACTTCACGGAGACCCGTTACCGGCCCGTGCACCTGATCGCGCGGGCGTCGATCACGGGCCACGCGACCAACATCATCGCCGGCTCCGCGATCGGCATGATGGCGACGGCGCTGCCGGTGATCACGATCGGGATCGGCATCCTGATCAGCTACGGGCTGGCCGGCCTTTACGGGATCGCGATCGCGGCCGTGGCACTGCTCTCGATGACCGGCATCGTGGTCGCCATCGACGCCTACGGGCCGATCACCGACAACGCCGGCGGCATCGCCGAGATGGCCGACCTGCCCGAGGAGGTGCGCAACATCACCGATCCTCTGGACGCGGTCGGCAACACCACCAAGGCCACCACCAAGGGCTACGCCATCGGCTCCGCCGGGTTGGCCGCGCTGGTGCTCTTCGCGTCCTACACGCAGGAGCTGGACAAGTCAGGCCACCACACCAGCTTCGACCTCTCCGACCCGCGCGTGATCGTGGGCATCTTCCTGGGCGGCATCCTGCCCTTCCTGTTCGGCTCGCTGGCCATCCTGGCCGTGGGCCGGGCCGGCGGCCTGGTGGTGCAGGAGGTGCGCCGGCAGTTCCGCGAGATCAAGGGGATCATGGAGGGCACCGCCAAGCCTGAGTACGGGCCCGCGGTGCGCATCGTGACCGCCGCGGCGCAGAAGGAGATGATCCTGCCCGGCGCCATCCCGGTGATCGCGCCCCTGGCCGTGGGCTTCATCCTCGGCCCCAAGGCACTGGGCGGAATGCTGATGGGCGCCATCATCACCGGGCTCTTCATGGCGCTCTTCATGACGTCGGGCGGCGCGGCCTGGGACAACGCCAAGAAGTTCATCGAGGAGGGCAACCTGGGCGGCAAGGGGTCGGAGGCCCACAAGGCCGCCGTCACCGGCGACACCGTGGGCGACCCCTACAAGGACACCGCCGGGCCCGCGATCAACCCCATGATCAAGGTGGTCAACATCATCGCCATCCTGATCGCCGGCATGGTGGCCTCGAACTACCTGATCAGGTAACTCCCGAACCCCCTCCCCTCAGGGGAGGGTCGGGGTGGGGGCGATCTTCTCGCGGTAGAAGTCGAGGGTTTGGGTCCAGGCCTCGCAGGCCTGGTCGTAGCCCTCGCCGTCCGGCTCCAGGCCGGACGCCTTCATGAAGCCGTGGCCCAGCCCGGGGTAGACCTTGAAGCGGTGGTCGACCGCGCGTGATTCGAGCTCCCGATCCAGGGCCTCGACGTTCTCCATGCCCACGCCGGCGTCCTGGTCGCCCCAGAACCCGATCAGCGGCCCGTTGATCCGCGGCCGCTCCTGGGCGCTGAGCTGGGCAGGAAAGCCGTAGAAGCAGACCGATGCCAGGTCGTCGCGGCGGGCCGCCAGCTGGAGCACGAAGGTGCCGCCCATGCAGAAGCCGATGGTGCCCAGGCGGCCGCCGCCGATCTGCCCGCTCAGGTGGTCGAGCGCCGCGTTGAGGTCCTCCACGGCCTGGGCGTGGTCGAGGCGGCTGCGCCGCGCCATGGCCGCCTCGCGGGTCTGCTCGGCCAGCCGTCCTACGCGGAAGAAATATTCCGGATCCAGGGCGGCGAAGCCGGCCTCGGCCAGCCGGCGGGTGAGGTTCTCGTAGAAGGGGACCCGGCCGAAGATATCGTTGATGACCAGGACGGCGCCCTTGGGCTCGCCTTCGGGCTCGGCGAGCAGCGCGGGCATGGAGGCCACCGTGACCTCGCGGGTGCGGACCTCGGGGATGGGTTGGCCTTCAGGGATCTCGGGATGGCACATTCCCGCGGAGCCTACCAGTGCCCCACTCCGAAGGTTCGCGGGCAACTTGCACTCTGGACGACGATCCGTGTGTCACGGGTCCCGGCCCGTCGTCGTCGCGCATCCCTCGATGCGCTCCTCCTAGTGCCACCCGTTCCTTCGCCTCGCCGCCCAGACCGGCTCGCTGGAGCGAGCCTGCCGCAACTTCCCGCGCGAACCTCCGAAGCGGGACACTGGTGAGGTGGACGACTACCAGAAGGAGATCGGGGACCTCGAGCGCCAGATCGAGGACCTGGTCGAAGCCGAGGGTGACAAGGAGACCATCGCCGACCTCTCGATGCAGGCCGAGATCCTGAAGGCGCTCTATGCCCAAGCCCGCGAGCTCTTCGACCGCGGCGCCGAAGACCCCGACCTCCGGCACGCCCTGAAGCTCAAGGGCTACGGCGACTGGAACCTGGACAACGTGTACGCCTTCGTATACGAGCGCGCGGTCGAGCTGCCGTCCACCGCCCACCAGGCTTTCGTCGGGGGGATACGGGACGCCGACTTCGCGGCGATTCTGGAAGAGTCTGCTTAGCGCGGCCGCGCTGGCCGTCGTTTTGACGCCACCGGCGCAGGCGGCGACCGGCACCCTGGACGTGGTCGGCCAGACTGATCTAGGGGCTCGCGGCCTCAACGCGGGCCTGGCGCTGGCGGATCACTGCGCTTACGTCGGGAGCCGGGGCGAAGGTCCGGTCGCCATCGTGGACATCAGCGATCCCGCGCATCCGGCGCCGGTGGGCCAGCTGGTGGGAGCGGCGGCGATCACCCACCGCGAGGTGCGCGCGTATCCGGACGGGCACTGGCTGGTCGTGCTCGACTACGCCCTGCGCGGGGGCGGCGTGGACCAGCTGAGGTTCTACCGATGGGGGGCGGATTGCGCGCAGCTGACACCGGCCGGAAGCTACGACTTCGGGTCGCGGAAGCCGCACGAGATGTACCTGTGGCGGGACACGCTGCACGGCCGCATCCTGCTCTACGTGACCATGTTCGGCGGCGGCGCCGGGGACCTCCAGGTCATCGACGCCTCCGATCCAGCGGCGCCCCGGCTGCTGGCCACGGCCGGCGGGCTGCCGGGGCCGCTGCACTCGATCGCGCTGGACGCCGATGGCCGCCGCGCCTACCTCTCAGACTGGACGGGGGGCCTCTATCTCGCGGACACCTCCGAGTTCGCGGACGCCGCCCCCAGCCCCCAGCTCCACCTGCTGACCGCCTCTGCGGGCGCCTACCGGACCCCGCCCGGCAACGTGCACAGCGCCGTCCCGGTGCCTGGACGGCAGCTCGTCCTGACGACGGACGAGCGCTACCCGGACACGGGCGGTTGTCCATACGGCACGGCGCACCTGGTCGACGTCTCCGACCCTGCGCACCCGCGGCCCACCGCGACCCTGGCGGTGGCCGAGAACGACCCCGGCGTCTGCCCGGGCGCGGCGCCCGGCACCTACACCAGCCACAACCCGACGCTGACCGCGAACCTGGCCCTGATCACCTGGTACAGCGGCGGCCTGCAGGTGTTCGACACCTCCGACGCGGCCCACCCGGTCGCGCTGGCGCAGCTGCGGCCGGCCGGGGTCCAGGCCCACGCCGGCGACCCCGAGCTGGGATCCACCGCCACCATGACCTGGAGCTACCCGATCATTCGCGACGGGCTCATCTACGTGGCGGACATCAACCAGGGCCTGCTCGTGCTCCGCTACCACGGGCCGCACGAGGAGGAGATCTCGGGCCTGGCTTTCGAGGAGGGCAACAGCAACCTGACGCAGGCGCTGCCGGCGCCTAAGCCGGGTCCCACCGCCAGCAAGTCGGCCTCGCCTGCGCGTATGGCTCCGTATGAGGTCATGTCAGAGCCCAGCCCCATTCCGCTGATGATCTTGCTGGTGGCGGCGCTCCTCGCGGCCGGCGGGGTGTTGTGGGTGCACCGGCACAGATGAGGGTGATCCCCAAGGACCTGGAGATCGCGCTCGGCCTGCGCGCGCTGTCGGCGATCCAGGCCGTCTACGAGCGCAGCGACGGCCGCATCGGCTCGCAGATCGGCCCGGCCCAGCTCCTGCTGCTGCGCACCAAGGGCCGCAAGACCGGACACCAGCGCACCGCCTGCCTGCTCTACGTCACCGACAACGGCCGGCCCGCGGTGATCGGCTCCAAGGGCGGCAGCGACACGCCGCCGGCCTGGGTCCTGAACCTGCAGGCGGATGCCGTCGCCGAGGTCCAGGTCGGCAGGCTGCGTTGGCCGGTGCGGGCCCGTTTCACGAAAGGGGAGGAACGCGCGCGCATCTGGCGCAGCGCGGTGTCCGTCTGGCCCTCCTACCGCGGCTACCAGGAGCGCACGCGGCGCCAGATTCCGGTCATTCTTTTGGAGCCACATGGTGGATCTGCCAGACCGGTACAACGCCGCCGCTGACTTCCTGGACGGCAACCTGGAGGCGGGCCGCGCCGGCAAGGTCGCCATCCGCACCCACGACGGCGACCGCACCTACGGCGAGGTCGCGGACGCCGCCAACCGCTGGGGCAGCGCCCTGCGCGAGCTGGGCGTGGAGATGGAGAACCGCGTGCTCATGGCCGTCCTCGACGGCCCCGATTTCGCGGCGGCTTTCTTCGGGAGCATCAAGCTGGGGGCGGTCCCCATCCCGGTCAACACCAACCTCAAGCCGCAGGACTACGCGTACTTCCTGAACGACTCCCGGGCCAAGGTGGCGCTGGTCAGCCAGCCCCTGGCCGACGGCTTCCGCGAGGTGCGGGGCGAGCTGCGCTTCCTGAAGCACCTGGTCGTGATCGGCGAGGCGGGGCCGGGCGAGCTGGCGTTCGCCGAGCTCCTGGAGGGCGCCCGCGCGCAGCTGACGCCGGCCGACACCAGCCGCGACGACATGTGCTTCTGGCTCTACAGCTCGGGCACCACCGGCTTCCCCAAGGGCGCCGTGCACCTCCAGCACGACATGCGCTGCTGCACGGAGAGCTACGCCAAGCAGGTCCTCCGGATGACGGAGGACGACCTCACCTTCAGCGTGGCCAAGCTCTACTTCGCCTACGGCCTGGGCAACGCGCTCTACTTCCCCTTCGGCGTGGGCGCCACCGCGGTCCACCTGCCGGGCCCGCCGGCGCCCGGCACCCTGCTGCCGCTGGTGCGCCACTTCCGGCCCACGCTCTTCTTCTCGGTGCCCACCAGCTACGCGGCCACCCTGGCGGCCGACCCCGAGGTCTGGGAGCAGGCCGACTTCAGCTCGGTGCGCGCCTGCGTCAGCGCCGGCGAGCCGCTCAGCGGGTCGATCCTCGAGCGCTGGCAGCACCGGACCGGCGTCGAGATCCTGGACGGCATCGGGTCCACCGAGATCTGCCACATCTTCGTCTCCAACCGGCCGGGCGAGGTCCGGCCGGACTCGTCGGGCACGGTGGTCCCCGGCTACGAGGTGAAGGTCGTCGACGAGGAGGGGCAGCCGGTGCCCGACGGCGAGCTGGGGACGCTGATGGTCAAGGGCGACTCCATCTGCGCCTACTACTGGAACCAGCACGAGCGCACCAAGCGCACGATCCGGGGCGAGTGGATCAGCACCGGCGACAAGTACATCCGGTCCGCTGACGGCTTCCTGGCCTACCAGGGCCGCGCCGACGACATGCTCAAAGTGGGAGCGATCTGGGTCAGCCCGACCGAGGTGGAGGCGGTCATCAACAGCCACGAGGCGGTGCTGGAGTGCGCGGTGGTGGGCATGATCGACGAGCAGCGCCTGATCCGGCCCGAGGCCTACGTGGTGCTGCAGCCAGACCGTACCGAGACGGTCGAGCTCGAAGTCGAGCTGCGCGACTACGTGCGCGAGCGGCTGGCCCATTTCAAGTGCCCCCGCGACTTCCGGTTCGTCGAGTCGCTGCCCAAGACGGCGACCGGCAAGATCCAGCGTTTCAAGCTGCGGGAGTCACCTGCGGCCGCAGTGCGCTGAGCGTGAAGAAGGTCGCGGTCCTGCCCGGCGACGGCGCCGGCCGCGAGGTGGTTCCGGAGGCGATCAAGGTCCTGCGCGTTGCGGGCCTCGAAGAGCAACTGGCGTTCGAGGAGTTCGAGGTCGGCGCCGAGCCTGTGCTGCGGGGCGAGCCGGCAATGTCGGACGCGACCTTCAGTCAAGTCCAGCAGGCCGATGCCATCCTCTTCGGCGCCATCGGCGACCCGCGGGTGCCCAACGTCGGCTACGCGGCCCAGGTGCTGCTGCGCCTGCGCTTCGAGCTCGACCTCTACGTCAACCTGCGCCCGGCGCGGCTTTACGACGACCGCCTCTCGCCGCTGCGCGAGGAGGCCCGCCGGCAGGTCGACCTGCTGGTCGTGCGCGAGAACACCGAAGGCCTGTACGTGGGCATGGGCGGGCGCTTCAAGAAAGGCACGCTCGACGAGCTGGCGGTGCAGGAGGACGTCAACACGGCGCGCGGCGTCAACCGGATCCTCGACTACGCCTTCGGACGCGCGCGGCGCGAGGTCTGCATGGTCGACAAGTCGAATGCCATGCAGCACGCGGGCGGTCTGTGGCAGGACGCCTTCAAGGCCGCCCGGGCGCGGCACCCGGGGACCGGCGCGCGCCACCTCTATGTCGACGCCGCGGCCATGGAGCTGGTGCGCGACCCGACCCAGTTCGAGGTCATGGTGACCGGCAACCTCTTCGGCGACATCCTCTCCGACCTCACGGCCCAGCTCATCGGGGGCATGGGCATCGCGCCCTCGGGCAACCTCAACCCGGACGCGGGCCGCGGGCTCTTCGAGCCGGTCCACGGCAGCGCCCCCAACCTGGCCGGAAAGGGGCTGGTGAACCCGGCGGGGGCGATTTTGAGCGGGGCTATGATGGTCGAGAGCCTCGGCTTCGGCGAGGCGGCGAAGAGGATCGAAAACGCGGTCGCGACGGCGCTCAGGCGCGGCGAGTGCACCCGCGACGTGGGCGGCTCGCTCAGCACCTCTGAGGCGGGCGACGCGGTCGTGAAATACCTGAAGGACTGACAAGACCATGGGCATGACGATGAGCGAGAAGATCCTGGCCCGCGCCAGCGGCCGGGAGGCGGTCAGGCCCGGCGACCTGCTGCTGGCGAAGGTCGACTTCGCCATGGGCCACGACCTGACCATCCCGCCCGCGGGCAAGATCATGCGCGAGCAGATGGGCGCCCAGAAGGTCTGGGACGTCGACCGGATGGCGGTGGTGCAGGATCACTTCCAGCCGGCCAAGGACATCGCCAGCGCGGGCCTGGGCCGGATGACGCGCGAGTTCGCGCGCGAGATGGGCATCAAGTGGTACTTCGAGGTGGGACAGGGCGGCATCTGCCACACCGTGCTGCCGGAGCGCGGGCTGGTGCTGCCCGGCGAGCTGGTGGTGGGCGCCGACTCCCACAGCTGCACTTACGGCGCGCTCAACAACTTCGCCACCGGCATCGGGTCGACCGACCTGGCCTGCGTGATGGCGCTGGGCGAGCTGTGGTTTCGGGTGCCCGAGACGCTGCGCTTCGTGTACCACAACCGGCTTCCGCAGTGGGTGGAGGCTAAGGACCTGATCCTGCACGTGATAGGCAGCATCGGCGTCGACGGCGCGCGCTCCAAGGCCATGGAGCACGCCGGCGACGCGATCGCGCACATCGACATGGAAGGTCGCCTGACCATGACCAACATGGCCATCGAGGCGGGCGCCAAGAACGGCATCATCGGCTTCGACGAGGTGACGCGCGAGTTCCTGGAGGGACGCGCGCAGCGCGCCTACACGCCGGTCGCGTCAGACCCTGACGCCGAGTACGAGAAGACGTTCGAGTACGACGCCGCGTCGATACCGATCACGCTCGCCAAACCGATGTCGCCCGACCACACCGCGCCCATCGACGAGGTGGCGGGCACGCGCGTCGACCAGGTCTTCATCGGCTCCTGCACCAACAGCAAGATCGGCGACCTGCGGCGCGCCGCCGCCGTGCTCAAGGACCGCAAGATCGCGCCGCACGTGCGCCTGATCGTCACGCCTTCTTCCGCGCAGGTGGCGCGCCAGGCCGAGCGCGAAGGATTGATCGGGATCTTCATGGACGCGGGCGCCGGCTGGACCGTGGCGACCTGCGGCGCCTGCCTGGGCGGCCACATGGGCGTGGTCGGCGCGGGCGAGGTCTGCCTCTCGACCTCCAACCGCAACTTCCCCGGCCGCATGGGCGATCCCACGGCGCAGGTCTACCTCTCCAACCCGGTGGTCGCCGCGGCCTCGGCGGTGGCGGGCGAGATCGTGCACCCCAAGGAGGTCGTCGGCAAGGAGCTCGTGTACGCGTGAGCTCTGTCATCCGCGGCCGCGCCTGGACCTTCGGCAACAACGTCGACACCGACCAGATCATCCCGGCCAAGTACGCGATCTACTCGCTGGACGAGAAGAAGCTGGGCGAGCACGCCATGGAGGGCGTGCCCGGCAACGAGGACGGCTGGTCCAAGAAGATCAGCGCCGGCGACATCCTGGTGGCCGGCTCCAACTTCGGCTGCGGATCGTCGCGCGAGATCGCGCCGGTGGCCATCCGGGGCGCCGGCGTGGGCGTGGTGGTGGCCGACTCCTTCGCGCGCATCTTCTTCCGCAACTCGATCAACCTCGGCTTCCCGATCCTGCAGTCGCCGCAGGCGGCCGAGGCGGTGAAGGAGGGCGATGAGCTGGAGATCGACCTGGACGAGGGCGTGATCCGCAACTTCACGCAGGGCGACGAGTACCGCTGCGACGCCTTTCCGCCCTTCATGAACGAGCTCATCAAGATGGGCGGGCTGGTGCCGTGGGTGCGTGAGCGCTTGAAGGAGCGCCAGTCTGCCTGACGATGCGCCCGTCGAGCTCCAAGAACCTTTAGAGGAGCTCGCGCGCGACCCGGCGCGCTTCACGCACGACCTTCAATTTCCGCCGGCGGAACGCATCCGCGTCTATGACGACACGCTGCGCGACGGCGAGCAGATGCCGGGCGTCGCGTTCTCGCCGCGCGTCAAGTACGATCTGGCCAAGGAGCTGTCGGCGATCGGCGTGCACATCATGGACGTCGGCTTTCCGGCCGTTTCCGAATCTGAGCGCGAAACCCTGAAGCTGATCCTGGAGGGGCGCCGGCGCGGCGACATCCGGGAGGACCTGGAGGTGCTGTGCATGATGCGCAGCACGCGGGGCGACATCGACGCCACGATGCGCGCCATCGACGAGCTCGGCTACGCGCGCGACGAAGTGACGTACTTCGTTTTCACCAGCGCGTCCGACCTGCACATCAAGTACAAGCTGGGGCGTTCATTGCTGGCGCGCGAAGGGATTCCCGCGTCGGAGTGGCTGGAGCTGCCGCTCGACTACTACCGCGACGCCAACCTGCGCATGATGTGCGAGGCCATCGCGTACGCGCGCGAGCAGGGCGCGCGCGAGATCGAGTTCGGCGGCGAGGACGGCTCGCGCGCCGATCCCGATTACATCGCGCGCATCCACCGCGAGGGGTTGGCGGCGGGCGGCACGCGGCCCTCCACGCCGGACACCGTGGGCTGCTACTCGCCGTACGCGGTGCGTGAGTACATACCGAAGATCAAGGCGGCGGCGCCCGAGGCGCCCCTGGTGGTGCACTTCCACAACGACCTCGGCATCGGGGCATGGAACACGGTGGTGGCGTTGGGCAGTGGGGCGGAGGTGTTCACGACCTCGGTCAACGGCATCGGCGAGCGAACCGGCAACGCGCCCATGCACCAGGTGCTGCTGCAGCTGAAGTATCTGTTCGACATCGACATCCCCGGCTTCCGTTACGAGCGCCTGCGCGAGCTGGCGCGGCGCATGGAGCGCTTCAGCGGCATCCCGGTGCAGCCGATGGAGCCGGGTATCGGCCTGAACGTGTTCCGCCATGAATCGGGGATCCACACCGCGGGGATGCTCATCCATCCCGCGATCTACCAGTTCATCCCGCCCGAAGACCTGGGCGCGAGCATCGAGTACGTCTACGGCAAGCACTCGGGCGCGCTGGTCATCGAGCACGCGCTGCGTGAGGCGGGCGTGCGCTACGACTCCGACCTGGTCGCGAAGGTGATGAACGAGGTCAAGCGGGTGCGCGAGGAGCGCGCCGCGCGCAGCGACTTCGCCGCCTTCCAATCCCGCTACTACGAGCACCTGGAGGGTCTCGGCGTATCGGCGGAGGACGTGGTCGAGCTGGCGGCGGCGTTGAGCGGCGAGTCGGAAGGCTTCTAGACCGCATCCGCCCGGTTTCGGTTGCCCCTGGAGCCCAAGAGCCAACCACATCTCGGCCGATGCCGGGCTCCGGCCGCGACCGTCACCGCCGAGAACAAGTACCCGCAGGCGGATCAGCACTACCATCGCCACGAGTGGCAGGTGGGCCAATGGCGGCTGGAGCTGGCGCTGCCGCGTCCGGTCGACCCGGCGCGGGCCCGGGCGACCTTGCGCTACGGCGTGCTGGTGGTGATGGCGCCGATCAGCGAGCAGGGGGCGGGCGAGTCGAGACCGACGGTCAGCTAGACCGCGAGACTTATCTGCGCATTCACCGCTGGATGTGCACGACCAAGGCCCTCGACGACCGCATGCACATGCTGGTCCGCCAGGGCCGGGCTCCCTTCGTGGGCTCGGCGCGCGGGCACGAGGGCATCCAGGTGGCCGCCGCGGCCGCCCTGGATGGGCCGAATGACTGGCTGGTGCCGCACTACCGGGGACTGGGCAGCGCGGTCACGCGCGGCCTGACGCCGCGGGAGTGGATGCTTGCGGTTTTCGCCAAGGCCGGCGACCCCCTGACCGCCGGCCGCAACATCCCCGGCGGCTGCTTCGGCTCCTCGCGACTGCGCATCGCCTCGGTCTCCCAGGTGGTCGCAGCCTGGATCCCCAAGGCCGCCGGGCTGGCCTACGCCTGCAAGGTGCGCGGCGACGGGGGCGTGGTGCTCTGCACATTCGGCGATGGGTCCACCTCGAAGGGCGACTTCCACGAGGGCCTCAACTTCGCCGGCATCCACAAGCTGCCGGTGGTCTTCGTCTGCGAGAACAACGGCTACGCGATCTCGGTGCCGCTGCGCCTGCAGAGCGGGAACCTCGATCTCTCGGCCAAGGCGGCGGGTTACGGGATCGGCGGGGCCGCGGTCGACGGCACCGACGTGCCCGCCTGCTACGAGGCCTGCCGGGCGGCGGTGGCGCGCGCCCGAGCGGGCCAGGGCCCGACGCTGATCGAGGCCCGGATCTGGCGCATCAACGCCCACACCTCGGAGGACAACCAGGCGAAGTACCGGATGCCCGAGGAGGTGGAGGAAGCCACCCGCCACGATCCGCTGGTGCGCTTCGAAGCCTGGTTGGCGGAGCGTGGCTGGTTGAGCGACGAGCAGGCACGCGCGGTCCGCAGCGAGTGCGACGGCGAGGCGGCCGAAGCCGCCGATTGGGCCGAAGCGCAGCCGGACCCCCGGCCCGAGGACCTGGCCGCCAACGTCACGGCCTAAGCGGCCGCGGGCTCCGGCAGGTCGCGCATCCGCGGGATGGGGGAGGGCAGCAGGAAGAGCACGCCGGCGATGGCGGCGATGGTGACCACGAAAAGCGTCGGCCGGACGCCGATCCAGCTGGCCACCAGCCCGCCCAGCACCGAGCCCACCGGGCGGACGCCATAGTTGACGACGGTGTAGGCGCCGGACACCCGCGAGCGCAGCGTGTTGGGTATGAGCGCGGCGAAGATGGCTCCCACATTGATGTCCAGCACCATCACCCCCAGGCTGCTGCCCAGCGCCGCAGCCACCAGCATGGCCACCACCAGCGCCTGGGGTCCGCCGGCCAGCGGTGTCAGAACGAGGGGCGCGGTGAAGATCAGACAGCCCAGCGTGTAGGCCGGGCCCACGCCTATGCGGCGCCCCAGGCGTCCGGCCAGCACCGACCCCAGCAGTCCGCCGACAGCCCCGCCGCTGAGGATGGCGCCGAGCAGGCCGGGTCCGATGTGCAGGTAGCGCACCACGTAGAGGATCGCGAGCGCCGAATAGCTGAGCTGGAAGAGGTTGATCGTCGCCGTGGCGGCCAGCGATCCGCGCATCACCGGCGAGCGGGCGATGAACCGGACTCCTTCCAGGAAATGGCCGGGCTTGCGCTCCTCGATGGGCGGTTCCACGGGCTTGATGACCGCGAGGCAGAGTGCCGAGACCAGGAAGCTGAAGGCGTCGACGACCAGGGCTATGGGGCCCGAGAACGCCTGCACCAGGGCGCCGGCCACGGCCGGGCCGCCCACGAAGGAGAAGGCGCGGCTGCCATTGAGCAGCGACTGGCCTTGCAGGTACTCCTCACGCTCCAGCATGGAGACGAAGAGCGTGGCCATGGAGACGTTGAAGAAAGCGCTCAGGGTGCCGTTGAGGAAGATCACCGCGTAGAGCTGGAGCAGGGTGAGGTGGTGCAGCGCGGCGGCCGCGGGCACGGTCAGCAGCAGCAGCGCGCGGCTCAGGTCAGCCGTGATCATGATCAACCGTCGGTGGCCGTAGCGGTCGACGAGGGCGCCGGCCTGCAGCGCGAAGAGCAGGTAGGGCAGCCAGGCCGCAGCCACCAGGTAGCCCATCTCGGCCGGGCTGGCGTGCAGATAGAGCACCGCCACCAGGGGCACGGCCACGTTGGTGATCTGGTCGCCGAAGAGCGAGACGGTCTGGCCGACCCAGTACCAGCGAAAGTCGCCCGCGCGCCGCAGCAGCGCCGGGATCACAGCGAGCGGAAGGTGCGGCTGGAGACGCAGACCAGGCCGGTCAGGATGAGCAGCGCCCCGCCCGCTGCGAAGACGACCGCCGGCTGGATCTCGACCAGCAGGCCGGCGACGGCGTAGGAGAGCGGGCCCAGGGCGAAGCCGGCCAGCATCATTAGAGACATCACCCGGCCGAGCATCCGCTGCTCGGTAAACCGCATGGTCCAGGACATGGCGAAGGTGTTGACGACGCCCACGGCCAGGCCCATCAGAAAGGTGGTCACCACCACGGTGGCCAGATTGGGGAGGATGCCGAGCAGGGTCAGACCGACGCCCAGCCACACGCACACCGCGATCAGAAGCCGGCCCGGACGGCGGAGCGCCGGCAGGCTGCCGGTGACCAGGGCGCCGATCACGGCGCCGGCGCCGAACCCGCCCAGGGCCCAGCCCAGCCCGGCGGGGCCGCCCAGGCGCTGGCGGGCGAGGACCGTCAGCCCAACGGTGCTGGGGCCCGCGAAGGCGAGGTTGAGGACCGTGGTGGCGGTCATGAAGGCGCGCAGCGGGATCGACTGCCAGACGTAGCGCAGCCCATCGGCGACGCTGCGCAGCAGCTCGCCGGCCGTGGGGCGGTGGGCCCCCGGCGCGATGCCGGCCCGGATCAGCAGGAGCAGGCAGGCGGTGAGCGCGAAGCAGGCGGCGTCGACCGCGAAGGCCACGCCCGGCCCGTAGGCCGCCATCGTGAGCCCGGCCAGCGCCGGGCCCAGGACGACCGAGAGCTGCTTGCTCAGCTGCACCGAGGCGTTGCCCGGCTCGAGGAGCTCCGAGGGGACGAGCTGGGGCAGGAAGGAGGTGAGGGCGGGGATGAAGAAGGCGGAGATGGCGCCCAGCAGGAAGGCCGCGACGTAGATCTCCCAGAGCTGCGCGGCGTGGGCCAGGACCAGCGCGGCCAGCGCGGCCGCGACCAGGGTCCGGCCCGCCGCCGAAACCAGCATCGTGAGGCGGGCCGAGAGGTGGTCGCTGAGGGCGCCGCCCACCAGCATGAGGAGCACCCGCGGGATGCCCTGCACCGCCAGGACCGCTCCCAGCTGCGCGCCCGAGCCCGTCATCTGCAGCACCAGCCAGGCCAGCGCCAGGTAGCTGAACATGTCGCCCAGCAAGCTCAGTGACTGCGCGGTCCAGAAGGCCGCGAAGTCCGGCCAGGCCAGGAGCGCGCGGTAGCGCGACCAGCCGCCTGCGGTGGGTGTTACGGCAGCGATGGCTGCTTGACCCCCAGCAGCGATCGGACCACGTTCCCCACCCCGCCCTCGGGGCGGACCTCCCCACTGGGCGGGGAGGAGACTCGCGCCGCCCGGACAATCCGCTCGCGCTCGGCTTCCTGGATCAGGCGCCGGCGCCGCTCCTCGGCGATCTGCAGCAGCAGCATGGGCTCGACGTTCATGACAGCCTCCTCAGTGCTTCATCGATGTCGATCTCGCCGCGGGCGACCTGCTCCATGAGCTCGACGCGGCTGGGTGCAGCGGCTTTGGGCGGCTCCAGCCCGAGCCGCGTGAGCAGGGCGTCGAAGCGCGCCCGCGCGGTCGGGTAGGACACGCCGAGGTGGCGCTCGAGGTCCTTCATGTTGCCGCGCGAGGCCAGGAAGACCCGCAGGACCTCGCGGTCCTCGGCGCCCAGGGCGCAGAACTCGCAGGACTCGAAGTTCCCGGCCAGCTCGGTGTCGCAGAACGGACAGGAGAGCCGGGTGAGGGCCATCGTGTCGCCGCAGACGGGGCAGCTGCGCGGCGGGGTGCGATTGGGCTTGGGCTTGCTCACTGGTCCGCCGAAATCCGGACCGAGCCCATGGTGGCGTCGATCTCCAGGCTGGCCTCGCCGCCCCCGATCACCAGCTCCCGGGGGTTGCTGCCGACCGAGATGGTGTCGGAGTCGCCCAGGCTGACCTTGCCCAACGTCGAGCGCGCCTTGATGCGCACGCTGGAGCCCTTCTTGAGGTCCAGGTGGACGCTGCCGGCGTCGCAGTTGATGCGGGAGACGCCGGCGGTCAGTGTGCCCGACCCGCGCAGCGAGCCGGCCTGCACCGAGAGGTCGAGCGGGCCTCGGAAGCCGTCGATGTGGAGCGAGCCGGCCTGGGCGGAGGCGCGGATGGCGCCGTGAACGTCGCGGATCCGGATGCTGCCTGCGGAGCCGTCGACCTCAAGGTCGAGGTCGGGGTTCATGCGCACCCGAATGGGATTGGGATCGCCGCCGATGCTCACGCGGGTCCGGCTGCCGGCGCGGACGTGAATGCCGCCGCGCCGGAAGCGGAACGTCGTCCCTTCCTCGTCGTCTTCAGCCTCGAAGTCGGCGTTGCGGATGACCAGGGTGTCGCCCTCGCGCTGGGCCACGTGCGGTCCGTCAGCGACTGCGCCCTGGACGCTGGGATCGCCGACGATCTCGGCGGTGCCCAGAGCCCGACTCACCCGGACTCGCTGGATCGCTGTGTCGGTGGCCACGGGCCTGGCTTCGATGATCGGCGGTGGCAATGCGGGCGCCGCCGGGCCGGGAGGCAGCGCCGAGAGCTCCTCGAGGCGGCGGGCGCCCTCTTCCGGCGCCAGCTCGCCGCGGGCGACGGCTGCCAGAATATCGCGTCTTGGGTCGTTCATGACCCAATTAGAAACTAGCAGTTACCAATTTGTCAAGATCGTTTGCCAATTCGTCTCGAAGGTACAGTTGGTCGGATGCGCGTCGGCGTGATCGCGGACACCCACTTCGCCGAGTTCCTGGACGAGCTTCCCGAGGCCGTCTTCGAGCGCCTGAACGGCTGCCAGCTGATCCTGCACGCCGGTGACGTGGGCCGGCCCGAAGCGCTGGAGCGGCTGCGCGGAATCGCTCCCGTGGAGGCGGTGCGCGGCGACCACGACCCGGCCCTGCAGCAGCTACCCCTGGAGCGCGAGCTGGAGATCGCGGGGCGCCGGGTGGCGCTGATCCACGGCAATCGCAGCCGTCTGCTGGAGGAGCCCATCACCTTCGTGGGCACCATCACGCTGGGCTACATCTGGCCCCAGCCCGGTCTCCACCGCTGGCTGCGGGCGCGCTTTCCACGCGCGGACGCCATCGTCTACGGGCACACCCATCACGCGGCCGTCGACCGGCGTGAGGGCCGCCTGGTGTTCAACCCCGGCGCCGTCTACCAGACGGATCGCGCCGCCGCCGACCGCCGCCTGCGGCGGAAGCCGGGCTGGTTCGAGTGGAGCTGGCTGCAGGTGATCCGCCACCGGCGCCGCGTGGCCCAGCCCTCGGTGGGCATCCTCGAGTTCGGCCCCGACGGCATCCGCGCCGAAGTTCTGCCATTGAGTTAGTCGCGCCCCGGTACGCGGTAAATAGAGCCCGATGCCGAAGACGAAGGACTACTACGACACCCTGGGGGTGGCTCGCAACGCGACCAAGAAGGACATCCAGGCCGCCTTCCGCAAGCTGGCGCGCCAATACCACCCTGACGCCAACCCCGGGGATAAAGAGGCGGAGAAGCGCTTCAAGGAGATCTCGCAGGCCCACGACGTGCTGGCCAACGCCGAGAAGCGCAAGCTCTACGACGCCTTCGGCGAGGATTGGCAAGCCGCCCAGGCCGCGGGCGTCTCACCGGATGAGCAGGGGCGGAGCCGGCGCGGGCCCCGCGTCCAGTACCAGGCCATCGACCCCGAGGAGCTCAACCGCATCTTCGGCGGGGACGGTGGCGGGGCCGCCGACTTCGGCGACCTCTTCGGCTCGATCTTCGGCGCGGGTGCGGGCGGAGGCGCCCGGGCCGCCCGCCGGCCTGCCGAGGCCGAGGGCATCGTGCAGGTCAACCTGCGCGAGGCCTACACGGGCACCAGCCGGCTGGTCGACCTGCCCGACGGCCGCCGCCTGGAGGTGAAGGTGCCCGCCGGCGTCGCCGACGGCACCCTGCTGCGGGTGCCGGGCCTGCTGGCGCGCGTCCAGGTCACGCCGGACCCGCAGTTCCGGCGCGAGGACAAGGACGTCCACGTGCAGGTCGCCGTCTCGCTGCGCACGGCACTGCTGGGCGGCGAGGTCCAGGTGCCGACCTTGAAGGGCGGCCGCGTGCACCTGACAGTCAAGCCCGAGACTCAGAATGGCGCCCGCCTGCGCTTGCGCGGCCTGGGCATGCCCGATACCGCCAAGGGCCCCGCCGGGGACCTGATCGCGGAGGTCAAGGTGCGGCTGCCGCTGCCTCTCGGCACAGAGGCAAAGGACTGGGCTCAGCAGACGCCGGATTAACGTACGGGTCGGTGAAGGCGCTGCTGCTGGCGGTCGTGCTGGTGGCGGCCTGCCAGGGCGTCGCCGTCGGGCCCACCAAGCCGCCCAATGAGCTGCTCTTCGTGAGCGGCCCCCAGAACCAGGTCAGCGCCTATGAGGCCAGCGACGGCTCACCCGCCGGCCCGCTGCCGGCGGGCGCCTTCGACGCCACCCTCACCGGCGGCGGCGACCTCGACGAGGCCTACGTGGCGGGCGACGACCTCAACCTCTACCGCGTGCGAGCGGGGCGGCCGCTGCGGGTCGACCGCCTGGACGCCATTCGCGGCGCCGGGCCCTACCAGGTCGCCCTGGTGCCGGCGCCCCGGCTCACCAACTTCGTGGGAGCCCGCACCGTGCTGGTGGTCAAGGGCGCCGACGGCAGCCTCTTCGGGTACCAGGCCGGCCGCCAGCTCTGGCGCGAGGGCGTGCCCCAGGACGCCCAGCTGCTGCGCGTGGACTCGGTGGCGGTGATCGGCTACGCGGGCGCCTGGTCGCTGATCGCGCCCGAGAACGGCCGGGAGGTGCCGCTGGCCTCCGACTGCCCGGACGCGCCGCTGGCCGAGGTGCGGGGCGCTGTCGTCTTCGACTGCGCCGGCACCACGCCGCCGGCGGCGACGCTCAACCTGCCCGCCGGCCCCGCCTACGATCTGCGGCCGGTCCGGCGCGAGGAGTCGGTGCTCGCCTACCCCTCGGGCGACTGGTTCCGCATCGACCCGGGCCCGCGCCTGGCGGGCCAGGGCCACGGGCCCGGCGGCGAGGGCCGGCCGGGCCTCTCGCCGGACGGCGGCACCCTCTACTGGCCGGGCAGCGTGAGCGCGGCCTCGGTGGCCGTCAGCCGCGACGGCAACTTCCTGTATGCGCTCGGCACCGGCGGCCTGCGCGTGCTGGCGGCGGCAGATCGCAAGGAGATCGCAAACTACCGCTCGGTGACCGGGACGGACATCCTGCTGGTGTCGGGTGGCTAGGCGACTCCTATTACCGCTCGTGTTCGTGAGCGGCATGGCCTCGCTGGCCGTCGAGTTCGGCGCGTCGAGGCTGCTGGCGCCCTACTTCGGCACCAGCCTCTACGTCTGGGGCGTCCTGATCGGGCTGGTCCTGGTCTATCTCAGCGCAGGCTACGTGCTGGGCGGCCGCCTGGCCGACCGCCATCCGCGCCCTGAGCTCCTGTTCCAGCTGACGGCCTGGGCCGGGCTCTGGATCGGGCTCATACCGCTGGCTTCGTATCCGATCCTGCTGGTCTCACAGCAGGGCTTCAAGACGCTCGACGCCGGGCTGGTGCTGGGCACGCTGCTGGCGGTCCTGGCTCTGTTCGCGGTGCCCGTGGTTCTGCTGGGCTGCGTGTCGCCCTTCGCCATCCGGCTCCTGCTCCGCGACGTCAGCACCGGCGGCAACACCGCGGGCGCCGTTTACGCCCTGAGCACGGCGGGGTCGATCCTGGGCACCTTCCTGCCCGTCTTCTGGTTCATCCCGACCTACGGGACCCGGCCCACTCTGATCGGCTTCAGCCTGGCCCTGCTGCTGCCCTCGGTGCTCGGACTGTGGCCGGTCCCGCGCCGGCGCTGGTACGCCGCGCTGGCGCTGGTGGTGGTCCTGGCCGGGGTCTTCGTACCGCCGGCGGTCAAGCCGCCGGAGCAGGGCACTCTACTCTACGAGAAGGAGTCGCCCTACCAGTACATCCAGGTCGTTCGGGTCGGCGCCCAGACCCAGTTGTTGCTCAACGAGGGCCAGGCCATCCACTCCATCTACGACCCGGGCGCGCTCACCACCGGCGGCCCTTGGGACTATGTGGTCATCGCCTCGGCCTTTCGCGCGCCGGTCGGCGCCGAGCCCGTGCCCAAGCGGGTGCTGATCCTGGGCCTGGCCGGGGGCACCAGCGCTCGCCAGGACCGGGCCGCCTTCGGGGACGCGGTGGACATCACCGGCGTGGAGATCGACCCCGACGTGGTGGCGGTGGGCCGCCGCTACTTCCATCTCGACCAGACCGGGACGCACGTGGCGGTGCAGGACGCGCGCTACTGGCTGGCCACGCGGCCGCCCGAGGACAAGTACGACGTGATCGTGATGGACGCTTACCGCCAGCCGTACATCCCCTTCCACCTGACCACCAAGGAGTTCTTCGACCTGGCGCGCAAGCACCTGGCGCCGGGGGGCGTGGCGGTGGTCAACGCCGGGCGTACGCGCACCGACTACCGCCTGGTGGCGGCGCTGGGCAGCACCATGGCCGCGAGCTTCGACCAGGTCTACCTGGTCGACGTGCCCGCCTTCAGCAACACCATGCTCTACGGCACCACCGAGCCGACCTCGCCGGCAGGTGTAGAGGCCAACCTGGCGACCGGGAGTGGGCTGTGGGCGGAGGTCGGCGCCAGCGCGGTGTCGCACGGGAACCTACGGCTGTCGGACTACCACGGCCAGGTCTTCACGGACGACCTGGCGCCGGTCGAGCGGCTGATCGACGAGATCATCCTGGGGTACATCCAGGGCTCCGGCCGCTAGCGGCGGACCGGCCCCAGAGTGGTCGTTTGTATACAAACGACGGTCTTGAGGCTCGGCTGAGCAAGCTGTTTGTATACAAACGGCGACGCTAGCGGCCGACCGTGTCGGCGTCCTCCTTGGGGAGGCACAGCAGCCGCACCCGGCCGACCGCGACCAGCTTGTCCTCCTCGTCCAGCACCCGTCCCTCCCACAGCTGCGACCTGCGGCCGCGGGTGAGGGGCACGGCGACCGCATGCAGGTGCCGGCCGCTGCGCACGGCGCGCACGAAGGAGGTGTTGTTCTCGACGCCCACCACGGCCAGCCCGTGCTGCATGGCCCAGGCGGCGGCGCCCACCGAGGCCAGGGTCTCGATCACCCCGCAGTGCACTCCACCGTGCACGATGCCGTAGCTCTGCAGGTGCTGGGGGCCGATCACCCACTCGCAGGTGACCTCGTCGGCGGTGGCCCGCGAGAGGTGGAGTCCCATCGCCCTGATCCAGCCCTCGGGGTGGGTGTTGACCATCTCGGCCAGGTCCTGGGTCACGGACGAACCATAAGGAAAAAAGGACCGGGACCCGAAGGTCCCGGTCCCCCATCCACTCTGGACGGACGTTGCTCGCGGAGCTTCCGCCTCCGACTCCAGGAGCCAGAGGAGAATCTGTCGAGAGCCTGCTAGAGGGTCGACCCCTCCACAGCTCCCGGCGGGCAAACGAGGCGGCTGGCTCCACGACTAGGGTGATCCAACTTGCGCCTCACCTCCTTCGCCACACGGGCAGTGGACTCGCCGGGCTCCGCCCGGCTGCCGCCTTAGTCTACTGGCTACCGTGACCGCCTACGTCGCCGTCTGCGGAGCCTCGGCCGCGGACCCTGAGCAGCTGCGTCTGGCCGAAGCGGTGGGGCGGCTGCTGGCCGAGCGCGGCGCGGTGATCGTGTGCGGCGGCCTGGGCGGTGTGAGCGAGGCGGCCAGCCGCGGCGCCAATGGCGCCGGCGGGACGGTCGTCGGCCTGCTGCCCGGCGAGTCCCGCGAGGGCGCCAACGCCTATCTGACGGTGGCCCTGCCCACCGGCCTCGGCCAGGCGCGCAACGCGCTCATCGTGACCGCCGCCGACGCCGTGATCGCGATCGGCCAGGGCTGGGGAACGCTGAGCGAGATCGGCTTCGCGCGCCGCCTCGGCCGCCGCGTGCTCTGCCTCGACACCTGGCGGGTGGACGGCCTGGAGACGGTGGCCACCCCCGACGAGGCCGTGGAGAAGGCGCTTACCAAACCTTGAGCGAGCTGCGCTGGCACCCGCTCCTCGGGCAGTGGGTGACGGTGGCGCCCTGGCGCCAGGAGCGGACGTACCACCCCGACGCCGCCCACTGCCCGCTCTGCCCGACCCGGCCGGGTCGCCCCACGACCGAGATCCCGCTGCCCGACTACCACATCGCCGTCTTCGAGAACCGGTTCCCCAGCTACACGGGCAAACAGGGAAGGTGCGAGGTCGTCTGCTACACCTCGGACCACGACTCCTCCCTGGGCGCCCAGCCCCTGCAGCAAGTGCGGGACCTGGTCGAGGTCTGGCAGGACCGCGTGCGCGAGCTCTCGAAGCTGGAGGGCGTGCGCTACGTCTTCGTCTTCGAAAACCGGGGCGAGGAGATCGGCGTGACCCTCAGCCACCCGCACGGCCAGATCTACGCCTACCCCTTCATCCCGCCGGTGATCGAGACCGAGCTGGCCAGCGCCCGCGCGCACCAGCGGAAGACCGGGCGCTGTCTTTACTGCGAGGTGCTGGCTAAAGAGAGAGGCCCTCGGCGCGTGGTCGAGGAGGCCGGCTGGGTGGCCTTCGTGCCCTACTTCGCGCGCTGGCCGTACGAGGTGCACATCGCGCCCCACCGCCATCTGGGCTCGCTGCTCGAGCTCGACGACGCCGAGGCCTGGGGCTTCGCGCGTGTGCTCAAGAACCTGCTCGAGCGCTACGACCGCCTCTTCCACAAGCCGCTGCCCTACGTGATGGCGATGCACGCCCGGCCGCCCGGGCGGGGCCATCGCTATCACCACTTCCACGTCGAGCTCTACCCGCCCAACCGCACCGCGGACAAGCTGAAGATGCTGGCCGGCTCGGAGCTGGGGGCCGGGGCCTTCATCCTCGACGCCCGGGCGGAGGAGACCGCCAAGCAGCTGCGTGAGGCCTGAGGAGACCTGGACCGGGCGCGCACCCGGGCGCGTCAACCTGATCGGAGAGCACGTCGACTACCTCGGAGGCAGGGTGCTCCCGTGCGCCATCGACCGCTTCACGACCTCGACCGGGGAGGCGGCCACGGAGTGGGAGGTGATCAGTGCGGTCCCCGACGGGCTGCGATTCGTGCGCGCCATCGGGGAGCGCCTGGGCGCGCCGCCGCAGCGCGTGCACGTCCAGTCGACGGTGCCGCCCAGTGCGGGCATCAGCTCCTCGGCGGCCCTGCTCGTCTCGGTGGCGGCCGGCCTGCGGCCCGACCTGCCCGGCCCCGAAGCCGCGCTGGCCTGCCAGGCGGCGGAGCAGGCCGCCCGAGGAGTCATGGTGGGCGTCATGGACCAGTTCGCCGCCGCGCTGGGCCGGGCCGGGCACGCCCTGCTGCTCGACTGCGGCACCCTGGAGTACCGGTATGTGCCCTTCCCGCCGGCGGTGCTGATCGCGGTCATCGAGTCGGGCGTCGAGCGCGACCTCGCCGGCACGCCATACAACCTCCGGCGCCAGGAGGCCGAGGCGCGGATGCCCAAGCGCCAGCGCCACGTGGAGAGCGAGCTGCGCCGCGTGGACGATTTCGTGGCCGCGCTGGAGCGGGATGACCTGCCGGCGCTGGGCCGGCTCCTTCTCGAATCCCACGCCAGCCTGCGTGACGACTTCGAGGTGTCCACTCCGGAGGTCGATGCGCTGGTGGAGCGCGCGGCCGCACATCCCGGCTGCCTGGGCGCGCGGATCATGGGCGCCGGCTTCGGGGGCAGCGTGCTGGCCCTGGTGGAGGCGGGCCGCGAGGGAGGGTTCGAGACCGCCGTGGGCCGGCCGGTGATCTTCTGCCAGACCGCCGACGGAGCCTATATGGCGTGAACGACTCCCTCTTCCTGCCGCACAGCCAGGCTCCCGGCGGCGGGCGGGCGTTGGGCGGCTGGGAGTGCTGCTGGATGCCGCTGGGCGAGGGCGAGGCCGAGGGCCTGCACAGCGGTCGCTCGGGCCGCTGGCACCACGTCGAGGTCCCCGCCCAACAGGCCGCGGTCGCCGAGCGCAGCGCCATCTGGTACCGGACCAGCTTCCCGCGGCCCGACCACAACGGCCGCGTGCTGCTCCGCTTCGGGGGCGCGTTTCTGGCCGCCAACGTCTGGCTCAACGGGCGCCTGCTGGGATCGCACTACGGCTATTTCGCCCCCTTCGGCTTCGACCTCACGCCCTACCTGAGGCCCGAGAACTCGTTGGTCGTCTGCTGCGAATCCCCCGTGGAGACCGACCTGGCCGCCAAGCGCCACCTGCTCGGCTGGTTCGGGGACGGTGACGCGCGGCCCTATCCGGCGGGCGCGTTCTTCAGCCTGCCCGAGCCCTACCGCTGGGAGGTCCCGCTGGGCCTGTGGCGGCCGGTCGAGCTGGAGCTGGTGGACAGCGTGATCGTCGACTGGCTGCGGCTGCGGCCGCGCCTGGAGGCGGACGTGGGCCGCCTCGAGGTGACCGCCCGGCTGCGCAACCTGGACGGCCGCGAGATGCAGGGCGAGGTGGGGGTGACAGTAAGTGGGCCGGGCGGCGAGCCGGTGCGGCTGCGTCGCGAGTACCGCGTGGGCGGCGGGCTGGAGCAGACGGTTGCGATGACGCTTTCAGTGCCCAAGGCCCGGCGCTGGGAGCCCTGGCGCTTCGGGCCCGCCGAGATGTACGAGGTGCGCGCGGCCGTGACCGTGAACGGCCGGGAGTCGGCGCTGGTCGCCGACAGCTTCGGCTTTCGGGCGGTCGACCTGCGGGCGGCGCATGACGGCTGGTCGGTGCGCGTCAACGGGCGGCCGATGTTCCTGCGCGGCGCCAACTACATGCCCTCGTTCCGGCTCGACCAGCTGCCCGCCGAGCGCCTGCGCGAGGACATCCGCCTGGCCCGCGAGGCCAACCTGGACGCCCTGCGCGTGCACGCGCACGTGCTGCCCGAGGAGTTCTACCGAGAGGCGGACGCGGCGGGGATGCTGGTCATCGCCGACCTCCCGCTTACGCTCGCCTACGCGTATCACGCCCCCGCCGAGGACGCCCGCTTCTTCGAGGAGGCTGTGCGCACCCAGGTCGCCGAAACGGTCGAGCTGCTTGGCAACCGGCCCAGCGTGGTCGCCTGGGTCGCGCACGACGACCCGCCCTGGGCCAGCGCCGGCGCCGACCTGGCCGACGTCCACGCGGTGCGCCAGAACCACACTGTCGACCACGAGGCCAAGGCGCTCTTCGAGGAGCTGGACCCGACGCGCACGGCCCTGGCCGGCTCCGGCGACACGGACGCGCACCTCTATCCGGGTTGGCGCGGCGGCGCCTGGGACCAGTACCGGGTGGCCGAGCCGAGGTTCGCTTCCGAGTACGGCGCTCAGGCTCTTCCGCCGGCCGGCTCGCCGGTTTGGGACGAGTTGGGGCGGCGCTGGCCGGTCGCCGACGCGGACCCCGCGTGGCTGCACGCCGGCTTCCAGCCCGCCGCCTGGGCCAATCAGGGCGCGGGCCTGCCCTCGCAGTTCGCGTCCCTCGAGGAGATGATCGAGGCGGCCGAGGACTACCAGGCCAGTCTGGTCGCCTACGCCACCGACCAGCTCCGGCGCCAGAAGTTCCAGGCCAATTGGGGGGCGATGGTCTACCACCTCGTCGATCCCTTTCCGGGTATTGGGTTCGGGATGCTGGACGCGGCGCGCAGCCCACGTCTGGCCTACTCGCGGCTGCGGGAGGCGATGGCGGCGCTGCGCCTGATCGCCGATCCGTACGGGTTCACGCCGCTGGTGCCCTTCGGCTTCGGCTACGAGCCGGGGGAGCCCGTGCTGGTCAGGCTGCTGGTGGTCAACGACGATCCGGCCGTCGCGGGACCGGCACGGATCCGCTGGTGGGTGGCACGCCGGCGCAGCCGTCCTGAGCGCACCGGCCGGGCCGTCCTCCGCGACGCCTTGCGACGCAAGTCGTACTCAGGCGAGGTCGGCTTCGCGCTGCCTACTTGCGAAGAGCCGGTTTTGCAGGCGACCGCGCTCAGCCTGCCCCTGGGCGCCGAGGGCGAGTACCGCCTGGAGGCCGAGCTGGAGACCGGCGGGCGTGTGCTGGCGCGGGCCGAGCTCGATTTCCTGGTCAGCAGGGAGCTGCCAGCGCGCCGCACGCCATCGCCGGTGCCGGAGTTCCTGGCCGAGCGCTTGGTCGAGGCGGGTAGCCTGCGGGTTGACGACTCGGCGGCGCGCTTCGCGCTGCTCAACCGCACGCGGCCGGCCGTGCTGACCGGCCTCTCCGGACTCCGGCTGGACGGGGTTGTCCTGACCGGCGCACGAGTCACGCTGGAGACGCCCTCGGGGCGGGTGCCGCTGGCCCGCCGGGTCGACCTGCCGCTGGGCCGGCCGTTGCCCGTGCACGTCGAGCTGGACCGCGAGCCCGGTCCGGGCGGCCACCAGCTGGAGTTCGAGATCGCGGTTCCTGGGATCGCCGATGGGGTGTTGACGGTCACCGACTCGTCTTGACTGGGATAACCCCCCTGCCATACTTCTTGCGAAAATCGGCAACTCAGTGAGTTTTTCCCGCCCATGAACACCACCATCGCCATCTACGTCCTGCTCGCGGTTGCCGTCCTCGCGCTCGTCGGC
>DASUVY010000026.1:0-20005 GCA_036378695.1 Candidatus Dormiibacterota bacterium
GTCGGACCCGAAAACGGAAGAGCGAGTCATCATTGGTCAAGGCGGCGCCTCCTCTGGGGGTGGTGATGTACCCACAGAATGGCGTCGCCGCTGACTACCTGGAGCGACCTCCAGGTGTCGCGTCTACTCGGGGATAGGACAGTCTAGGCGCCCACCCGGAACATGGGGTTGACCGGGCCATGGCCGCGGCCCAGCTCAAGCGAGGTCGCGATGGCGGCCGAGACGAAGGCCTTGGCCGACGTGACCGCCTGAGCCAGGGGCGCGCCCTTGGCCAGCTCGGCCGCGATGGCGGCCGAGAACACGCAGCCGCTGCCGTGGGTGTTGGTGGTGGCGAAGCGCTCCCCCGCCAGCGTCATCTCGCGCTCGGCGTCGACATACACGTCGGTGGAGTCGGCCCCGCCGGAGTGGCCGCCCTTGACGACCACCGCCCGCGGCCCCAGCGCCAGCAGCTCGCGCGCCGCCCGTCGTCGCTCCTGGAGCCCGGAGATGGAACGCCCTAGCAGGACCTCGGCCTCCGGCAGGTTGGGGGTGATGACGGCGGCCAGTGGCAGCAGCGTCTGGCGCAGCGCCGCCACCGCCTCGTCTCGCAGCAGCTTGGCGCCGCCCTTGGCCACCATCACGGGGTCGACGACCAGCTTTGAAAGGCCGTGCTCGCGGACCGCCCCGGCCACGGCTTCGATGATCTCCACGCTGGACAGCATCCCGGTCTTTGCCGCCGCCGGCGCCAGGTCAACGACGACCGCATCGATCTGGGCCTGGATGATGTCCACCGGCAGCTCCTGGATCGCGCTTACGCCCAGCGTGTTCTGGGCCGTGATCGCGGTGATGGCGCTGGTGCCGTGGACGCCCAACGCCGCGAAGGTCTTGAGGTCGGCCTGGATGCCGGCGCCGCCGCCGGAGTCCGACCCCGCGATAGTGAGCGCGACCGGCAGCTTCATGCCCAGGCTTTGCGCAGAATCAGGAAGGAGCCAGCCGCCACGGCCACGCTGACGAGTCCGGATAGGTCGACGCCGTGCAGGGCGTCGATCAGCGCCTGGTTGGGGAAGTGGCCGGGGAACAGGTTGGGGTAGTTGACGAAGACAAGGCTCACGGCCGTGCCCAGGAGCCAGGCCAGCAGCGCGGGGCCGCGCCGGCCGTAGCCGGCGGCGAAGAAGGCCAGCAGCACCACGGCCGCCCAGGCGGGCGCCCAGAGGTAGGTCAGGATCAGGAAGTTCTCGTAGGCCTGGTGGAAGTCGTTGACCAGCACCGCGACCGACGCGATGAGCGCGCCCAGCACACCGCACCCGAGCGCGGTCTGCCAGCGGGGGAGCCGGATGCCCAGCGTCTGCGTGACCAGTCCGGCGGTGTACACGTCGAGGTAGTTGGCCCAGATCTCGCCCAGGACCACGAAGGCGAAGAAGGGCACCGCCACCCAGCCCGGCGCGTGGGCGCTGATCAGGCCGATGGGGTCGCCGGCCAGCTTGGGGTCGATGGTGGGGAGGAGGAGCCCGAAGAGCCCCAGCAGGACCATGGGCAGGGTCACGCCGACGACAGGCCAAATGGTGACCGCGCCCCGGCTGCTGGATTCCGGCAGGTAGCGCGAGTAGTCGCTCGCGAACGGGTACCAGGAGGCGACCAGCGCGAAGCAGACCATGAAGCCTTCCAGGAAGGCGGCGATGTAGGAGCCGCCACCCGTGGTGGGCGCTGCGGTCCAGTGCATCTGGCCGGCCAGGGAGATGAAGAGGACGACTGAGAGGGCGGCAAAGACCGGCGCGCCGACGGTTTCGAAGACCTTGATGGTGGCGTGGCCGTAGACCGCCACCGCCACGCTCACCGCCGCGATCACCAGCACCCAGACGAAGGTGCTCCCGAACAGCCGCGAGCCGGCCTGGGCCGCGATCACGCAGTCGACCGCGAACCAGCCGACGGCCAGGAACAGGGTGAGGAAGGCGCCCACGCGGGCGCCGCGGAGGCCGAAGACGCGGCGGGTGAAGACGATCTGCGCCTCGCCGGTGCGGGGCCCGGTGTTGCTGAGCAGGCCCAGCACCAGGGCTCCGGCGACCGTGCCCAGCACGCACGCCAGCAGGCCATCCCAGACCCCGAGGCCGAAGCTGCCGGTCAGGTAGCTCGCCGTCAGCAGGCTGGCGTAGTTGACGAAGGCCCCAGCCCAGAGAAAGGCCAGCTCACGGGGCCGGCCGTGGCGCTCGGCGGCGGGCACCGCGTCGATGCCCCTGGCCTCCACCCGGAGGAACTCGTCCGCGCCCGCACCTTGCTGGGCACGCTGCTCGACAGTCGCGTCCATACGACACCTCCCTACGCCGGCATTACCCGGATCAGGTTCAGCGGTCGGCCATCTGGCATGGCCCTCTCAGCCCGGGCGGGCTCCCGCGTCTTCTCAAGCCGACTATAGACTGGTCCCCGGATGGAGAAGCTGACCGACAAGCTCTTCACGAACAAGTACGTGGAGGACACCGGCCACCCTCACATCGAGATCGCCAACCAGGACGTCTGTCGCGACAAATGCACAGGCAAGTACTGCAACTACTTCTGCCCGGCGGGCGTGTACGAGTGGGACGAGGAGAAGAACCAGAACCTGGTCAGCTTCGGCAACTGTGTGGAGTGCGGCGCCTGTGCCATCGGCTGCCCCTACGACAACATCCTGTGCCAGTCCCCGCGCGGCGGCTTCGGGGTCCAGTTCAAGTACGGCTGAGGTCGGAATCCGAGTTCGCGGCGCCGAGTTTCATAGGTAGTGGCTGAGAACTTCGACCTGATCATCGCGGGCGGCGGGCCGGCGGGCCTGGCGGCCGGGCTCTACGCGGCGCGCATGAACCTGCGCACCGTGCTGCTGGAGCGCGGGCCGCTGGGCGGCCAGCTCCTCAACACGGAGCTGATCGAGGACTACCCGGGCATCGAGTCGATCCTGGGCGCCGACCTGGCGGTCAAGATGGGCGAGCACGCTCGCAAGTTCGGCCTGGACGTGCGCGAGTTCACGGAGGTCGAGTCGATCGCCGCCGAGGACGGCGAGAAGGTGGTCCGCACGCACGGCGGGGACGAGCTGCGGGCGCCGGCCCTGATCGTGGCCGCGGGCGGGCTGCCGCGCAAGCTGGAGGTCCCCGGCGAAGTGGAACTGGCCGGCCGGGGGGTGTCCTACTGCGCGGTCTGCGACGGCGCCTTCTTCAAGGGCGAGGTGCTGGCCGTGGTGGGCGGCGGCGACGCCGCGGTCGAGGAGGCGGACTTCCTCACCCGCTACGCCAGCAAGGTCTACCTGATCCACCGCCGCGACGAGTTCCGCGCGCAGCCCATCCTGCTCGAGCGGGCCAAGGCCAACCCCAAGATCGAGTTCATCCTGAACGCGCGGGTGCAGCAGATCGTGGGCGACCATAAGGTCCAGAAGATCACCTACGAGCAGGACGGCCAGGTGAAGGACCTGGAGGTCGGCGGCGTGTTCATCTTCGTCGGCTTCCTGCCCAACTCGGGGCTGCTGAAGGTCCACGTCAATCACGATGAGAACGGCTACATCCTCACCGACCGCGACATGAGCACTTCGGTCGAGGGCCTGTGGGCGGTTGGCGATGTGCGCGCGCAGCTGACCAAACAAATCGCGACAGCCGTGGGGGATGGCACCACCGCGGCTGTGGCTGCCTCGGCCTACGTGTCGCGCGTGCGCGACCGCGAGCGCGCTGGCGCTGCCTCCTAGCGCGCAGGCCGGCGGCGGGCCGGTCAATCTCTACCGGGCACTGGGCGCGCAGCCGCAGATCCTGGCCGCGTGGCGTGAGTTCGCGAGCGCGCTCCGGGAGCGGTGCCAATTGCCCAGGGCCCTGCGTGAGCTGATGATCGTGCGCCTTGCAGTGGCCTCAGGCTCCGAGTACGAGCTGGTCCACCACACGGCCATGGCACTAGCGGCGGGCGTCACCGAGGCTCAGCTGGAGGCCCTACCGGTGTGGCGCTCGTCCGAACTCTTCTCGGAACTCGAGAGGGCGGCGCTCGCCTACGGTGAGGCGGTGTTCGACGGCGATGTCCCCGACGCCGTGGCGGCCGAGGCCGGGCGCCACTTCTCGGAGGCGGAACTGGTGGAGCTGACCGTCACCGCGGGCTTCTACTCCATGGTCCCGCGCGTCCTGGAGGCGCTGCGGGTGCCCCTCGAAGAGGGCCTCTAGCCCGGCACCACCTCGACCCAGACCAGGCCGCTGGGCAGGGTGATGGCCTGGCCGGCGTCGGTCGTGAAGACGAGCGGGCTGCCGCGGTCCGGCGACGACCAGTGCGCGCCGTACTTCAGGCCCTGGTAGTACACGTCGGCGGACCCCGAGCCGTCGATGTTGTAGTCGAGCCCGTGGGCGCCGTTGACGTCCTCGATGATGCCCGTGGTCGTGACCTGCGTGCGCAGCACGATCACCATCGAGATGCGCAGCGGCTGGCCGATCGAAGCGTCGCCGAACTGGTGGCCGTCCTCGGTCTTTAGGTAAGTCTTGCTGTCCTGCTCCAGGCTGAAGGTGGTGCTGTGCTCAGGAACCTTTATGTCGTTGGCCGGCTGCCCGCCGCTCAGCTTGGGAGTGCCGGTCGTCAGCGTGAACCCGGGCGGGCCAGCGGTTTGAGCGCGCGCGATGGCGTCGGCATTGATGTAGAGGTTGTCGGGCGCGCGGTGGTCGCTGGTCCGGTAGTAGTAGCCCTGGGTGTCGAAGAAGGTCGGCACCGGGTCGCTGTTCAGGACCCCGAAAGTGCCCTGGCTGGTGCCGCTCAGGAACAGCCGCCCGTGGTAATGGCGTGTGAGCTTCAGCGAGATCAGCCGGCCGCTGCGCACGGGCCCGACCTTATCGGGGACCTGCTGAAACACGGCCGTGAAGCGGGTGATGCCACCTTCTGCCACCGACTCGAAGACGATGTTGGCCGACTGCAGGCCTGATTGATCCCAGGCCCCCGGGTCGTTGGGTATCTGGATCAGCGCGGGATAAGGCAGCGGCGTGGTGTGGACGTTGATACGGAAGACCAGGCTGGCGGTGACGGCCCAGTCGGTGGCCAGGGCGTGCCCGACGGTGTCGTGGCCGCCGGGGCCGAGGCTCAGGGCCAGCGGTCCCACCGGGATGCCCTTGGTGCCGAACGCGGCGGACTTCCCATCGGCGTCCCAGGCCAGTGAGACCGGATTGCCGTTGGCCAGGAGCTTGACGCTGGTGGCGTCCATGGCGGCGTTGAAGGCGACCTTCAAGTTGCTCCCCAGCGGCAGCTCGGCGTTGTCCGCGATGGCCGTGCCCGAGTCGGTGGTGAGCGCCGTCACCCGGGGGACGATGGTGGTTGTGAAGCTCCACGTACCGGCACGGACGGCGATGCCGCGATCGTCACTGAACTGGCTCACGCGCACCGTGTAGGCGGTCAGGTCGGCCCAAGGGCCGGCCGCGGTCCAGGTGAAAGTGCGGCGGTCGGCGGAGGCGTCGAGTACGCCATCAACCGCGGGCGCAATGTGGAAGTGCGAGGTGACGGTGGCCACCGGAGCCGGGCGCTTCAGCGTCAGGACCAGCCTCTGGGTCAGCGGCACCTCTTTCTGGCCGTTCTTGAGGTTGAACGTCGGCGATGTGGGCTGCGAGTCCTGGTAGGCCGCGTACCCGAGGGTGCCGCCGATGCCGCCAAGGAGCAGGATGACCACCACGGCGACCGCCGCGTACACGCGGCGATCGAGGCCGGCCAGCCTGGACGTGAGCGAAGACAAGGCCGCCGGGGATTATCGCGGATCGGACGAAAGGCTGCGCAAGTACCGGAAGGTGTAAATCCCCGTCGAGTGGCCGCTGGCGAAGCCGAGGCCGAGGGCGTACTGCCCGATCAAACGCGCGTCCTGCAGCTGCAGCTCGGCCTCGGGCAGTTCGCGCACCCGATCCAGCAGGCCGCCCGAGCCCATCTCGCCGCGGCATTCGGCGCAGGGGCAGGCCCAGCGCAGCTGGTCGCCCGACCAGGCGGAGCGGGCGCCGTCCTCCCACTCAACGAGCAGACGGTTCTCGGCCCGGACCAGGTCGACCGAGACCGGGAAAGGCTCGGGGTCGTTCAGCGAACGTTAAGCACGGGCAGCCGGCGGAAGGACTGGATCGACGTCCGGGCGGCCAGCTGGCTCGCGATGGCAGTGAAAGCCTGGGCTCCCTCCGAATCCGGCGCAGCCACCACGATCGGCGTCCCCTTGTCCGCCTCGACCCGGATCTCGGTCTCGAGCGGCAGCGCCCCCAAGAAGGGCACGCCCAGACGCTGGGCCGCCCGCTCGGCGCCCCCGTGCCCGAAGGGGTGGTGCTGCTTGCCGCAGTCCGCGCAGGTGAACCAGCTCATGTTCTCGATCAGGCCCAGCACGGTGACGTTCAGCTGCCTGAACATCTGCAGCGCCTTCACGGCGATGTCGACGGCTACGTCCTGGGGCGTGGCCACGATGGTGACCCCGGTCAGCGGTATCGCCTGCCCGATGGTCAGGGAGGCGTCGCCGGTGCCGGGCGGGAGGTCGATGACGAGGTAGTCGAGCTCGCCCCAATCGACGTCCTGCATCATCTGCTCGATCGCCCGCGAGACCATGGGGCCGCGCCAGACCATGGCGGTGGTCGACTCGCCGGCGATGAAGCCGATCGACATCATCTTGATGCCCCAGGCCTCCAGCGGCAGCAGGCGCTTGACCGGCTCGCCCTTGGCGTTCGGCTTCTCTACGACCCGGGGCTGCTCGTGAACGCCGGTCAGGCCGGGAACCGAGGGCCCGTAGATGTCGGCGTCCAGCAGGCCGACGCGGGCTCCCGTGCGGGCCAGCGCCACCGCCAGGTTGACGGCCACCGTCGACTTGCCCACGCCACCCTTGCCGGAGGCCACGGCGATGGTCTGGCGGACGCCCGGCAGCATCTCCCCGGCCGGTGGCCGGTTGCCGAAGGCCGGGCGCACGTTGGCCGTCATCTTGACGTCGACCGCGGTCACCCCTGGCAGTGCGCTGACGATCTCCTCGGCCATGGTGTGGAAGCGGTCGCGGACGGGGCAGGCGGGCGTCGTCAGCTCGAAGGTGAAGCCCACGCGGCCGTCGGGCGCGATGGCCAGGTCCTTGATCATGCCCAGGCTCACCACGTCGCGTCCCAGGTCGGGGTCCTGGATGTGGGCCAGGGCCGTGAGCACGTCCCTTTCGCTGGGCGCCGCCACCTAGACCGCCTCCTTCAGGAAGTCGGCCGGCTTGACGCCGGCGTCGCGGAGGTCGTGCTCCAGCATCTCGCGGATCAACTCGTGGAAGCCGATGCGGGGCGTCCACCCCAGCTTCTCGCGGGCCTTGGTGGGATCGGCCAGCAACCGCGGAACCTCGGCCGGCCGGACGTAGGCGGGGTCGGTGCGCACGTAGCGATGCCAGTCGAGGCCCACCAGCCCGAAGGCCGTTTCCACCATCTCCTGGACGGTGCGGGTCTGGCCGGTGCCGATCACGTAGTCGTCGGGCGCGTCCTCCTGCAGCATCATCCACATGGCCTCGACGTAGTCGCGGGCGTGGCCCCAGTCGCGTGCTGAGTCGAGCGTGCCCAGGTGGAGCTCGTCCGCCCTGCCGGCCAGGATGGCGGCGATGCCGCGGGTCACCTTGCGGGTCACGAAGTTCTCGCCGCGGCGCGGGGACTCGTGGTTGAAGAGGATGCCGCTGCAGGCGAAGATGCCATGCGCCTCGCGGTAGTTCACCGTGATCCAATGCGCGTACACCTTGGCCACCGCGTAAGGGCTGCGCGGGTGGAAGGGCGTGGTCTCGCTCTGCGGAGGCGGGGCGAGGCCGAACATCTCCGAGGTGGAGGCCTGGTAGAAGCGCGTTTCCGGACTGGCTGTGCGGATCGCCTCCAGCAGCCGCGCGGTGCCCAGGCCGTCGACCTGGCCGGTGTACTCGGGCTGATCGAAAGAGATGTGGACGTGGCTTTGCGCGGCCAGGTTGTAGACCTCGTCCGGCTTGATCATCTTCATGAGCCGGTTGAGGCCGCCGGAGTCGGTCATGTCGCCGTAATGGAGGGTGAAGCGCTCTTCGCCGCCCTCGCCCGGGTGGGCGTGGTGAAGGTGATCGATGCGACCGCGATTCATCGTCGACGAGCGACGGACGACGCCGTGCACCTGGTATCCCTTCTCCAGGAGCATCTCGGCCAGATATGAGCCGTCCTGGCCGGTCACGCCGGTGATGAGCGCCGTCTTAGCCATCCGCTGGGCCAGTTTAGACTCCTACTCGAATTGATCCTGCCGGCCGCCCAGCTGCTGGACTACTACCGCGGGCCGGCCTCCGACGTTTACTTCCAGCGCGCCCACGCCACCCTCGGTGGCGAGGGCCTGGATCCGGTGGTGACCATGGAGTACTTCCCCGACCGGGCGGGCGTGCTCTGCGGCATGAACCAGGTCCTCGAGGTGCTGCGCGGAGCCCTTGGTGAAGGGGCCGAAGCCTGGGCCATCGGTGAGGGTGAGCGCATGGACGCCAAGGAGGTCGTGCTCCGCGTGCGCGCGCGGTACTCGGAGTTCGGGCTACTGGAAACCGCGCTGCTGGGCATCCTGGCCAGCTGCACCGGCTGGGCCAGCCGCGCCAGCGAGGTGGTCGCCGCCGCCGGGGGCACCCGGGTCATCTCCTTCGGCGCCCGCCACGTCCACCCGCTGGTGGGCCCGATCATGGAGTACTCGGCCGTTGTCGGCGGCTGTAACGGCTGCGCCACCCCACTGGGCGCCCAGCTGGCGGGCCTGGCGGCCCCCAGCGGGACCATGCCCCACGCCATGATCCTGATCTTCGGCGACACCGTCGAAGCGGGGATGGCCTTCGACAAGCACATGGCGCCGGACGTGCTGCGGATCGTGCTCGTGGACACCTTCAAGGACGAGGCCGAGGAGTCGCTGCGGGTGGCGGCGGCCATGCAGGACCGGCTGCGGGGCGTGCGCCTGGACACGCCCTGGGAGCGGGGCCGCGTGACCGTCGAGCTGGTCAAGGAGGTGCGCGCGCGGCTCGACCAGGCCGGCCACCCCAACGTCGCCATCTTCGTCAGTGGCGGGATGACCATCGAGCGCATCCGGCAGTTCGTGGAGGCCAAGGCGCCGATCTACTCGTTCGGGGTGGGCATGGAGATCGCCTCGGCGCCGCCGATCGGCTTCACCTGCGACATCAAGGAGGTGGACGGGCAGCCGCGGACCAAGCGCGGCCGCATCCCCGGCCTCAGCGAGAACCCACGGCTGCAAAAGGTCATCTAGCAGGCGCCGCCACGGCGGTCCTGCTGCTCTGGGCGGCGTTCAAGCCGGTGGTCGAGGGGGACGGGGTCAGCTACTACGCGTGGCTGCCCACGCTGCTCACGCGGCACAGCCTCGACTTCGGCCCGGCCTACCGGGCCGCCTTCGCGGCGCACGTCACCGTGAACGCCGAGCACCTGACCACCGTGACCGCGACGGGCCACCTGGCCAACTTCTTCCCGATGGGTCCCGCCCTGCTGGCCGGCCCCGCCTACCTGGTCGCGCCCGGCGAGACCGCGTTCGTGCTGGCCTCGCTGCTTTTCGGGCTGCTGGCACTGGCGCTCGCCTACCGCCTGGGCGGGTTGCTCGTCGATCGCCGGGCGGCGCTGCGGGGGACGCTCGCCGCCGCCCTGGCCACGCCGTTCGTCTACTACCTGGTCTACGAGCCGAGTTACTCCCACACCTTCTCCGCGTTTGCGGTCGGCCTGTTCGTCTGGGCCTGGTGGCGGGGGCGGGAGGACCGGAGTGAGGTCGGCTGGCTGGTGCTGGGGCTGCTGGGCGGGCTGATGGCCCTGGTGCGCTTCCAGGACGGGCCACTGCTGGCGATCGCGCTGCTCGATTTGCCCCGGGCCCGCTGGCGGGTGCTGCTTCTGATCCCGGGCGCGGTGATCGCCTTCATGCCCCAGCTCCTGGCCGACCTCTATCTGTTCGGGACCTGGCTGCCGCAGCGCCCCGCGGGACAGGACCTGCAGCCGCTGTCCGGCCACTACCTGCAGGTGCTCTTCTCGACCTGGCACGGGTGGCTGACCTGGTCGCCGGTGGTGGTGGTCGCCGGCGCCGGGATTGCCCTGCTTCGCCAGCGGGCCTTCCAGTTGGCCGCGGTCTATGCCTTCCTGGTGGAGCTGGTCCTCAACGGGGCGGCGCCGGACTGGTGGGGCGGCTACGCCTTCGGCGGCCGCCGCTTCCTGGACCTGACGCCGTTCGTCGTGGTCGGCCTGGCAGTCGTGGCGGCTCGGCTGCCGGCGGCGGTGGCCTGGGCCGGCGCCGCCGTCTTTGTGGCCTGGAACGCGCTCTTGGTCTCCAACCTGACCTACGTGATACGCGCGGACCGCGACCCCGGCCTTGAAGGCCTACTGGCCGGCCAGCTGAGCGAGGTCTCGCACCTGCCCAACCTCTTCGCCCAGGGGGCGGTGGTCCGGGGCGTGGTGCTAGGCCGGCCACCCGGCCTGGCGACGGCGCTTCTGCTGGCCGTTCTTGAAGCGCTGTGCCTGGTTCCGGCCGCCCTGCTCGTGCGCCGGGCATGAGGCGCGGCCTGCTGGCGGCGGCCGCGCTCCTGGGGCTGGCGCTGACCTTTCACCCGGTCGTGGAAGGCGACGGGGTCAACTACTTCGCGTACCTGCACTCGATCGTGGTCGATCGGGACCTCGACCTCAGCGACGAATACCGCGCCGCGGCGGCGGCGCAGGCGACGGTGTACCTGGAGAACGTCCAGAGCCGCACGTCGACTGGCCTGGCGGCGGACTACGTGCCCATCGGCTCGACCCTGCTCGCGCTGCCCGCGTACCTGGCCGCGCTGGCCCTGCACCCGTCCGGCGAGCCGCAGTTCGGCGCCCCCTTCACCACGGCCTTCACGCTGGCCTCGCTGCTCTTCGGGCTGCTCGCGCTGGCGCTGGGCTACCGCCTGGCGCAGGGCCTGGAGATCGACGCGCGCTCAGCGGCGATGGGCGCCGTCGGGGCTGGCCTGGCCACGCCGCTCCTCTACTACCTGCTCTACGACCCCAGCTACTCGCATACCTTCTCGGCCTTCGAGACGGCGGCTTTCGTGTGCGTCTGGTGGATCACGGGCGCCGGCCGGGGCTGGCGCGCCTGGCTCCTGCTGGGCGTGCTGGCAGGCCTGATGTCGACCGTGCGCATCCAGGACGGCGCGGTGGCGGCGATCGTGGTGCTCGACCTGCCGCGGGCGCGCCTGCGTGCGCTGGCCGCGCTCCCCGGCACGGTCGTCGGCTTCCTGCCCCAGGCGCTCGCCGAGCACACCATCTTCGGGACCTGGACGCCGGGGCGGCCGCCCGAGTACCAGCGGCTCGACCTGTTCCCGGGTCACTACCTGGCCGAGCTGCTGTCCAGCCACAACGGCCTGCTGGTGTGGTCGCCCGCTGTCGTCGTGGCGGCGTTCGGGATCTGGAAGCTGGGAGATCGCCGCTTCCAGCTGGCCGCCGTGATCGCGCTCGTCGTGGAGGTGGCCGCCAACGGGGTGCAGGGCGACTGGTGGGGCGGCTACTCGTTCGGCATGCGCCGGCTGTGCGACCTGACCATCTTCTTCGAGGTCGGCTGGGCTGCCGTCGGCTCGCTCTGGATCACGGCCGCTTTCGCCGCGTGGAACTTCCTGGAAGCGGCCAACTTCCGGTACGTCATCCCCTGCTGCGACCGCGATCCGGGCTATCTCGGGCTGCTGCGCGGCCAGCTTGAGGCGGTGCGCGACCTGCCCCGGATGTTCGGGGCGCCGCTGCACAACGGGCTCAGCCTGCCCGGCGATCTCCTTCTGGTCGCTTTGCAGGCGGTCTGCCTGGGCGCCGCCATTACGCTTGCACGCAGTCGATGGCGGCAGGGAGCAAGGGCGTCCTCTCCGTGATGATGCCCGTCTACAACGAGGAGCGCACGCTGCGTACGATCCTCGGCCACGTGCTGGCGCGGCCGGAGGTGGGGGAGGTGATCGCGGTCGACGACGGCTCGCGGGATGGCAGCTGGGCGATCCTGGAGGAGCTGGCCGCGAAGGACAAGCGGCTGCGGCCGCTGCGCCAACCGTCCAACCAGGGCAAGGGCGCGGCCCTGCGCCGGGCCATCGGCGAGCTGCGAATGCCTTTCGCGCTGGTCCAGGACGCCGACCTCGAGTACGACCCGCGGGACTACCCGGCCCTGCTCGAGCCGCTGGTGGCCGGTCGCGTGGATGCCGTCTACGGGGTGCGGGGCTTCGGCGGCCAGAGCGCCTACAGCTTCTGGTTCGTGATGGGCAACCGCCTCGTGACGCTGGCCACCAACGTGCTGTTCGACTGCTACATCCGGGACATGGAGACGGGCTACAAGGTCCTGCGCAGCGACCTGTGGAAGCGCCTCAACCTGCGGGGCACGCGCTTCGACATCGAGCCCGACATCACCGCCCGCGTGGTCCGGCTCGGCTACCGGATCCACGAGGTGCCGATCAACTACTACGCCCGCGGGCGCGAGGAGGGCAAGAAGCTGACCTGGGTCGACGGATTGAAAGCACTAGGCGCGCTGCTCCGGTTGCGCTTGGCGTCGGAGCGCGCCCTCTTCGGCGCCACCGATCGCGACCTGGAGTACCACCGCGCCCGCCAGCAGCAGCTGGCCGAGCAGCACCCGCTCAAGAACTAGAGCTGCGCGGCCCTTGGCTCCGTCGCACTGATTGGTGGACCAATCCGGGGCGGAGGCCGCCCGAAGCGCCCGATTCGTGGACCAATCGTCGAGGCCCAGAACCGCGCAGCCCGGACCTCGCGGATCTCGAGCCGGCCGGAAAGCCGCGTCGTCCGGATCTCGCGTCCCGACGGTCGCTAGAGCTGCAGGCGCTCCAGCTGCGCCTGGTCGCCGTGCACGCGCAAGATGCCCATGGTCCGGTCTGAGCTGAAGCCGGCGGCGGTGGGCGTGGAGACATTGATGAAACGGGTGCGGCCGATCACCTCGTCGCGCCAGCGGTGGGTGTGGCCGTGGATGCAGATGTCGAGGGAGCGCACCCAGGGGTCCTCGGGCCGCGGGGGCCGGTGGACCATGCCCACGGTCAGGCCCTCGACGCGGTTGGTCACCCGCGCCGGATAGCGCGGGTCGTCGGGCGCGTTGCCGTTGACCACGTAGAGCGGCTTGCCCATGGCCTGCAGCCCTTCCAGCACTGCCGACTGCTGCCAGTCGCCCGCATGCCAGATCTCGTCGACGTCGGCGAAGCGGTCTGCGACCACGGCCAGCAAGGCGGGCACCCGGTATCGTCCCTGGGTGTCGCCGAGCACGCCCAGGACCCGCATCGCCGCCCAGCTTAAGCGGCACCAGCGCGAGTGCCGGGCTTGCACCAGGTGCGTCGACGACGGCGTCCTGGACGAGGCCAACCCGACCTTCGAAGGCGGGCCGGAGGCGGTCTTCTTCCTCGTCGGGCAGGCGCCGGGACCGGTCGAGCGCGAGCTGCGGCGGCCCTTCATGGGCCGGGCGGGCAGGGAGCTGGCGCGCTGGATGGCGCGGGCCGGCTTCGCCGGTGAGGATGAGTTCCGCCGCATCACCTATATGGCATCGCTGATCCGCTGCTTCCCCGGCCGCAACGCCTCCAACACGGGTGACCGGCCGCCGCCGCGCCGGGCGATCGCGAACTGCGCGCCCTGGCTGGACGCCGAGCTCCGGCTACTCCGGCCAGGCGTCCTCATCACCGTGGGCCAGCTGGCCGCCACCCGTTTCCTGGGACCCGGCCGTCTGGAGGAGCGCGTGGGACGCAGCTTCGGGGATGCGCCGGTGATCGTCCCGCTGCCGCATCCCTCCGGTCAGAGCCGCTGGCTGAACGACCCCGCCAACCGGGCGCGCCTGGAGCGCGCGCTGGGCCTAATCTCGGAGCTGCGGGAGAGATGCCTTACACCGAGCTGCTGAGACGCGCGCTGCAGATCTCCTGGCGGCACCGCTGGCTGTGGCTGCTGGCCCTCTTCGCCGCCGAGACCGGTGGCGGTGGCGGCGGGAATTTCTCCGGCCGCTTCGGCGGCAATCCATTTCCCAACCGCAACCAGCCTGCCGGTGGCCAGCCCTTCAATCCGTCGGTCGTGACCGACTGGATACAGCAGCACGCGGCGCTGCTGGTGGCCGCAGGGGTGGCCGTGCTGGTGCTCTGGATCCTGCTTTTCCTGCTCTCCTGCGCCTGCGCGCCGGCCCTGATCCGCGGGGTCGAGGAGATCGACGCTGGGCGGCCGGCCGGCCTCCGCCGGGCCTGGGGCCTGGGCGTCGAGCGCTTTGGCGCGGTGCTCCGGCTGCGGCTGGTGCTGCTCCTGATCTGGCTGGTGGTGCTCGTCCTGTTTGGGCTGCTGGTTGCGGCCGGGATCGCGCTTTTCAGGGCCCATTCGTTCGGCGGGCTGGTGATGGTGATCGCAGTGGGGATCTCCCTGGCCGGTTTCGCCTTTCTGCTGTCCCTCGTGCTCGGCTTCATCGCGCCGCTGGCATTGCGGTCGGCGGCGCTCGAAGCGCGGCCGGGCTGGGCAGCCCTCCGGCGCGCTTATACGCTGACGATGAGTCGCCCAGGTCGGGTGCTGGCCTGCTGGGGCCTGATGCTGGCCTGCCAGCTCGCGTTCGGGCTGGTCGCCGCGGTGGTGACCCTCGCCGTGAGCGCGCCGGCGGCAGTGGCGGTGTTCGCGGCCGTCGCGGCCGGCCAGCTGGTCCTGGCGATCGTGACCGGCGTCGTGGTGGGGGTCCTGCTGGGCGGCGCGCTGCTGGTGGCGGGCGCGGCCTTCGCGGCCTTCTACGGGAGCTTCTGGACGCTGGCTTTCGCTCGCCTCGAGACCGCCTGAGCGGCGTGCCCTACTTCTATGGCCGTGCCGAGGGTGGCTCGGTCAGCATCGAGGGCGCCGACGCTCGTCACCTGGCGCGCTCGCTGCGCGCGCGCCCGGGGGAGCTGATCCAGGTCATTGACCCCGAAAGGTCGGTCCTGATGTCGGTGCGCTTGGGCACCGTCAGTCCCGAGTTGGTCGGCGGCCTGGTCGAGGCCGAGCGGGCACACCGGCCCGAGCCTGAGGTCGAGGTGACCATGGCGCTGGCCATGCTTCCCGCCTCCGCGCTGGACGATGCCCTGGCGCGCTGCACCGAGCTGGGCGCGCACGGATTCCTGCTGGTCGATGCCGAGCGCAGCGTGGCGCGTGGTGCGCGCCCGGAGCGCTGGGCGACCATCTGCCGGGAAGCGTCTTTGCTGGCCGGCCGCCTAAGGGTGCCCGAGGTTCGGGGGCCGGTGCCGCTGGCCGAGGCCCTGGCGGCCTGCCGACGCCCGCTCCTCCTGGATCGGGACGGAGAAATCCGGCTGAGTCCGGTGAGGGACGCCGCCACGCTCTTCATCGGGCCCGAGGGCGGCTGGACCGACGCCGAGCGCGTCCTGGCTCCAGCAAGGGTGTCACTTGGTCCCCGCAACCTGCGCGCCGAGAACGCGGCCGCGGCCGCCCTGGCGGTGGCGCTGAGCGGGGCGTAGCCAGGCTCTGACACCGTCGCAGTTCGGCCGCCTGCTGGAGAACCTGGCCGAGAACGCCTGGACGTCGGGGTCGGACGGCCGCCTGGTGACCTACCTGCCGGTCCTGGACTCGCACGCCGTGGACCGCGCCGTCACCCTGGGCGGCGGGCCGCCGCTGTTCATCCAGATCAAGGCCCACGAGCGGGCGCGGCCGGGTGACCGGCTGGCCTTCGCCATACCGCTTTCCCAGGTGGGCGACTATGCACGCTGGCTGGCGCTGCTGCTGGAGGGATCGGCCGGCGGGCTGCGCGAGGCCTACCTCGTGCCGGGCAGCGACCTCCTGAGGTTGGGGGAGCGAGGCCGGCTGGTCGACGGTCGGCCCTGCCTTCGAGCCACCCTCTCGCACACCAGCGCGCGCTGGTCGGGGTTCTGGACGCCGGTCGAGACGCTCGGCGCCCGCCTGGAGGCGCTGGCGACGGTTCCGGGAGCGGCCCAGGCTCCCGAATTCGAGCGGTCCCAAGAGGAAGGCGGATTTTTCGAGGAAGCCGTGCTTGCGGCCCTGCTCGCCAGCGGTCCCGAGCTGGCCCTCTACCGCCCCGCGGTCGACCTCGGCCGCGACCTGCTGGTTCAGCGCGCCGACTCGCCGGCCTACCTCTATCTGCAGGTGAAGGGAACGCTGCGCGAGGACCGGCCGGGGCTGGCGCGGTTCCAGGTCCGGCGGCGGGCATTCGCGGCGGATGCGGCGCTCTGGTTTCTGTTTTGCCGTGCGGCCGGCGGGGTGCTGGGGCCTGTGTGGCTGGTGCCCGCGCCAGAGCTGGGCTCGCGAGCGGCGCAGGAGGATCCGGAGCACCTCTCGTTCGAGGCTCACATCGAGGGAGCCGACTCGCGGTGGGGTGAGTTCCGGCTAGACCTGGCTCAGCTTTCGGCGCGCTTGCTGGGCCTACTTTGAACTTTGGGACTCGGCGGGCTCGGGACTGGTCCACCAACCAGGCAACAAGTCCGACTCCAGGACCTATACCCCCAGGATCCGGTGCAGCACCTCGCTGCCCGCGGCCTCGGCCGCCGGCAGCTGCTCCACGATCCGGCCCTTCTCCATGAAGGCGGCACGGTCGGAGACGCGCAGCGCCATCTGATGGTTCTGCTCGGCCAGCAGCACGGCGACCCCGCTGGCCTTGAGGGTCCGCACCAGCTCCCCCAGGCCCTGCACGACCACGGGCGCCAGCCCCTCGGTGGGTTCGTCGAAGAGGATCACCTTGGGGTTGCTCATGAGGGCCCGGCCGACTGCCAGCATCTGCCTCTCGCCACCGGAGAGGCCGGCCGCCAGGTTGGCGCGCAGGAGCTGGAGCTTGGGGAAGAGCTCCAGCACCCGCGCCTTGCTCCAGCCGCCGGTGCCATTGCTGCGCGCAGCGATCTCCAGGTTCTCCTCCACCGTGAGATTGGGGAAGCAGCGCGCCCCCGATGGCACGTAGGCGATCCCGGCCTTGGCGCGCCGGTAGGCCGGCCAGCGGCTGACCTCGCGACCAGCGACCTGCACGCTGCCCGAGGTACCGCCGAGCAGGCCGATGACGCCCAGGATGGTCGTGGTCTTGCCGGCGCCGTTGCGGCCCAGCAGCGCCAGCACCTCGCCGGCCTCGATTTTCAGGTCGAGGTCGAAGATGACATGGCTTTTGCCGTACCAAATGTTCAGCCCGTCGATCTGCAGGCTCACGCGCTGAACTCTTCGACGTCCAGCTCGCCCAGGTAGACCTTCTGGACCTCCGGGTTGCGGCGCACCTGCTCGGGCGTGCCCTGGACCAGGATCCGGCCCTGGTGCATGACGGTGACGGTGCGCGCGGTCCCGAAGACGACCTCCATGTCGTGCTCGCTGAAGAGCAGGGTCAGCTTGCGCTCGGTGGCTATCCGGCGCACCAGCTCCATGGCCTTCTGGGTCTCGAACGGCGACATCCCGGCGGTCGGCTCGTCGAGCAGGATCAGCTTGGAGCCCAGGGCCAGCGAGATGGCGAGCTCGATGGCGCGCTGGTCGCCGTGGGAGAGCTGGCCGGCCGGCAGGTCCGCATAGGCGCCCAGGCCCACCGCCTCCAACAGCGTCATGGCCTCATCCCGGAAGATGCGCGAGGCGATCCCGAATGGCCGCGCCGTAAGGCCGCGGTGGGCCAGCATGGCGTATTGCAGGTTCTCCCGCACGGTCAGGCGCGGAAAGATCGAGGTGATCTGGAAGGCGCGGCCGATGCCCGCGCGCGCGATGCTGTGGACTGGCTTGCCGGTGATCTCGCGGCCCTCGAACCAGATGCGGCCCGAGGAAGGCTTCAGGCGGCCGGTGATGAGGTTGAAGAGCGTGGACTTGCCCGCGCCGTTGGGCCCGATGATGGCGTGGCGATCGCCCTGGCGTACCTCCAGGCTGACGTCCTCGACCGCACGCAGGCCGCCGAAGCGCTTGCTGACGCCTTCGAGCTTCAGGAGCCCGGCGCCGGTCTCCAGCTCGGCGGCGTGGATGGCTTCGGCCAGCACGGCCTTCTGCACGTCGAGCATGCGGATCGCCTCGCCCCGACTCTCCGCCACGGCCTGGTCGGGTTCGCCCCGCCGGAACCGCCCGCGCAGGCGCATGAAGAGCGCCGGCAGAGAGACGAGGCCGCCGGGCGCCGCCAGCACGATCGCCAGCACAATCACGCCCAGCGTGATGTCGAAGTAGAGCTTGAACGTCGAGCTGGTGGTGATGTACTGCTGCAGGACCACGTAGATCAGAGCGCCCACCGCAGGACCCAGAAAGGTGCCCAGGCCGCCAAGGAGTGTGATCACCACCGGAGTGGCGTTCTCCGTCCAGTAGAGCATCTCCGGCTGCGCGTACTGCTGCACGATGGCGAACAGTCCTCCGGCCACCGCGGCGAACGCGGCGGCGATCGTGTACACCGATACCTCGTAGCGCTTCACGTTGATGCCGATCGAGCGCGCCCGCTCGCGATTTTCGCGAATCGCCAGCAGCGCGGCGCCCCAGGGCGAGCGCACGAGCCCGTACATCAAAAGCACGCAGAACACGGTCACGCCCAGCACGAAGAAGTACTGCGGCGCGTAGGTGGAGATGGCGTCCGGAATGTCCAGCCCGTGGACGCCGTTGTCGCCGCCCGTGAAGCTGTACCACTGATACGCGATCGCGAACAGGACCTGCGAGATGGCCAGCGTCAGCAGCGAGAAGTAGAGGCGTGCGGCGCGCAGCGCGATGATGCCCGAGACGAGCCCGAAGGCCGCGCCGATGACCGGGCTCAGGACCAACGCTTCGAGGACTGGCAGATGAAAGTGCTTGGAGCCAAGTGCGACCACGTAGGCCCCGATTCCGAAATAGGCGGCGTGCGCAAAGGAGACCATCCCCGTGTAGCCGAGCATGAGGTTGTAGGACATCGCCCAAAGCGCGAGCACCACGGCCGAGGACGCCAGGAAGATAGCGAACTTGGACGAGAAGTCGCCCAGCGTGAAGTCCTCGTACCAGTTGGCGACGGGCGGGATCGACACGGCGACGATGGCCAGGACCGCGACGGCCGCCCAGCGAACACGGTCGCCGGCTGAGGCCGGCAGCCACCGGGTCACGTCTGCTCCGGCGTTCCGAAAAGCCCCCAGGGCCGGATGGTCAGGACGACCACCATGATGATGAAGACGAACGCCAGGGCGAAGTTGTTGGTGACGGGGTTGACCAGCCCGAAGCTGATGACCAGGCCCACGATCACCGCGCCCACCGCGGAGCCGATGATGCTGCCCAGGCCGCCGATCACGCTGATCGCGAAGGCAAGCACGAGGACGTCGGTGTCCATGGTGCCGTTCACCGCCTGGCTGGGGGCCACGATGACGCCACCTAGGCCGGCCAGCCCGGCGCCGATCGCGAACACGATCGTGTAGAGGCGGGTCACGTTGACGCCGCTGGCGTTGAGCAGCTCAGGATCGGAGACGGCGGCCCTGATATTCCGCCCCAGGGGAGTGCGGAACATCAGGAGCCAGACACCGGCCGCGATCAGGACGGCGGCGCCGATCATGAGCAGCGAGTAGAGCGAGTAGTTGTAGCCGAGGACGGAGACGTGGCCCGAGATGGGGGCGGCCACGATCCGGTAGTTGACCCCGAAGACGATGCGCACTCCGCCTGCGATCACCAGGCTGACGGCGTAGGTCGCCAGCAGCTGCACCAGGTGCTCCTGGCCATAGATCCGTTTGAGCACCACGATCTCGATGACCACGCCCACCAACGCTGCCACCAGGACGGCAAGCAGCAGGGCTGGCAGGAATCCGATGCCGCCTCCCAACTGGTTGGCGACCACCACGACGACGAAGGCCGCCACCATGTAGAGCGACCCGTGCGCCATGTTGATCACGCGCAGGGCGCCGAAGACGAGTGACAGCCCCGCCGCCACGATGAACAGGTAGGCCGCGTCGGCCAACCCGCCCATCGTGAACAGCAGGAACTTACCCGGGTCCACCTCTAGACGGAATCAGCTCGTCTTCCAGCTCGGGCAGAGCGCGAAGTTGGTGGTGGTGGGATCGTTGCCGTTCTCGCACTTTCCTGCCTGCAGCTCCTGCATGAGGGTGGTGGGCATCAGGAGGTCGTCGCCCTTGAGGTTGGTCGATCCGGTCAGCACCGGGAAGGCGTAGGCGCCCTTGCTGTCGGCCGTGTCGCCCACGGTCTCGCCCACGTTGGCCTGCTGG
>DASUVY010000027.1:0-14060 GCA_036378695.1 Candidatus Dormiibacterota bacterium
CGACGACATCGTGCGGATGGCGCTCAAGACGGTCGGCCGCAACGGCCGCGGAGCCTCCTGATGGCCGACGTGAAGATGCCCAAGCTCTCCGACACCATGGAGGAGGGCACCGTCCTGGAGTGGAAGAAGCAGGACGGCGACGAGGTCAAGCGCGGCGAAGTGCTGGCCGAGATCGAGTCGGACAAGGCCTCCTTCGAGATCGAGGCCGAGGCCGACGGAGCGCTGCACATCGTGGTCGAGAAAGGCCAGGCGGTGCCGGTGGGCGAGCAGATCGCGACCATCGGCGAGGGCGCTGCGGCACCGGCCAAGAAGGCGCCGGCCAAACCCAAGGCCGAGTCCAACCCCAAGGCCGAAGCTGAGCCACAACCTGAGCCTGAGCCCGAGCCGGAACCCCCCTCCCAGCCTCCCCCAGCTCCGCGGGGGGAGGAAACATCGGACGACGGCCAGAAGGCTTCGCCTTTGGCTCGGCGACTGGCGCGCGAGCGTGGGGTCGACCTGGCATCTATCAAGGGCTCCGGCCCGGGCGGGCGCATCGTGAAGGAAGACGTGCTGGCCGCGGGCGAGAAGGCTGCGCCGGCCGAGAAGCCCAAGCCGGCGCCCGCGCGCCGGCCCGAGCAGGACGTCGAGGTCGAGGAGCCGACCCGCATGCAGGCGACCATCGCCCGCCGCATGTCGCAGTCGAAGTCGACCGTCCCCCACTTCTACGTCACCGTCGAGTGCCAGGTCGACGAGGCCGTGAAGATGCGCCAGCAGCTCAAGGAGACGGTGCCGGGCGCCGAGCGGGTGACCATGACCGACATGCTCATGCGGGCCTGCGCGCTGGCCCTCCAGCGCTACCCGGAGGTCAACGCCTCCTGGGTCGACGGGCATTTCGAGCGCAAGCGCCGGATCAGCATCGGCTTGGCGGTGCCTCCCGAGAAGGGCCTCGGCCTGCTGGTGCCGGTCGTCCACGACGTCGACAAGAAGGACCTGGTCGCGCTTTCCATCGAGGCCCGGCAGGTGATCGAGCGGGCCCGGGCCGGCCGGCCCTCGCCCGGTGACCTGGAGGGCGGCACCTTCAGCATTTCCAACCTGGGCATGTACGGAGTGGACGAGTTCAACGCCATCATCAATCCGCCCGAGGCCGGCATCCTGGCCGTGGGTGCCATCAAGGACGCGCCGATCGTCGTCGACGGCCAGCTCAAGGTGGGCAAGGTGATGCGGCTGACCCTATCGGTCGACCACCGCGTCTACTACGGCGTGACCGGCGCGCGGTTCCTGGGCGAGGTCAAGCGGCTGATCGAGAACCCGGTCAGCCTGGTGATGCCGATCCCGGCGGAGTGAGAGCCGCAGTCCTGGCGGCGCCAGGACGCTTCGAAGTCGTCGACACCCCGGACCCCTCCCCCACTCCGGGCCAGTTGCTGGTGCGCACGCGCCGCGCCTCCATCTGCGGCAGCGACCTGCACGTGGTCTACGACGGCTTCCAGCAGCACGACTTCCCGGCGCCGCCGGGCTACCCGGGCCACGAAGGCGTGGGCGTGGTGGTGGCCACCGGCCAGCCGGTGCTGACGGCGCCGGTCCCGTTCGAGGCGGGCTGCTTCGCGGAGCTGCAGGCGGTGGCCGAGGAGTCGGTGGTGCCGATCCCCGAGGGCGCCGACCCCGACCGCGTCCTGATGGCGCAGCAGCTGGGCACCGTGCTCTTCGCGGCCCGGCGCTTCCTGGATGGCGTGCCCACAAACACCGCCGTGGTGATCGGTGCGGGGTCGGTGGGCACCTTCTTCGTGCAGGTGCTGAGGCGCGCCGGCTTCCGCGACATCATCGTCTCGGACCGGGAGTCCCACCGCCTGGACGTGGCGCGCGAGCTGGGCGCCACCGCCGTGGTGCGTGCGCCGCAGGAGACCGTCGCTGAGGCCAACGCCGACCTCGTCATCGAGGCGGCTGGCTGTGACGAGACCCGCTCCGAGGCCATCGCGGCGGCCGCGCCGGGCGGGCGGGTCGGGTTGTTCGGTTTCCCGGAGACGGACGGCCTCGCGCCCTTCCCTTTCAACCTGGCTTTCCGCAAGTCGCTGACCATCCAGACCTCGGTCGGCACCCAGGCCGAGCCCGGCCTGCGCTCCTTTCGAGAGGCGGTGCAGGCGATCGCGAACGGCGATTACGAGGTGGACTACCTGCTGGCGCCGACCTACCCTTTGGAACGGATTCAAGAGGCGATCGAGGCCGCGCGCGCCCGCCAGGGCGTCAAGGTCTCGATCTCGTTTGGAGAGAGTTGATGCCGAAGGTCAAGGCCAACGGGCTGGAGTTCGAGTACGAGGCGTTCGGGGACCACGCCAACCCGCCGCTGCTGCTGGTCATGGGCCTGGGCGCACAGATGACGACCTGGCCGGAGCCCTTCTGCCTGATGCTGGCCAACCGCGGCTTCTACGTGGTCCGCTACGACAACCGCGACGTCGGACTCTCCACGCGGCTGGATCACCTGGGCGTCCCCGATCCCCGCCAGGTCTTCGCGCGGCAGGTGGAGCCCGCCTACACGATCGACGACCTGGCCGACGACGCCGCCGCCATCCTCGATGCGCTCCAGATCGCACCGGCCCATGTGGTGGGCGCCTCCATGGGCGGGTTCATCGTGCAGTCGCTCGCGACACGCTATCCCGCCAAGGTTCTCAGCCTGACCTCCTTCATGTCCGACCTGGGCGGCGAGGACATCGTGCCGGCCGCGCCCGAGGTGGTCGGGCTGCTCCTGAAGCCGCCGCCGCGCGACCGCGACGGCCTGATCGCGCACGGCATCGAGCTGAGCCGGGTCATCTGGGGACCGCGCTACTTCGACGAGGAGCGCGCGCGCACCACGCGCACCGCCGCGGTTGACCGCGCCATCGCCATCGAGGGCACCGCCCGCCAGGCGGGCGCCTGCCTAGTGCGTCCCTCGCGCCGCGCCGCCCTGGCGGGCCTGAAGGTCCCCGCCCTGGTCATCCACGGCGATGCCGATCCCCTGGTGCCCTTCGAAAACGGCAAGCGCACGGCCGCGGCCATCCCCGGCGCGCGCCTCTTGGTCCTGCCCGAGGTGGGTCACGACATCCCGCCCGCCTTCTACGAGACGGTGGCGGACGCGATCGCGGAAGTGGCTAGCTCTGCGCGGGAGGCAGCACCGGCTTCCTGAGGCCGACCGGGGTCTGACCCCAGGCCCGGTCCGCGGGCGCCATCGAGCCGGCCGGCATCCGCAGGCGCACCCGCAGCCAGCCGCGGGCGTCGAAGTCGGCCCACAGCCGCCCCGCCATGGCCTCCATCAGCTCCCGGCTGATGGCCAGGCCGAGGCCCACGCCGCCCGCCGCCGCCGCCCGCGAGGGGTCGGCGCGGTAGAAGCGCTCGAACATGCGCTCCGGGTCCGGGCGGTGGTCGCCGATGGGGTTGGAGACCTGCACCTCCAGCGCGCCGTCGGCCAGGGTCTGGGCGCCGACCAGGATGTGGCTGTCCGCGGGCGCGTACTTGACGGCGTTGTCCAGGAGGTTGTCCAGGACCTGGTGCAGCCGCTCGGGGTCGGCCAGGCCGGGCGGCAGGTCGCCGGATGTTTCCAGGGCGACGCTGAGCCCGCGCTCCTGCGCCCGCGGGCGGATGATGTCGAGCTCCTGCTTGAGCATGGCGCCGAGGTCGATCGGCTGCGGGCGCAGCGAGATGTGGCCGGACTCGACGCGCGCCAGCTCGAGCAGCTCCTGCGACATCCTCAGCACCCGCTCCGATTCCTCGTGCACGACGGTCGCGGCGCGGTGCTTCTCCTCGTCGGTCTGCAGGCTGCCATCGACCAGCGCCTGGCTGAAGCCGATCAGGCTGGTGAGCGGCGTCTTCAGCTCGTGGGAGACGTTGGCCAGGAACTCGCGCTGGGTCTGGCGCGCCCGCTCGACCGCCTCGGCCATGCGGTTGAAGGCCTGCCCTGTGATGCCGATCTCGTCGCTGCCGCGCAGGCTGACCCGGCGCGAGTAATTGCCGCGGGCGATGTCCTCGGCCGCGTCCGACAGCTCGGTCAGCGGCCGCGCCAGGGCGCGGCTGATCAGCAGGCCGATGGCGATGGCGACCAGCATTGATACCCCGCCCGCGATCAGCAGCAGCGGCACCAGCGAGGCGTTGGCCTGGGCGTCGATGGCCGCCCGCGAGCGCGCCAGCACGACGTACTGGGCGCCGAGCGGGTCGCGCACCGCAATGGCGGCGTTGGGCTGGATGCGCGCCGCGGACGCCACGTAAGACTCGCCGCCGATGTCGATGTTGAGCTCGTAGACCTGGTTCTCGCGGTTGATGACGCGGGCGCTGGAGGTGTCCGGCGCCGAGATCGTGGTGGCCGCGTTCTCGCTGTCGAAGACCACGCCGCCGGCGCCGGTCACGAGCAGCAGGCGATCGCCGTTGAGACTCGGGCTGACCGTGGTGTTGAGACGGTCGACGTACTCGTCGCGCGGCGCCAGGCCTCCCGGCAGGCCGGCGCAGCGGCCGTTGGCGACCGCCAGGTTGGAGGCGCATTCGCGGTTCCAGACCTGCTGCCGGAAGATGATCGACTGCCGGTCGAGCTGGTCGTGGGCGTTCTGGACCTCCAGGTTGCGGACCAGGTAGCCGGTGAGGACGCCGCTGACCAACAGTGAGACGGCGACCACGCCGACCGCGGCCAGCAGCAGCCGTACGCGGATGCTTATGTCGCGGCCAGCTCCATCTTGTAGCCCACGCCCCACACGGTCTGGATGGCGGGATCGGTGACACCCCCGCCCGCCAGTTTCTCGCGCAGTTGCTGGACATGGACGTCCACCGTGCGCGTGTAGCCCGGGAAGTCATAGCCCCAGACCAGGTCGAGCAGCTCGCTGCGCTGAAAGACGCGCCCGGGATGCTTGGCCAGCAGCGCCAGCAGGTCGAACTCCTTGGGACGCAGCTGCACCCGGGCCTCGCCGAAGCGCACCTCGTGGCGCTCCAGGTCGACCTCCAGCTTGCCGGCGCGGATCAGCTTGGGCTGGTCGGGCTCCAGCTTGGCCCGGCGCACCAGCGCCTTGGCCCGGGCCACCAGCTCCTGGGGATGGAATGGCTTGGTCAGGTAGTCGTCGGCGCCCAGCTCCAGCCCCACCACCTTGTCGGTGACCTCGTCGCGGGCGGTGAGCATGATGATCGGCACCTGGCTGGTCTTCCGGATCTCCCGGCAGATGGTCAGGCCGTCCATGCCCGGCAGCATGATGTCGAGCACGACGAGGTCGGGCTTGAGCTGGCCGAAGCGGGCGAGGGCCTGCACGCCGTCGGGCACGCCCTCCACCTGGTAGCCCTCGCGGCTCAGGTAGAGTCGCGCCAGCTCGACGATGTGCTCCTCATCGTCGACCACGAGGACTTTCTGACCGGCGGCTACGGCTGACATGAGTTCAGGACATCACCATTCTGTGAACGCAGCCGCCGCCTTACCCCAAGGAAATGTAAACGCGTGAACGACAACGACGCCCTGCTGCGGTACCTGGGGCCCGCCCCGGAGGCCGACGGCTACCCGCTGAACAGCGCGCCCGGGCTGGTCGACAGGCTGGACTCGCTGGCCGCGGGCCTGGAGGCCTGGCCGATCCAGGCGGGCGGCTTCCACGCCCTCGGCAACCGCGTGGGCGTGATATTCGCGGTGGCGCTGGGTGAGAAGAACCTCCTCCTGCGACTGCCCGGCGTACCGGGCGACATCCCGGCCTTCTCACCGCTGCCGGGCTGGATGCTTCTGGAGGCCTGGGAGGGCGAGGAGGAGCGCCTGGCGGGCCTGGTCCGCACGGCCCTGGGCGGCACCGAAGGCCTGGAGCCCTAGACAGGCCGTTTGTATACAAGCCGGGTACTCGGGTGCGGGCCGCGGCCGCCGTTTGTATACGAATGGCGGGTCAGGCAGCCGCGCGTCGGCCGCGCCTGAGCTCATGGCGGACCTGCAGCGCGACCAGCTCGGGGTGGAGCGTGACATCCGGTGTGGTGAAGCGAAGAAGGCTGACGCCCAGCGACAACAGCGCGTTCTGCCGCCTGTCGTCTTCGACCAGGCGTTCTCGGTGGTTGGCGCCGTCGAACTCGATGGCGAGATTGGATTGTGGGTAGTAGAGATCCACGCGCGCGACGGATTCGCCATCCGACGTGTGGATCTCCACCTGGGCCTCCGGCCGCGGTAGGCCCGCCCGGACCAGCAGCATCCTGAGCCGGGATTCCATCGGAGACTCGGACTTGGGCTCGGCAAGCTCGATCACCCGGCGCAGGCGCGCTACTCCGAGGCGACCCGGATGGGCGCTCACGTAGACGCGAAGGTCCTCGAGAGTGACGAGGCGCGCATGCAGGAACATGTCGACATCGACCACGGCCTCGACAAGCCATCGGCGGCCCCCCAGATCGGCAGCGGTCCGCAGCGCGGAGGTCGCCGGCATGCCGCGGGGGTAGACGATCTCCGACGGCAGGAGGGCCTGACGATGAACCGCGGCTCGAGCGCGTGTGCTCACAACGTGGCGGCTGGAAACCGTGACCTCAATCGGGTTGCAGGGGTCGACGTCGAGGCCGTGCAGATAGGCCGCCGTGCGGTATGAGAAACCAGCCACTGGCGGCAGCCGTGCCGCCACCTCCGCGAGCCGCATGCCTGGATCGGCCACCGGAGGAGGTTGCCTGGCAGCCCTGGCCAAGGTCAACGTCGCCCGTTAAGGCGCCATTTGTATACAAACAGAGCCCGCGCCCAGGACCTGGGGCGCTGCTTTGTATACAAACGGGCCGTTAGCTGCCGACGGCCGCCCGCAGCGCGAACCAGAGATTGGCCGGCCGCTCGGCCAGGCGGCGCATGTACCAGGCGAACCACTCCGACCCGTAGCTGATCAACACGCGCACCCGCTTGCCCTCCGCCGCCAGCCGGCGCTGGTCGGCCGCGCGGACGCCGTACATCATCTGGATCTCGCAGTCCAGGTCCAGGCGGCGCAGGAGGTCGACGTCCTGCGAGGCCAGCCGTACGTCCGCGCCGCCGGCCACCAGCTGCCGCGCCACCCGCTCGTAAGCCTCGCTGACCTCGCGCCGGCTCTGGAACGCGATCTCCTCCGGCTCCCGGTAGGTGCCTTTGACCAGGCGGATGCGGGGCTGCAGAGGCAGCAGCCGCTCCACGTCGGCCGGTGTGCGGCGCAGGTAGGCCTGCAGGCAGAGCCCCACGTTGGGATGCCGGCGCTTGACGGTTTCGTACAGCTCGAGCGTGCGGTCGACCAGGTTCGACCCCTCCATGTCGATGAACACCATGCCGTCCAGCGAGGCGGCCTTCTCGGCCAGCGCCGAGATCCGCTCGGCGGTGTCGCCGGGGTCCAGCAGAAGGCCCAGGTGCGTCGGCTTGACCGAGACGTGGGTGTCGAGCCCGGCCGCGGCCAGTGCGTCCAAAGCAGCCTCGTAGCCCACGGCGGCGCGCTGCGCGTCGGCGGCGTCGGTGATGTCCTCGCCCAGCTCCGTGAGCACCACCGCTATGCGCTCCTTCTGCAGCCGCTTCCCGGCCTCGATGGCGTCCTCCAGCCGCTCGCCGGGCATGAACTTGCGGGCGGCCCGGCGCCCTGCCTTGCTGTTGGGCAGGCGCTTGCCCAGCCAGTGGTTGCGCGAGAGACCGAGCAGCGTGCTGCGTAGAAGACTCAAGATGACCTCCCTTCGCTGGCCGGCCGAAGCACGATCCGGATCGGGTTGCCGGCAAAACCGAAATTCTCACGCAGCCGCTTCTCCAGGTAACGGCGGTAGGAGAAGTGGAGCAGGCCCACGTCGTTGACGAAGAGCACGAAGGTGGGCGTCTCCGAAGCGGCCTGGGTCGCGAAGCGCAGGACCAGGCGCTTGCCCTTGTAGGACGGCGGAGGCCGCCCCAGGAACGCCTCCCGGAGCACGCGGTTGAGCTCGTTGGTGGGCACCCGCAGCCGGCGCTGGCCGACCACCTCCAGGGCTACCGGCAGCAGCCGCGCGACCCCGGCGCGCGTCTTGGCCGACACGGCCATGACGGGCGCATGGGGCACGAACTTGAACTCCGAGCGCAGCGCCTTCTCCCAGGCGGCCGCGCGCCGCTGCGCGGGCTCGACCAGGTCGACCTTGTTGATCACCAGCACCAGGCCCTTGCCGGCCTCCAATGCATATCCCGCGACATGCTGATCCTGGGCGAGCACGCCGCTGGAGGCGTCCATGACCAGCAGCACCGCGTCGGCGCGCTCCATGGCCTTGATCCCGCGCAGGAGCGAGAAGCGCTCCAGGCGGTCGCGCGCCGAAGACTTGCGCCGGATGCCCGCGGTGTCCACCAGCACCACCGGCAGCCCGTCGAAGAGCAGCGAGGTGTCGATGGGGTCGCGTGTGGTGCCCGGCACGTCCGAGACCAGCGCCCGCTCGTCGCCCAGGAGCGCGTTCAAGAGCGATGACTTGCCCACGTTGGGCCGGCCCATGATGGCCAGGCGCGCCGTCTCCTCCTCCTCGGGCATGGCCTCGGGCTCGGGCGGAGGCAGCAGCTCGAGAACCCGGTCCAGGAGGTCGTCGACGCCGATCCCGTGCTGCGCCGAGACCAGCACCGGGTCGGCGAAGCCAAGCTCGTGGATCTCATGCAGGAAGTGCTCCTGGCCGGGGTGGTCGGCCTTGTTGGCGCCCACCACCAGCGGCCGCCGGGAACGCCGCAGCATCATCGCGATGTCCCGGTCCAGCGGGGTCAGGCCGGCCCGCACGTCGACCAGGAGAACGATCGCCTGAGCCTCCTCGATGGCGACCTGGGTCTGGGCTTCGATCGCGGCGCGGGAGGCGTCATGGGCGCCCTCCAGGTCGAGTCCGGCGGTGTCCACCACGGTCAGCTCGCGCCCGCGCCACTCGCAGACGCCGTATAGGCGATCGCGGGTCAGGCCGGCGGTCTCGTCGACGATCGCCTTGCGCCAGCCGATCAGGCGGTTGAAGAGAGTGGACTTGCCGACGTTCGGACGCCCGACCAGGGCGACGATCGGGCGCGGCATGACCACCCATTTAAGCTGGGACGAGTGCTCGAAGACCGGGTGATCCTCAAGGAAGACCAGGTCTTCGTCGTCTCCGACATCAACGGCGACATCCCGGCGGGGAACGACCTGGGTCTGGGTTTCTACCGCCAGGACACCCGCTACCTGAGCGTCTTCGAGCTGCGCCTCAACGGCCGCGTCCCCATCCTGCTCAACCACTCGGTCGACCGTGCCTACGTGGCGACCTTCCAGCTCGTGAACCCCGCGCTGACCAACCCCGACGGCTCCCCCATCCCCCGTCAGAGCCTCAGCCTTCGCCGCACCCGCTTCGTGCACAACGGCGCCCTTCACGAGCGCATCGGCCTGCAGAACTGCAACGTGGGGCCGGTGCGGGTTGAGCTCGAGCTCCGCTTCGACGCCGATTACATGGACATCTTCACCGTCCGCGGCTACCACTCCACGGCGGTCGGCGTGACGCGCCCGACGGACGTCACCGAAACGGGCTTCATGTTCGCCTACGACGGCGCCGACGGCCTGGTGCGCCGGACCGAGGTCGTGTTCGACCCCAAGCCCCGGCTGGCGACCGGCGTGGCGAGCTACGCGGTCGAGCTGGCGCCCAAGCAGACCTTCGTGGTGCTGGTGGACGTTCTGCCGATCGCCGGCGAGGAGTTCCCTGAGCCCGACTTCCAGTTCGACGCCTCGCTGACCGACCTCGAGCGCACCTACGAGCGCTGGAACGCGGCCAGCACCTCCTACCGCACGGACAACGAGGTGCTCGACAACGGGCTGGTCTGGCGCAGCCTGGAAGACCTGCGCATCCTCTGCGACCAGACGCCGAGCGGCCTCTATCCGACCGCGGGCACGCCCTGGTACGCCGTGCCCTTCGGCCGCGACGCCCTGATCACCTCCTTCCAGTGCCTGGCCCTCAACCCCGACCTCGCCTACGGCACCCTGCGCTACCTGGCCGACCACCAGGGCAGCAGCCTCGACCCCTACCGGGAGGAGGAGCCGGGGAAGATCCTGCACGAGATCCGCTTCGGCGAGCTGGCGCGCCTGAAGGAGATCCCGCATACGCCCTACTACGGCACCGTCGACGCCACCCCGCTCTTCCTGGTGCTGCTCGTCGAGCTGCTGGATTGGACTGGCGACATCGACCTCTGCAGCGAGCTCCTGCCCAACGTCTTCGCCGCGCTGGAGTGGATCGACCGCTACGGCGACCTCGACGAAGACGGCCTCGTGGAGTACACGCAGCACTCGACGCTCGGCGTCCGCAACCAGGGCTGGAAGGACTCCAACAACTCCCTCACGGCCGCGGACGGCAGCCCGGCCGCGCTGCCCGCGGCCCTGGTCGAAGTCCAGGGCTACGTCTACCACGCCAAGGCCGGGCTGGCGCGCATCTTCAGCCTGCTCGGGCGCTCCGAGGTGGCCGACAAGCTGCGCCGGGAGGCGGACGCCCTCCGCGCCAAGTTCGACGAGCTGTTCTGGGTCCCCGAGCGCGCCTTCTACGCCCAGGCACTGGACCGGGACAAGCGGCAGGTCCAGTCCGTTAGCAGCAACCCCGGCCACTGCCTGTGGTCGGGCATCCTCACCGAGGAGCGCGCCGCCCAGGTGGTGGAGCGGCTGCTGGCGCCCGACCTGTTCTCGGGGTGGGGCATCCGCACTCTCTCCAGCCAGGAGCCCAGCTACAACCCGATGAGCTACCACAACGGCTCGGTGTGGCCCCACGACAACTCGATCATCGCGGCTGGCATGCGCCGCTACGGCTTCCGTCGGGAGGCCGAGCTGGTCGCCCGCTCCGTGCTGGAGGCCGTGATCCGGTTCACCGACGACCGCGTGCCCGAGCTTTTCTGCGGCTTCGCTCGCGACCGCCGCTTCAACTCCGGCCCCGGGCAGTACCTGGTCAGCTGCAGCCCGCAGGCCTGGGGCGCCGGGGCGCTCTTCCACTTCCTACAGACGCTCTGCGGCGTCCACGCCGACGTCTTCGGCCGCCGCCTGCGGATAGATCCCCTGGAGACACCGCTGTTCGACCGCCTGCGCGTAGAGGGCATGCGGGTGGGCGACGGCACCCTCGACTTCACGGTGGACCGCAGCCGGGGGCGGACGCGGGTGAGGGTCGACCGGCGCCCTTCCGGCCTGGAGCTGGAGCTGCCGGCATAGAGCGCCGGTTGGCGCTGCTGCACTACACAGCGCCGCCGGTGGCGGGCGGCGTCGAGGCGATCCTGGGGGAGCACCGCCGGCTGCTGGCGCTGGCCGGCCACGACGTCCTGGTGCTGGCCGGCCGGGGCGACGCGACGCTGGTCCCGGAGCTGGACTCCAGGCACCCGGAGGTGGAGGCGCTCTACCAGGCGCTCCGCGCCGGGGAGTTCGACCCAGCAGTCTTCGCCGAGTTGCAAGAGCGCATCCGCGCCCGCCTCGAGCCGCTGCTGGCGGACCGGGAGCTGGTGATCGCCCACAACGTGGGCACCATGCCCTTCAACCTGCCGCTGGCGGCCGCCCTGGCCGACGGAACGACCCCCGTCCTGCACTGGGTGCACGACATCGCCTGGCTCAACCCGCGATACGAGGGCTTCCACCGCGAGGGTCCGCCCTACGACCTGCTGCACCAGGCCCAGCCGGGAGCCGGCTACGTGGTCATCTCCGAGGTCCGCCGGCGCGAGCTGCAGGGGCTGCTCGGCATCGATCCGGAGGTGATCCCCAACGGCATCGACCTCGACCAGTTCCTGGGCGTGACCAGCGAGACCCGCACGCTGCTCCGGGAGGCCGGGATGGACGACGCCGATCCGCTGGTTCTGGTGCCATTGCGGGTGACCCGCCGCAAGCGCCTGGAACTCGCGCTGGAGGCGGCGGCCCGGCTGCGCCCCCGCTTCCCGGGCCTGGGCATGGTGGTGACCGGCCCCCTGGGCCCGCACGCGGGGGACAACCGCGACTACTGGCGCGAGCTGTTTGAGCTTCGCGCCCGGCTCGCGTTAGATGATGTCGTGGCTTTCCTGCACGAGCTGGCTCCCAAGGGCGCAGTCCACCCGGTCGGGCCCTCCACGATGGCCGAGCTATACCGCATCTCGGACGTGGTGCTGCTGCCCAGCGACGCCGAGGGTTTCGGGCTGCCCGTCATCGAAGCGGCCGCGGTGCGGGCGCCGATCGTCTGCAGCGACATCGAGGTCCTGCGCGAGATCGGGGGGGCCGGCATGCACGCCTTCCCTGCCGCCGGAGGCGCCGAGGCGGTGGCCGCGGCGGTCACGGCCGCCCTCCAGGAGCCGATCGTGGAGGAGCGCCGGCGCGTGGCCGCCACCTACTCCTGGGATCGCATCCTGCCCCGCCTGGAGGGGGCCGTGGAGCGCCTCCTTGCCTGAGCGCCGCCCGCACGTCCTGGTGCCCATCCTGCGCACCCAGGCGGCGCCCGCGCTGCTCCAGGTGGCCGAGGCCCTGCTCCGCCGCGAGGGCGGCGACGGCCACGTGCTCGGCGTGGTCGAGATCCCCCAGGGCCGCGAGATCGCGCGCAGCGTCACCGTCGCCCGCCGCTACCGATCCCTTCTGCAGCGCATCACGGGCATGGAGCGCGCCGGCTTCGGGGTCCAGGTCCGGGTCGCCCACAACCTGGCCCAGGCCGTCCGGGAGGCGGCCTTCGAGAACGGCAGCACTCTGATCGTGCTGGAGTGGCCCGGCCTCAGCCGGCGCCGCGCCGATCGCCACCTGGAGGACCTGATCGCCGACCCGCCGGCCGACCTGATCCTGATCCGGCCCGGCGACGACCCGGTGGGCGCCCAGGGGGGCGTGATGGTCCCTGTCCGCGGCGGCGCCTCGGCCGAGCTGGCGCTGCGCGCGGCCGCCGCGCTGGCGCGCCAGCGGCGGGCCCGCCTCACCGTCATGCACGTCTACGAGCCGCGCCTGCCGCCCGAGCGGCGGCTGGCCGAGTCGGTTGCCTTCCGGCGCGCGCTCAAGGTGCTGGGCCGGGTCCGGGTCGACCTGATCGAGGTGGAGTCGAGCACGCCGGCGGCGGCCATCCGGGCCGAGGCGGCGCGGCACCGGATGGTGGTCTTCGGCGCCTATGCCGAGGCCGCGCGCTCCTCGGTCGTGGTCAGCCTGCGCCTGGCCGAGACCGTGCGCCGGCTGCCCGGCACCGTGATCGTGGCCAAGAGCGCGCGCGCCGCCCAGCCGGTCTGGGACTACGAGTCGGCCCCCTCCCCGCTGCTGCGCCACGCGGACCTCTCCGCGGTCGTCGACCGTTGGTTCGCCGAGAACACCTTCCACTCGCGCGAGTTCAAGGACGTCGGCCGCCTGGTCGACCTCAAGCGCCAGCAAGGCCTCACCATCAGCCTCGGCCTGCCCACCTTGAACGAGGCCCAGACGATCGGCGGGATCATCGAGGTCATGCAGCGCAACCTGGTCGAGGACCACCCGCTGCTGGACGAGATCGTGGTCATCGACAGCGGCTCGACCGACGACACCGCCGCCATCGCCCGGTCCTTGGGCGTGCGCGTGCACCAGCATCCAGACGTCCTCCCCGAGTACGGAACCTTTCGGGGCAAGGGCGAGGCGCTCTGGAAGTCGCTGCACCTGCTGGCCGGCGACCTGGTGGCCTGGTGCGACACCGACATCTCCAACATCCACGCCCAGTTCGTCTACGGCACCATCGGGCCGCTGCTGGCCGACCCCCGGATCGGCTACGTGAAGGGCTTCTACCGGCGTCCGCTGCGCTTCGGCGGCGAGCTGCAGACGGCCGGCGGCGGCCGCGTCACCGAGCTCACCGCGCGGCCCGTGATCAACCTCTTCTACCCGGAGCTTTCGGGTCTCCTGCAGCCGCTCTCAGGCGAATACGCGGGCCGCCGCGAGCTGCTCGAGCGCCTGCCCTTCTTCACCGGCTACGGTGTGGAGATCGGGCACCTGATCGACATCCTGGAGAACTTCGGCCTCAACCGCATCGCGCAGGTCGACCTGGGCGTCCGCATCCATCGCAACCAGGAGCTCTTCGACCTCTCCAAGATGGCCTTCGCCATCCTCCAGGTCGCGGTCAAGCGGCTGGGCGACCGCCACCGCATGCACCTCCTGGAGGAGGTCAACCGCTCCATGAAGCTGATCCACTACAACGACGACCGCTTCTTCCTGGAGCTGCGCCAGATCGAGGACTGGGAGCGACCCCCTCTGGCCTCCCTACCCGAG
>DASUVY010000028.1:0-38761 GCA_036378695.1 Candidatus Dormiibacterota bacterium
CCGCCTGGCGGCCGAGACCGTCCCCGTGGTCGAGGTCGCGCGCGACGAAGGCATCCGGCCCGGCACCACGATCGAGAAGCTGGCCAAGCTCTCGCCCGCCTTCCGGGTCCAGGGCACCATCACCGCCGGCAACGCCTCCCAGATCTCGGACGGCGCCGCCGCCGTGGTGGTGATGTCGGCCGAGCGCGCGGCGGCCGAGGGCCTGGAGCCGCTGGCCGAGATCGTCTCCCACGGCATGTCCGCCGACCGCTACGCCTGGCTGCACACGGTGCCAGCGCTGGCCATCGACCACGCGCTCCAGAAGGCGGGCCTCAAGGTCGCCGACCTGGAGCTGGTGGAGATCAACGAAGCCTTTGCGGCGGTGGCGCTCAACGCCACCCGCATGCTCGGCCTCGACGAGGAGCGCGTGAACGTGAACGGCGGGGCGGTGGCGCTCGGCCACCCCATCGGGGCCTCGGGCGCGCGCCTGGTGCTGACCCTCGCTTACGAGATGGAGCGCCGGGGCGCCCGGCTGGGGGCCGCCGCCCTCTGCGGGGGCGGCGGCCAGGGCGACGCCCTAGTTATTCGCGGGCGGTAGGAGTCCGAGTCTCCTCCCCACTTGAGGGGAGGTCCCTCCGCGAAGCGGAGGGCGTGGGGGTTTCGGAGGAATACTCCTCCCCACGGCGTGGGGAGGTGCCGGCATAGTCGGCGGAGGGGGTTTCGGAGGAATACTCCTCCCCACGGCGCGGGGAGGTGCCGGCGTAGCCGGCGGAGGCGGTTTCCGGTGAGCCTTCACCCGTGATCTGCTGCAGCACGTCGCGGTAGCGCTTCATCGCCACCCGGAGCTCCTCGGTGTCCGCTTTGTCCCCGGCCCCGGTGTGCCGGAGGCCCTCCATCATCCGGTCGACGGCTTCCTCGACCAGCTTCTGCGCCGATCGCACGGCCTCCCGCGGCTCTTCGATGAACTTGGCCTGGAGCGCCTCGAAGCGCGTCCAGTACTCGTTCATCCCGTTGCCGGCCATGCGCTGCTCGGCCATCGGCTGACCGTGGGCACGTTCGCGAGCTTCCATCTCGCGCTCTCTTTCATGCATCTCAGGCAATCTCCCGGCGGCTCTCGGCCGCCTTGCGTGTGGACTCGCCGATCCCGCGGTCGACTATCCGCTGGTAATGCAGCATCGAGGTGCGCAGGTCCTCGGTGGCCCCGCTGCCCTGGTCCAGCCGCGCCGCGCGGCGGGCCTTCTCCAAGTCGTCGGGAACGCCCCGGCCACGGTCGCTGTCGATGCCCTGCTCGCGGAGCATGGCCATCACCAGCTGGTCGGCTTCGGCCACGGCCCCGTGCGGGTCTTCGATGAATCGAGTCCGAACGTCCTGCCATTGGGTGGCGTACCGCTGCCGGCTCTGCTCGGGCAGCCGGCGGGTCCGGCCGCGGCGCGCCGCGACCACGATCAGCAGCAGCAAGACCACGATCGCCAGCACGACGACGATGGTCAGTGTGGTTCCAGTCATACCTTGGGTCTACCACAAAAGCCACCACTAGCGCTATCAGGTCAATAGAACGACCCCGCCATCGCCGCGCGGGTCTGAGGCCCCGCCCCGTCCCACCGCCAGCACCTGCACCTTGCTGAAATAGGGGTCGTAGCCGAGCGGCCGGCGGTTGACCGGGAAGCCCGCGTCCCGCAGCTCGGCCAGCACGTCCGCGGTCACGCGCTGCTCGGCCTGCACGGTGTCGCCGTTGAAGTCCACGCGGGGCGCGGCCACCGCCTCCAGGGGCGACATCCCGTGGTCGACCAGGTTGAGCAGGGTCTGAAGGACGCCGGTCACGATCTTGGTGCCGCCCGGCGCTCCGATCACGATCTCCAAAGCACCGTCCCGGAACGCCAGGGAGGGCACCATCATGGTGATCCGCGTCTTGCCCGGCGCCAGGCTGTTCACCCGGCCCGGCCGGGGATCGAAGCAGTTCAGGTAGTTGTTGTAGAAGAACCCCAGCCCGGGCGTGACCACGCCCGACGCGGCCCCCAGGGTGTGCGTCATGGAAACCGCGTTGCCCTCGGCGTCGATCACCGAGATGTGGGTCGTGGTCGGGGAGTCGTGGGCATCGCGGGCGGCGGCCGCGTACTCCTTGGCCGTAAGCCGGGCCACCGGCACCTCGGCGAAGGCGGGGTCGGCCAGGTAGCGCTCGCGGTCCGCGAAGGCGAAGCCCATGGCCCGCACCCGCGCCACCGCGGCGGCCCCGGACGGCCAGCCCAGCGCGGCCAGGTCGTACCCCTCCAGGAAGTTGAGCATCTGGAGCAGCGTCATGCCGCCCGCCGGCGGGCCCGCCGCCACCACCTCCAGCCCCCGATACATGCCGCGGACCGGCTCGCCCACGCCCACCCGGTAGGAGGCCAGGTCCTCGCGCGTGATGAAGCCGCCGTTGCGCTGGAAGTCGTCGGCGATCGCGGCCGCGATCTCGCCCTCATAGAAGTCGCGCGCGCCCGCGTGCGCGAGGCGCTCCAGCGTGCGCGCCTGGTCAGGATTCTTGATCACCTCGCCCAGGCCGTAGAGCGCCCCGTCGCGCGTGTAGATGCGCTTGGCCTCGGGCGTCCACTGGATGCGCTGGTCGTTGGGCACCACGTCCGGCCCGGAGTCCGTGACCCAGTAGGAGCGGACGTTCCCGGTGACCGGGAAGCCGTCGCGCGCGAACCTCACGGCCGGCCGCACAGCCTGGTCCCAGGAGATCGTGCCGAAGCGCCGCAGCAGCTCCTCCAGCCCGGCCACCGTGCCCGGCACGCCCACTGACTGGTACCCGCAGTCGTTGACCCAGCCTTCACAGACGTAGCCGTAGCGGTCCGCCGCCTCGCGGATGAACAGTGGCTCCCACTGGTCGGGACGCACCTGGGAGCCCGCCCGCGCGTAGAAGTCGATGACGCTGACCGACTTCTCGCGCGCGCTGTACACAACCGCCACGCCCGACCCGCCGAGGCCGTTCATCATGGGGTCGATCACGCCCTGCACGAAGGCGGTGGTGACCGCCGCGTCGACGGCGTTGCCGCCGCGCCGCAGCACCTCGCGGCCCTCCTCGCAGGCCAGCGGCTGCGGGCAGACGATCATCGCTTCCACTCTTCCAGCGCCTCCTTCATCGTCCGGAACTCGAAACCGAGGTCGCGCAGGCTGCCCACCAACGCCTGCAGCATGACCATCCGGTGTCCGCGGCCGATCACCTGCGGGTGCATGGTGTACGTGATCACGCCGCGCTCCAGGTTGTTCTTCAGGTAGACGGCGTCGGACACCCAGTTTTCGAGCACGGCGCGCGCGTTCATCAAGCCCTGCTGCAGGATGCCCGTGCGCCGCATGTACTCGAACACCGGGTAGTCGTCCAGCGACCAGCTGATCGGCATCTCCCACAACTCGGACTCGGGACCGCGGACGAACGGCCCGTCCTTGGCGACCGCGTCACCGGTTCGGCACCGGTAGGGCGTGTAGTCGTCGCCCATCAGGCTGGAGTCGTAGGCGAAGCCGCGCTCCAGAAGCAGCTCCACGGTGTGTGGCGAAAGGTCCCAGGAGGGCGAGCGATAGCCGGCGGGACGTTCCCCGGTGAGCGACCGGATCAGCTCCAGCGAGCGGTCGAGCACCTCCGCCTCGGCCTCCCGCGATCCCAGCTCGGCCGGCGGCTCGTGGAGGTACCCGTGGTGCCCGATCTCGTGCCCCGCCTCGACCACGGCGCGGCAGTCCTCCCCAAAGCTTTCGATCGTGTGGCCCGGGATGAACCAGGTGGCCTGGATGCCCTCGCCCTTCAGCAGGTCCAGGATCCGGCGCGCGCCCACCAGTCCGAACTCGCCGCGCGAAAGCGAGGTCGGCGTTACCTGGTCGCGCCAGATCCAGCTCGACACCGCGTCGAAGTCGAAGGTCAGGCAGGCGATGTGCACGCCTAGGGGTGCGGCCGGGAGGCCGGCCGAGAGATTCGGTGGACAGGTGCTGCAGATGCTAGGAGACGCCGAGCACCGGAGGGACCGCGGCCAAAGCCGCGCGAGCGAGGAGCGCAGAAGTCGACAACGCAGATGCAGTGCATGGCCGCCGAAGATCCGGTCGTGCTTTCCGGCTGCATCCCTAGTTGCGCGGACCTCCCGCAGCGTAGATGGTCTGCCCCGACACAAAGGCGGAGTCGTCGCTGCACAGGAACGCGATCACGTTGGCGATGTCGACGGGCTGGCCCACACGGCGCACCGCGATGTTCTCGGCGGCCATCTTCTTGAAGTCGTCGAAATCGACACCCATGCGCTGCGCCGTCGCGCGCGTCATCTGCGTTTCCACGAAGCCCGGCGCCACCGCGTTGACGGTGATGTTGAAGCGACCGAGCTCGATGGCCAGCGTGCGCGCCATCGACTGCAGCCCGCCCTTGGCGGTCGAGTAGTTGGTCTGGCCGCGGTTGCCCAGCGCCGAGGTCGAGGAGAGGAACACGATCTTCCCGTACTGCTGCTGCGTCATCACGGCCTGCGCGGCGCGCGCGAAGAAGAAGCTGCCGGTCAGGTGCGTGTTGATGACAGCGAACCAGTCGTCGTCGGTCATCTTGAAGACCAGGTTGTCGCGGATGATGCCCGCGCAGCAGACCAGGATGTCCAGGCGCCCGTACTCGTCGGTCGCGCGCTTGACGGCCGCGTCCACCGCCTCGCGCTTGGTCACGTCGCAGGCCACGCCGATGCCCTTGCCGACCTTCTTGGCCACCGCATCCGAGGCGCCCTGGTCGAGGTCGACCACCACCACGGACGCGCCCTCCGACCCGAACAGCTCGCAGGTGGCGGCGCCGATCCCGTTGGCGCCGCCGGTGACCAGCGCGACCTTTCCGTCAAAGCGACCCATTTAGCTTCTCCTCGTCAAAACGAAAAACGGCAGCGGCGGATCGCCGCTGATGCTCAGCTCGACCGGCATCCCCACCGCGACCGCGGCCGGATCCACACCCAACAATCGGCTCATCATGCGCGGTCCCTCCTCGAGGTCGATGAGCGCGACCACGTAGGGCACCTCGGCCGCGAACTCGGGGGGCGCCCGGTGCACCACGGTGAAGGAGTGGACCGTTCCTCGCCCGGACGCCGTGACCCAGTCCAGCCCGAGCACCCCGCAGTGCGGACAGACCGACCCCCGCGGATAGAACACGTGCTCCCCGCAGCTCCGGCAGCGCTGGATGTCCAGACGACCTTCAGCGACGGCCTGCCAAAACCGACTCTCTTCACTCAACGCCCAATACCACCGTCGCCGCGCTGCTCAGGACGCCACCGGTCCCATTGCAGAGCGCGAGCCGCGCCTCGGGGACCTGGCGCTCGCCGCACTCCTCGCGCAGCTGGCGGGTGGCCTCGATCAGCGTGAAGATGCCGTACATGCCGGGGTGGCAATAGCTCAGGCCACCGCCGTTGGTGTTCATGGGGAAATCGCCGCCCGGCCCGGTGCGACCGCCGCGCACGAAGTCGCCGGACTCGCCCGGCCCGCAGAAACCCAGCGCCTCCAGCGTGAGCAGCACGGTGATCGTGAAGCTGTCGTAGAGCTCGACCAGGTCCAGGTCCTCCCGGCGCACGCCGCTCATGGCCAGCGCGTCGGTGCCGCTCCACCGCGCCGGGGTGACGGTCAGGTCCGGCATCGAGGAGATGCCGAGGTGCGTGTGCGACTCCCCGTGGCCCAGGATCCACACCGGCGGCTTGGGCAGGTCGCGCGCCCGCTCCGCGCTCACCACCACCACCGCTCCGCCGCCGTCGGTGACCAGGCAGCAGTCGAGCAGATGCAGGGGCTCAGAGATCCAGCGGCTGTTGAGGACGTCCTCGATGGTGATCGGGTCACGCATGAAGGCCTTGGGGTTGAGCTGCGCCCAGCGCCGGGTGGCGACCGCCACCTCGGCCAGCTGCTCGGAGGTGGTGCCGTACTGATGCATGTGCCGCGTCGCGGCCAGCGCGTAGGCGCCCACCGGCATCGGCAGGCCCCAGACCTGCTCGAACTGGGCCGGGCCGCGCAGGGGCCCCGCGCGTCCCAAGGTGCGGCCCCCCTGGGAGCGCTGGGTGGACGCGTAGGCGATAAGGGCCACCTGGCAGCGCCCCTCGGCAATCGCGGTTCGGGCGTGCCCGGCGTGGGCCACGAAGGAGGCGCCGCCGATGTTGGTGCTGTCCGTGTGGTCGGGCCGAATCCCCAGGTATTCGCCCAGCCGCAGGGTCGCCGCGTAGTCGTCGCCGCCCGCGCTGAACAGGCCGTCCACGTCCTTGAAGGTGAGCCCGGCCTCGGCCAGGGCCGCGTGGGAGGCCTCGGCCATCATCTGCAGGTAGGTCTTGTCGGGCACCACCCCGAGGTCCGACTCGGCCACGCCCGCGATGGCGGCAACCCGGTCAGTCATCGGATTCGGTGCCTTTTCATGAAACCGGCAGCCCCTGCCGCCCGGATTGGGACGTTTTCATGAAAAGGGTCAAGCCAGGACCACCAGCGCATCCGCCGCCAGCACCCCGCGCTCGAGCACGAACAGCGGGTTCACGTCCAGCGCCACCAGCCGCTCGCCCAGGTCGAGCGCCAGCTCGCCCACCGCAACCAGCGCCCGCGCCGCCGCCGCCCGGTCCCCGCCCACCGGCACCCGCAGCTCGCCCAGCATGGCCAGCGCCTCCTCCTCGTCCAGCGGCGGCAGCCGCACCGCCACGTCGCGCATGGACTCCACGAATACGCCGCCCGCGCCCACCAGCACCACCGGCCCGAACAGGGGGTCCCGCTTCGCTCCCAGGATCAGCTCGGCCCGCGCATCCCTGATATCCCGGGATATCAGCGCACCGTCGACGACAGCCGAAGGGTGCGCCCGCCGCGCCGCCTCCAACACCGCGGCGAACGCCCGCCGCACGCCCTCGGCATCGCCGACGCCGAGACGCACCCCACCTGCGGCCGACTTGTGCGCGATGTCCGCCGAGTGCACCTTCACCACCACCGGAAACCCGATGCTGGCGGCCGCCGCGGCCGCCTCCTCGGCGTCCGCCGCCAGCCATTCCTCCGGCCCGCTGATCCCGTACAGCTCCAGCAGCCGCTTGGAGTCGCTCTCCGAGAGCGCCCCCGATCGCCCTTCCACCAGCTCGGGCGCCGCCCGCTCCCGCGCCGCCTCCGGTCCACGGCCCAGCGCCCGGGTCCGCATCAGCCCGTAGCCGATCGCCCCGTCCAGCGCCCGCACTCCCAGCGCCAGCCCGTTGCAGAGGTGCAGCCCGTGCCGGCGCATGGTCTCGCGCGCGTAGTCGGTGAGATCAACGGCCGAGGTCTGCGCGACTGCGGCGAAGGGCAGGCGCGCCACCGCCGCCCCCAGCGAAGCGAACCGCTCCTCCACGCGCGCCGGGTTGGTCCCCGGCTCCCGCGGCGGGTCGCTGTTGATGAAAAAGGCCTGGTAGCCGCCCTCCTCGTGGACGGCGTCCAGGCAGCCCGCCAGCAAGGCCGGCTGGTCGACGACGACGCCGGTCGTGTCCATCGGGTTCTGCGGCGTCCCGAAAACGGGAAGCAAGGCCGCCAGCCGCCGCTTGACGGGTTCGGGGAAGTCGGGCATCTCGACCCGCGTCCCCTCGACCAGGTCGGAGACGATGCCGCAGGCGCCGCCCGAGGTGGTCAGCACCGCCGTGCTCGGCCCCTCCGGCCAGCCCGCGTGCGCCAGCAGCGCGCAGGTCTCGACGAGCTCCTCCAGGCTGCGCACCCGCACCACAGCATGCTGCCGGAAGACGGCGTCCAGCACCTCCTCCTCGCCCGCCAGCGAGCCGGTGTGGGCCGAGATCGAACGCCGCCCCGCCTCGGTGTGGCCGACCTTGTAGATCACCAGCGGCTTTCCGGCCTCCAGCGCGCGCGCCGCCGCCCGCAGGAAGCCGGCCGGCTCCCGGATGCCCTCCAGGAGCGCGCCCACCACCTTGACCTGGGGATCGTCGACCAAGGCTTCGAAGAAGTCGGCGGCGGTCAGCATGCCCTCGTTGCCGATCGAGACCGTTGCCGCCAGTCCGATCCCCCGCGCCTGCGCCATGCGGTGGAAGTGCAGCAGCATCGCGCCGCTCTGGCTGACCAGCGCCACGGCTCCGACGGGCAGTGGCGGCACCACCAGCAGCCCGTAGGCCGCCAGCCGCGTGTGGTAGTTGACGAAGCCCAGGCAGTTGGGTCCCAGCAGCCCGATCCCCAGCTCCGCGGCCCGCTCCACCAGGCGCTTCTCCAGGATCGCGCCCGCCTGCCCCACCTCCTTGAAGCCGGCGGTCAGCAGCACCGCCGAGCGTACGCCCCGCCGCCCGCACTCCTCGAGCACGGCCGGCGCGCGCTCGGTGCCCACCATCACGTAGGCGGCGTCGACGCCGTCGGGGATTTCCGGCAGCACCGGCCGGCCCAACATCTCGCCGCCGCGCGGATTGACGAGGTGGAACTCGCCTTCGAAGCCGAGGCCTCCGAGGTTGGCGACCAGCGCCTGCGTCCACATCGAGGCTTCGTTGGCGCCCACCAGCGCGATCGAGCGCGCGTCCAGCAGCCGGGCCGCCGCGGTGGCGCCGTTCAGGCGGAAGCGGCCTGGGCCGAGCCCCGCAGCAGCCGCAGTTCCTGGGCGCTGGGCGGCGCTGTCTCGCGCACGTCGTCGCGCACGCGCAGGCGCCAGCCGGTGGCCGCGCGCACGGAGTCCACCGTCTCGCCCGGCGAGAAGGACGCGAGCTCCAGCTCCCCGTCGGCGAAGGTGAGCAGTGCCTTGGGCGTGACCAGGCAGTCGGGCGTGCCCGTAGCACTCACGAAATCGACGCTCTCCACCAGCGTGCGCGGTGAGTGCTCGGTGCGGAACAGGATGACGCGCGGGATGATCGGGTAGAGCACGGCCGAGCCGAACGCGCCCGCGAACCGCCGCCGCGGGTGCGCATAGTCCCCGAGCACGTGCAGGTTGATGCGGCCGCGGCGATCAATCTGCACTCCCGACAGGAAGAAGACGTCGATGCGGCCGCGCTGGGCCATGTCGAAGAACTCCTTGGAGCCCAAGAAGAGCTGCCCTTCCGGGCGCCCGGGCAGGCGCAGCTGCAGGTTGGGCGCGTGGCTGGAGAGCGCGAGCAGGACGGCCGCGGTCGGAATCGACGAGTGGACGCCTACCCCCACCCGGTCCCCATCCCGCAGGCGGCGGCTGATGACCGCCGCCATGAATTCATCCGCTGTGTACAGAGATGGACTCCAGGTAGCGCTCGGTGGCCGCGCGCGGATCTTCGTAGGGCAGCACCGTGAGCACGTCGATGTAGGCCGCCGGCACCACCTGCTCGCCGCGCGCCAGCGCGTCGGCAGCGCCCGGGCGCACCTCGTCGACGGACATGATCACCATGCGCGCGGCCTGCATCAGGAGGCGGTCGTCGTAGGTGGTCTCGATGACGGCGTTGCCCTGGGGGTCGGCGCGGCGCGCGTGCACGAGCGCGAAATCGGGGCGCAGCGCGGGCACGATGGCTATGCCCTCGAGGACCCGGATGTCGGTCCGCTGCCGCATCAGGTCCGAGCCGAGCAGCCCCGGCACCGGCGTCCAGGGGATCCCGCTGGCGCCCGCCTGCAGCGCCATCAGTAGCGCCGGACAGGTCGAGTCGGTGACATGCAGCGCGCCGGACTCCACCGCCCGCCCGAAGGCCGGCGCCTGGCCGTACTCGCCCAGGTCGACGCCGCTGGAGTGGATCGAGCGCGCGCAGCCGGCGGCGACCAGGAGCTCGATGGCGATGTCGCCGGTGGGCACGCCCACCAGGTCGAGGTCGCGGCGCCCCTGGCGAATCAGCTCCCGGACCAGGCCCAGCGCGGGCGGGCGGCCGAAGGCGACCACGGCGCCGTCGGGGATGCGCGCGATCGCATCGGCGGCTGCGAGCAGGTCCAACTCGACGTGATCATATGCCGCGATGGGATGGCGTCCGCCCGAGCCTCCGTTCTCCGGCCGGCTGGGCTACTGGGCGCTCGACCTGCGCACCGGCGAGCTGGTCGAGCACAACGCGGACGAGGTCTTCTCCGCCGCGTCGACGATCAAGCTCTTCGTCCTCCGAGAGCTGTATCGCCAGGCCGCCGAGGGACACCTCGACCTCGACCGCGACAGCGTGGTGATGCGCCACGAAGACGTCACCAGCGGTTCGGGCGTGATCAAGGACCTGACCGGCGGCCTGCGCCTGTCGCTGCGCGACGCGGCGACGCTCATGATCACGGTCAGCGACAACACCGCGACCAACCTATTGATACGGGTGCTGGGCACGCGCCGCATCAACCAGGGCGCGCGCGCCGCGGGCTACACGCGCAGCCGCTGCGCCGGTCTGATCTTCAAGGGGCGGCGCATGCGCTCTTACAGCACGCCGCGCGACCTGGGCAGATTGGTGGCCAACCTGGCCTTGGGCCGCGAGCTCTCGCGCGAGGCGTCGCGCGCCATGCTGGACACGCTCAAGCGCGAGCAGTACGCCAACATCGTGGGCCGCATGATCCCCTACGAGCCGTACGGAAAAGCCGCCAGCAAATGGCTGCTGGCGTCCAAGAGCGGCTCCCTGACCGGCGTGCGCAACGACGCCGCCTACGTCAAGGGCCCCGGCGTGCGCTACGCGATCGCGCTGATGTCGAAGGACTGCGCCGACGAGCGCTTCAACGTCGACAACGAGGCCAACCTGGTCCTGGCCCGCCTGGCGGCAGACATCCACACCCACTTCGCTCGCTAGGAGCAACCCCCCAATCCCAGATATCCCGGGATATCAAGCACCCGCGCGCTGCCCATCCCCAGATATCCCGGGATATCACGCGGCCGCAGCGAGCGCAGCCCGGACTTGTTCGACCACCGCCGCCGGACGGCGTAGATCGGCGCTCGTGAATCTCAGGAGTCGATAACCCGCCGACAGGACTCGATTCTGGCGCCGATTGTCCTCGACCAGCGTCTCCCGATGGGTCCCGCCATCGAACTCAATCACCAACCGATGGCTCGGGTAATAAAGATCAACGCGCGCAAGCCGCCGGCCCTGGTCGTCATCCAGGGTGACCTGAACCTGCGGCCGAGGAAGGCCCGCCAGACAGATGGTCGCCCGCAGCCTGCTCTCCATGGGCGATTCAGCGCGACCGTCAGCGAGATCAGCCATCCGCCGAAGGCGCTTCACATATCGGATGCCGGCCCGAGCCTCCACCGCCGACATCAGTTGCTCGGAGTTGACAGAGCCAGACCGCAATGCTTGGTCCGCCACCACGACCGACTCCACCAACTGCGGCGACTCCCCGATCTCCAGGAGCGCACGCAACATCGTGGTGGCACGTATTCCCTGCACGCGAACGATGTCGCAAGCCTTGAGGGGCGACCTGCGCACCGAGATGCCAGTACGTGAAGAGACGCGGCACTCCTTCGGCAACGTCACCTCGATCGGGCTGCAGGGCAGGACATCGAGCCCGTGCAGCCAGGCGGCCGTGCGTCGCGAGAAGACTGCCTCTGCAGGCAGGCGCTCCGCAGCGGCCTGAAGCATCAGCATGGGATCCGCCGTCAAGCCCGCCCACGCATAGCTGCCATGTGCGAGATGGTGAAAGCTGCGCGATTGCAAATGATCCCATGTCAGACCAATGGCGACAGCATCGCGGTACCTGAACGGTCCGCCTCGCAGTTGGCGCGGAACGTCGAGCGCTCGCGGCATGCGCGAAAGATGCGGCAGAGCCAGGGCGGACGAGAACGTCGCCTGTTAAGTAGTCTCCGTTACACCTGATATCCCGGGATATCGGACAGGCCGACGAGCGTCCATCCCGGGATATCCCGGGATATCAGTAAACAGGGCGCGCCTGAGCCGAAAGGAAGCTTCGGATCGCCGCGTTGCACGGCTCCGGGTGCGTGAGGTTCGCCGCGTGTCCGGCGCCCGGCACCCGCACCACCCCCTCGCACCCCGCCAACCCCCGGCACAGCTCCTCCGCCCGCTCCATCGGGATCGCGGTGTCCTCCTCACCGTGGATGACCAGCGCCGGCGCCCGGATCTCGCCCAGCCGCGCGGTCACGTCGTCGCGGTCCATGAGCGTGCGGTAGATCTGGTTCAGTCCCTCCCGCGGCTTCACCATCCACTTCGAGATGTACGCCTCGGACTCCGGTCGCTCGGCGCCGATGATGATGGCCGCCACCATCGCCGTCAGCTCGGGCGTCGGCCCCTCCCCCGTCCAAACGTCGAGCATGAGGTCGTACTGGGGGATCTTCTCGGGATCCTCGAGCCCGGCCTGGGTGTCGATCAGCACCAATCCCGCGCAGCGCGCGGGATAGCGCAGCGCAAAGCGCAGCCCGATGAACCCGCCCTGACTCATCCCGCCCACCACCGCCCGCTCGACGCCCAACAAATCCAGCAGCGCTCGCTGGTCGTCCGCCGAATCCCAATACGAATAAGGCTCCGGCGTCGACTCCGTGCGCCCGTGGCCCCGTTGGTCCCAGGTGATGACGCGGTGCTCGCCGCCGAACGCCGCGACCTGGGGCGCGAACATGTCGGAGTCCATCAGGAAGCCATGGGCCAGCACCAGCGGCAGCCCGTCGCCGCCACTGTCCTCGTAACAGAGGCGCTGCCCGTTGACTTCGGCGAACGGCACGGACTACGAGCTACGAGCTACTGCAGCAGGCCGAGCCGGCGAGCCTTGGCGACCGCCTCCAGCTTGGAGTGCGCGCCCAGCTTCTCGATGGCCTGCTGCACGTACCAGCGGCCGGTGGCCAGGCTGACTCCCAGCTTGGTCGCGATCTGCTTGGTGGCCAGGCCCTGCGCGGCCAGCGTCAGCGCCTCCAGCTCGCGAGGCGCCAACCGCGTGCGGTCGGCCTCCATCTGCAGCCGCTGGGCCTCCCGTGCCCGCATCTGCGCTGCCGAGACGCGCCCCGGCGGCATCACCGAAACCCCGCGCGCGGCCTGGCGCACCGCCTCGGCCACGTCCGACGGCGGCTGGCTCTTGAGCAGGTAGCCGCGCGCGCCCGCGTCCAGGGCCGCCAGCAGCGCGCTGTCGCTCTCGTCCCCGGTGACGAAGATGACCGCGGTCTCCGGCGACACCTCTCGCAGCTGCGCCGCCAGCTCGGCGCCCGTGGAGTCCGGCAGGTTGAAATCGAGCACCGCCACCTGCGGCTGGTGGCGCCGGGCCAGCTCCAGGCCGTCCGCCGCGGTCAGGGCGGCACCGCAGACGTCGAGCCCCGCCCGCTCGAGGGAGATGCGCAGGCCCTCGACCATCATCGGGTGGTCCTCGACCAGGACGACGCTGACGGCATCCACGACCGAATGAAGGATAGGGGCGTCGACGACCGGCTCATCCCTCATTCATGAGCTCCCCCAGCAGCACCAGGCCGCTGATCTCCGACCACCAACGGTGATCGCCCGGTATGTCGGCCGGCTCGTGGTCCACCCAGGCCAGGGCGGCGGCCGCCCGCTCCGCCGCCGGCCCACCAACCTCGGCAATTGTGAACGGCCCCGTCTGCAGCTCCGCGGCGGCGGCCCGCAGCTCCGCCGGCAGCCGGCCACCGGCGGCACACAGCGCGGTAGTCACCCGCGACCCGTCCCCGTGCAGGACGAGGCAAACACGGGCCGCGCCCAGGGCGGGGCCGGCGATGTCGACCAGCGCCGAACCGCCCGGCGCCGGCGCCACGACCCCGCGCACGTCGAGGTCAGACCGGGCCAGGCGCCGTCGCAGCTCCTCGGGCAGGGCAATGGTGACGATCTGCTCGGGCGCGCGCCCGGCGCGCAGGTCGTCCAGGGCCTGGACCACGGCCGCGCGCAGGACCGGAGGCCCGCTCAGCTCAGGGTTCGCGCTTCCCCTGCAGCCAGCCCAGCCGCGAACGCAGCACCACCAGCAGCTCGCGATCGGGCAGCAGGGCGTGAACCTCGCCCTGGTAACCGTGCTCGCCGAAGGTGGCCACCGCGTGGTCGTAGGCCGAGATCAGCTCGTCCAGGGCGGCGACCACGGGGTGGTCGCTGTTGGTCCGGGTGGCCTGCATCACTCTGGTTCCTATCTCAGTAAACAGCAAACGCGCGTAGCTTGGGTTCACACGAGGTGCGCAATTTGGCGCTGGTCATCCTTTTCGTGGCCTGCGGCGGGACTGCGCCCGCGCCCTCTGGGCCGGCGCCGCTGGCGCAAATGGCCTTCGTGGCGCAGACCCACCACCTCTCCTGCGAGGCCGCGGCACTGCAGATGGCCCTGACCCACGCCGGGATCACCCGTACCCAGGACCAGCTGCTGGACCTGATCGGCCTCGACCGCCAGGCCCCGGAGCTGGACGCCGGCGGCGCCGTTGTGCACTGGGGCGACCCCTACGAGAAGTTCGTGGGCGACCCCGACGGGTCGGAGATCGAGCTCACCGGCTACGGCGTCTACGCGCCCGCGGTGGGCCGCGCGGCCCAGGGACTCGGCGCCCAGGTGCTGGTCGCCGGCGAAGGGGTGGCGCCGGCACAGGTCTACGACTACGTCGCCCAGCAGCATCCGGTGATCGCCTGGGTCTCGATGTCCGGACACGGCGATTACGCACCCAAGCCGACCACCACGTACGTGGCCTTCGACGGGCGCCAGGTGGTCTTCGGCGCCGGCTTCGAGCATTCGGTGGTGGTGGTTGGCGCAACGCCGGATTCGGTCCAGGTCCTCGACCCGGAGCCGGACGTGGGACCGCACACGCTCTCCCGGGCGGACTTCGAAGCCAGCTACCAGGTCTTCGGCCAGATGGCGGTCGCGCTCCGTTGAGCTGTCGATTTTCGGCCCGCCCCTTCGATGACCAAGCATGAGCACCTCCGGATACGTCGACACCAACGGACTCTCCATGTACTACGAAGAGGCCGGCCAGGGCCGGCCGCTGGTCCTGCTGCATGGCGCCTTCTCGGGCAGCCAGAGCTCGTTTGGCGCCTACATCCCCGAGCTGGCCCGGGGCCGGCGGGTGATCTCGCTGGAGATGCAGGGCCACGCCCACACCGCGGACATCGACCGTCCGCTGCGCGTCGCCACCATGGCCCAGGACGTGGTCGGCGCGCTGGCCAAGCTTGGCGTCGAGCAGGCGGATTTCCTGGGCTACAGCATGGGCGGCGGCATCGCGCTGGAGATCGCGATCCGGCATCCCCAGCTGGTGCGCAAAGCTGTCGTTGCCTCGGCCGGCTACAACCCCGGCAGCTTCCATCCGGGGCTGCTGGAGGGGATGAGCCAGCTCAAGCCCGAGTACCTGGTCGGCAGCCCCTGGCACGACGAGTACGCGCGCACCGCGCCCGACCCGGAGCACTTTCCAGTCCTGGTCGAAAAGATCATCGACCTGAACCAGAACCTGCCCGAATTGACACAGGCGGAGGTCTCCTCGATTCAGGCCCCGGTCCTGCTCGTGAGCGGCGACTCCGACGTCGTCCTCGAGCACATGGTCCAGTTCTTCCGACTGCTGGGCGGGGGCGTTTTCGGGGACACGCCGGCCGGCCTGCCCAGGTGTCAGCTGGCGGTGCTGCCCGGCACCTCGCATACGATGATGGTCGACCGCGCAGACATGCTGCTACCGATCCTGCGGCGGTTCCTCGACGGGCCGGAACTCGCGCCCCCAGGGTGAGTCGACGACCTCGATCTCGCCCTTGTCGACCAGGCCGTCGACGAGCTCCCGGAAGCCCTTGGCCAGCCGCCGGTCGCCGTAGCGGCGGTCGGGCTCCCGGGACTCGCGCTTGCGCCGTCGCTCCTTGGGCACCGCGCGGCAGATCGTAAGCCGCAAGTCTGGCGGCCGATCCCCGTTATCGGTACTCGGCTGTGGGTCGGTCTCGCTACGTGCTAGCGGCGGCGGGCTTGTTGTCGTGGATGGTCGCCGCCTATGCCTTCTGGATCCTCGCGCACCTGCCCAACTAGACGGGCCGGTACGTCACCACCCTGGTCGCCGACGGATCGGTGTAGACGACCAGGCACCACCCTTTCCCGAAATCCCCCGCCGGCAGCGTGACGGCCGCGCCGCCGTCCGGCCCCACTCGCACGAAGCCGATGGTGGTGATGTGGAACGCCGGCCCGCCGTTGCAGATCGTGTGCAGGTGGACGGTGTAAGTTCCCGGCGCCAGCGGTCCTAGCGTCGCCGTCAGGCTGGCCGGCGCCGGCGCCGGCGCCGGAACGGTCACCGCAGGCGCCTCCACCACCGGCGGCGAAGGGGCGGCCACCAGCGCCAGCCCGAGCGCGAGCAGGGCCGCGACGCTTCCCATACCCGGGAATACGATCTGGCGTTACGTGCCGCGCCCCCTGATCGACGCCCACCGGGGCTCGCCCGACGGCTTCGAGAAGGCCTTCAGGGCCGGCTACGACTACGTCGAGTTCGACGTGCGCAGGGCGCCGGATGGGCACCTGGTCATCCAGCACGACCCCGGCCCCACCGACGGCGCTCTGCGCTTCGAAGAGCTCCTGGAGATGGCCTCCGGCAGCTCCAGCGGCCTGCACGTGGACCTCAAGGAGGCCGGCTGCGAAACCGAGATCGTGAGCACCCTGCTGGCCCGCGGCTTCGGCCCCGATCGCTTCGTGGTCACCGGCGCCGATCCCGGCGTGGACGTGGTGAAGCGCGCATTCCCCGAGGTCCGGACCGGGCTTTCATTGGGCGAGGACCTGGAGGGCGTACCGTCCTGGCGCCGGGTCCCGGTGCGCCTCAGCGAGCTCTTTCCGGCCCGGCGCGTGCGCGCCTGCCGGGCTGATTTCGTGGCCGTCGACTACCGGCTGGCCGCGTACACGGTCCTGCGCTACTGCACGCGCGCCGGCGTCCCGGCCTGGGTGTGGACGGTCGACGACGAGGCTCAGATCCGCCGCTTCCTGTCCGATCCGCGGGTGGCAGTACTGATCACCAACCACCCCGACCGAGCCCGGGCGCTCCTCAACGGGATGATGTAGCGCATTCGTTTTCGCGTCGCGCTCGCGACCCTGGCCCTCCAGTTCGCCTACGGCCTCGTCTTCTCCTGGGGCGCGGCGGCCGCGGACGTGCGCGCCCATGAGCACTGGGCGCCCTGGCTGGTCGGCGCCGTCTTCTCCGCGACCCCGCTCGGTTTCGGGACCGCGACCATCTTCGGGGGCCGCCTGGCGGACCGGCTGCCGCCCCGCCGGCTGTGCGCGGCGGCGGTCGCGCTGCTGGTGGTCGGCTTCCTGGTCGCATTCCTCTGGCCCTCACCGCTGACCTTCGTCGGCTTCTACGCGTTTCTCGGACTCGGACTCGGGGGCGGCCTCTCGCTGACGGCCTCGATCGGCGCCGCCGTGCAGGCCTTCCCGGAGCGGGTGGGCTCGGTGGGCGGCGGGCTCACCGGAACTTATGCGCTGGCCGCGGTGGTGCAGGTGCCGCTGGTGGCGCGCCTGGTCGAGTCGGTGGGCTGGCTCGACGCGCTTCGCGTCGTGGGCAGCCTGATGGCGGTGCTGGCGGCCGCGGCGGTGGTCGTGCTGCCCTCGCTGCCCGCTCCGCCGCTGGCGCGCGAGGAGCGGGTGCCGGCGCTCGCCCTGCTTCGGCGCCCGCGCCTGTGGACGGGATTCCTGCTGGTGGCCGTCGCCAATCCCCTCGGCGCCTACGCCTTCGTCAACGCCGGCGGCTACGCGCGAGCGCACGGCCTGGGCGTTGCGCTGGCAGGACTGGCGCTGGTCGCGGTCGCCGTCGGCAACGCGGCCGGCCGGCTGATCGCCGGCGTGCTGGCCGACACGCGGGGGCCCGAGCAGGTGCTGGTGGCCGTGGCGCTCTGCGAGCTGGCGTCGGGTCCATTGGTGGCAAGCGCTCTGCCGGCGGCGCTGCTGGCCGGGAGCGTCGGTGCCGGCCTGGCTTTGGGCGGCGCCGCGGGAGTCCTATCCCGGATGGCCGCCGACGCCGCGCCCGACGCTCCCCATTCCGCGTTCGGACTGCTCTTCGCCGGCTTTGCGGCCGGCGCGCTGGCGGGACCGCTGCTGGGACCTCTGATGGGGAGTCCCTGGATCGGCCTCAGCCTGGCCGGCGTGCCCGCCCTTGCGCTGCTCCTACTGCGTCAGCGGCTCAGCTCTCAGGCAGGCTTTTCGGCCCTGATGTAGGCACTCCCGACCTTGCCCTCGCCGCCGGGCATCGCCTGGATCGAATGCACTTCGAACTGGGGGGCGGGAAAGCCGGCGGCGACCAGGGCGGCGCGGTACTGCTCGATCGGGATCGTGCCCGAGATGCAGCCTGCCCAGGTGTCGACCCGGCTCTTGATGGCCGGCGAGAGCGTCTCGACCTCGACCATGTCGGCCACGGCGAAGAGGCCGCCCGGCTTGAGGACGCGGAACGCCTCTTTGATGACGGCGCCCTTGTCCTCGGCCAGGTTGATGACGCAGTTGGAGATCACCACGTCCACAGTCGCGTCCGGGAGCGGGATGTCCTCGATCGTCCCCTTGAGGAAGGTCACGTTGTCGAGGCCGGCCTTGGCCTTGTTCCGGTTGGCCACCTCGAGCATCTCGTCGGTCATGTCGACGCCGTAGGCATGGCCCCCAGGTGCAACCCGGCGCGCTGACAGCAGAACGTCGAGGCCGGCGCCCGAGCCCAGGTCGAGCACCACCTGACCCGGCTTGAGCTGGGCCAGCATTGTCGGGTTGCCGCAGCCCAGGCTGACGGCTTCGCTGAGGCCGATCTCGTAGAGCTCGGCCGCGTCGTAAGTGCCGCCGCATCCGCAGTCGGCCTCGTCGCCGCAGCAGCTGGCGCCCGCCGGCGCCTGGATGACCTCGAACTGCTTCGCCGCATTCGCGTACCTGGACCTGACCGCTTCTCGGACCTCACTCATGGGCGCCAGCCTAGCACAACCCATCGATGAACGTGGATGGATTTGCTATATCATCTGGTGGAATGCTCAAGGAGTTACCGGTCATTCGGCAGCGCGGGGTCTGCTGCCAACTGCCCGAGGTGGATCGCGCCTGGGCCGAATCCAGCGCCGGACTGCTGAAGGCTCTGGCGGATCCCACGCGGCTGACCATGCTGGCGGCTCTCTGGAAGGCCGAGGCGCCGATCTGCATCTGCGATTTCACCGGCAGCCTCGACCTGAGCCAGCCAACGATCTCTCACCACATGGGCAAGCTCAAGGAGGCGGGCCTGGTGGAATCGGAGAAGACGGGAATCTGGATCTACTACAGGCTCCGAGCCGGCCTGCCGGCGGCCACTCGCCGGGTTCTCTCCGGCATCCTCAGTTAACCGAGGGCCCACTCGCGATGAGCGGGCCCTCGTGGAGCAGTGGGTCGCGAGCTGGGCTCAGTGCTGGAGGATGCGGATCCCCTGCCAGTTGTAGTCGTACAGGCTGTTGAAGCCGGCGCCCTTCACGTACGAGTGGGTGAAGTAGGTCTGGGTGTTGTAGTAGAGAACCGCGTCGACGTTGTCATCGATCAGCATCTGGCCGGCCTGCTGGTAGAGAGGCACGGCCTTGTCGATCGATTCCGCGTTGGCGGTCTGCAGCGTCTTGTCCATGGCCGGGTTGCAGTAGCCCTCGACCCCGCCGTGGCCGACCTTGGCCGCGTCGCAGGTCCAGAGGTTGTCGAACCAGTCCTGGGGATGGTCGTAGTCGGCGCCCCAGGAGCCGCGGCTGAGGATCGTTTTCTTGGCGTTGCGGTCGGAGATCAGGGTCGGGAAGTCCGAGGGAACCAGGTCGACGTTGACGCCCAGGTTTGCCTTCCACTGTGATTGCAGGTTCTGGGCGACCTTGGTGTTGGTGGCCGAGGTGTTGTAGCGGTAGGTCAGGCCCTTGACCTTGCTGCCGCTGGGATCCCATTTCGTGTAGTCGGCCTTGGCTGTGGTGGCGTTGAAGGTGGCGTTGGTGTCCTTGCCGTCACCCAGGTAGCCCTTCAAACCCTTGGCGATCAGGCCGCCGGTCGCCCTGGTGCAGGTCGCCCCTTTCGCGCAGACGACATCCACCATGGCGTCACGGTCGAGCGCCAGGCTGAAGGCGTTGCGGCCCAGCTTGCCGTCGTCCTGGCCCAACCCGCTTGTGGGCTGGCCGGGCGTGATGCCGGCCCTGGGCGCGAAGGGGCTGCTGCCGGTGAACTGGAAATCAACCCAGCTGGTGCGGCCGGCCGGGTAGATGAACTCCTCCTTCTGCTTGGTGGGGTCGCTCTTGTAACGCAGGATGTCGTCAGGGCTGGGCGGCTGGTTGGCATCGCCCACCAGGTCGAACCCGCCCGCCTCGTACTTCTTGACCTGGGAGGCCTGGTCGAGCCCGATCTCGACTTTGATGTTCTTCAGGGCCCCGGTTGAGCCGCCCCACCAGTTGGCCACCGGCTGGAAGGCCATGGAGGCCTTGGGCGTGCGCTCGACCATCTTGAAGGGGCCGGCGCCGACGGCCGTCGCCGGGTTGCTCCACCAGCTGTCCTCACCGCCGGCCGCGATCGCCTTCTGGCTGACGACGGCCGCGGTCCAGAGCGCCAGCTCGCTCAGCCAATAGCCGGCGGCGTCTGTGAGCTGGGCCTTGACGGTGTAGTCGTCGGACGCGCTGAGGCCCGTCATGGTCTTGGCCTTGCCGTTGGAGGCGTCGTCGAAGCCGACGACGGGCTGAAAGACCGTGGCGTAAGCGTCGTTGAGCACGGCCGCGCGGTTCCAGGAATAGAGGACATCGGCCGACTTGATGGGATCGCCGTTCCAGAACTTGGCGTCCTTCCGCATGTGGAAGGTGTAGGTCTTGCCGTCGGCCGAGACATCCGGCGGGCCGGTGGCGATCTGGTTGATGATCCTGTTGCTGTTGTCCAGGCCGTACAGGCCGGCGAACATCTCGCTCGTGAACGTGATGTCCTGGCCGGACTGGACGTGCCCGGGATCAAGGGTCTGGACGTCGTCCTGAACCGGGAAGGAGAGCGTCTGGTCGGCCGCCAGCGTCTCTCCCGAGCCGGTGCTGGTGTTGCCACCGCAGGCCATGGCTACGAAGGCGGCCGCTGCCGTCACGGCCAGGGACTTGAACCGAGAACCAGTCATTGGGACCCCCTGACGCGGGCTGCGTCGAATTAACCGGTCTATGGCTGATCAGTGGTTAGCCGTCGCCAGTCTAACCGGTCTAGCCGGTTTTGGGGGCTAGGGCGCCGGCGACTCGAGGCGGGCCTTGAGGTCTTTGCGGTTCTTGCTGGTTTCCCGTCGCACAGCGGCGGCCAGCAGCGGCGCGCCCAGCCTGGCAAAGCCCTCGTACGTGAAAGCCAGACCACGGCCGATAAGTGCGCGACGAAATCCATCTTGGTACCGACCCACCCCTTGACTGGTGGGCCGAACGATTGTTCGATATCGGCATGTTCGACGATCCCGACAACCTCGGCGGCTCCCTCCGCGTTAGCCATACCAAGACCGAGCATGGGTACCGCGGCGCCCTGGTCGGCAGGAACGGGCGGTGGGCCTGGGAGTGTCTCTGCGAGCCCGAGCACGCCAGCCGAGACGAGGCGGACGAGTGCGGACGGGCAGAGATCCGCCGGCGGCGCGGTCGTGGTTCCCAGCCTTTCAGCGTGCGGTGATGCTTAGGGATGCTTCCGGCTGTTGACCGAGGCTCTCGATTGCCCGAAGCCGAAACCGCAAGACTCCAGCCCGCTGACGTCAGACGGAGTGAAGCGACGTCGGCATGAACGGATGCATGGCTGTGATCCCCTCTCCCCAGGTCGCCGACGCCGCTTCAGTTAGGTAAACGAAGGGCGGCCGATCACCCGGCCCCCGCAAATGTCTGGTGGGCCCAGCGCGCTCTCACCTCACCCGAACGAACGAGCTGCCTTGGCCATTTCCGGGGCACTTTCCGGCACCGTTCCGTCGAGACGCCATGGTGGTTACCCACCTCGCTGGCGAATACGAAACCGTTCCTGAGAAAGAGGTTTGGTGCCCCGCGAGAGATTCGAACTCCCGACCAACTGCTTAGAAGGCAGCTGCTCTGTCCACTGAGCTAGCGGGGCGCAGCGCCCAAGGTTAGGTCGATACGCCGGCGCAAAGCCCAACTGCCGGCACTTGCCGCGTCGATACGCCGGCGCAAAGCCCAACTGCCGGCACTTGCCGCGCCGTTACGCCGGCGCAAAGCCCAAGTGCCGGCACTTGCCGCGCCGATACGCCGGCGCAAAGCCCAACTGCCGGCAGTTGCCGCGCCGCTACGCCGGCGCAACGCGAGGTGCCGGCACCAGCGCCGCCCCCGAGAAGCCTAGACCCCGACCGCCTCCATCTCTTGGATGAGCGCCCGCAGGTCGAGCGGCTTGGACAGGTACCCGTCCACCCCCGCCGCAAAGAGGTCGTCCCGCACCCCCGCCATGGCGTCGGCGGTCAGCGCGATCACCTTCAACGGGCGGTCCGGCGGAGCCGCCCGCAGCGCCCGCACCACCTGCAGCCCGTCCAGCCGCGGCATGTGGAGGTCCAGGAGCAGGAGGTCGAACTGCCCGGTCCGCGCCTTCGCCAGCGCCTCCTCGCCATCTCGCGCCCAGTCCACCGTGTGCCCCCGCGCGTCCAGCAGGTCTCGCACCAGCTCGAAATTCAGAGGGTTGTCTTCGGCGACCAGGACGTCTGCCATCAGTTCAGCAGCCAACTTAGCAATCCGAGTCTCCCCCGCGGCACCGGCCTTCTCACCGTGAGGGCGGGGTCAGCTAGCCGTCAACTGGCGATTGGCGGAAAGACGCCCGCCCGGCCCAGCAGCGCCGGGACCTCCTTGCCCAGTTGCTCCGCCAGCCACGCGGAGACCTCCAGCAACGGCTCCAGCGCCACCCCCGTCTCCACGCCCATCCCATCCAGCATGTAGACGAGGTCCTCCGTCGCGATGTTGCCGGTCGCGCGAGGCGCGAAGGGGCAGCCGCCCACCCCGCCCACCGACGCGTCCAGCACCGTGGCGCCCGCCTCCAGCGCGGCCAGGGCGTTGGCGTAGCCGGTGTTGCGGGTGTTGTGGAAGTGCGCACCCGCCACCGCGCCCAGCGAGCGCAGCCCGGCCACCAGCTCGCGCACCGCCGAAGGCACGCCCACCCCGATGGTGTCCGCCACGCAGATCTCGTCCGGCGGGCCGGAGGCCATCAGCCGCTCGGCGAAGCCCAGCACGCGCGAAGCCGGCACCCGCCCCGCAAAGGGGCACCCGAACGAGACGATGAAGCTGACCGTGATGGGCAGCCCATCGGCGCGGGCCCGCTGGATCAGGCTCTGCCCCACCTCCAAACCCTGCTCCGAGGTCTGGTTCTGGTTGCGCAGCCCGAACTCGTCGGTCATGGCGAACGCGTAATGGATCTCGTCCACGCCCGCCGCCAGCGCTCGCTCGTAGCCCTTCTCGTTGAGGACAAGCCCCGCGTAGACCACGCCCGGCACTCGAGCGGAAGCCACGGACGCCATCACGGCCTCCGCCTCCGCCATCGCCGGCACCAGGCGCGGGTTGATGAAGCTCACCGCCTCGATCCTGGGCAGCCCGCAGCCCGCCAGGCGGTTGACCAGCTCGGCGCGCACCGCCGGCGCCAGCAGAACCGACTCGTTCTGCAGCCCATCCCGCGGCCCGACGTCGCAGACGGTGACCTTCATCAGATCACACCCCCCGACGAGAGCGCGTCCAGCTCCGCCGCGTCCAGGCCCAGCAGCGATCTGTACACAGACGCGTTGTCCGCGCCCGGCTCCCAGGAGGCGCCCGGGGGCACCGACCCCGGCGTCGCGGAGAGCTTCGGCGTCACCCCGGGCATCACCAGCTCGCCGAAGACGGGATCGGGCACGCCGACCAGCATTTCACGGGCGCGGTAGTGGGGGTCGGCGAAGATGTCGGCGACGGAGTAGACCGGCCCGCTCACCAGCCCCGCCTCCGACATCACACGATCGACCTCCGCGGCGTCGCGCATGGCCACCCAATCCGCCACCAGCGCGTCGATCTCCGCCGAGTGCTCGATGCGGTCTGTATAGGAAGCGAACCGCGGCTCCTCGAGCAGGTCCGGGCGCTCGATCGCCACGCACAGGCGCCGCCAGAGGTTGTCCGAGTTGGCGGCGACCACCATCCAGCGCCCATCCCGCGAGCGGTAGACGTTGGAGGGCACCGCATACCCGATCCGCGTCCCCGCCGGCTCGCGTACGTACCCGAACTTTCCGTACTCCGGGACCACGTTGTCGAGGATCGCGAAGCAGCTCTCCAGGATCGACGCATCCACCACCTGGCCGCCCGCCGAGTCTCGCGCCAAAAGCCCCATCAAAACTCCCTGCAGCGCGAACAAAGCCGCCAGCGAGTCGCCCAGGGAGATCCCCGCCCGCGGCGGCGCCTGGTCGGGGTAGCCGTTGATGTAGCGCAGCCCGCCCATGGCCTCTCCGACCGAGGCGAAGCCGGCCCGAGCCGCGTACGGGCCGGTCTGGCCGTAGCCGGAGACGCGCGCGATCACCAGGCGCGGGTTCGCACGCAGAAGCTCCGCAGGCCCCAAACCCCACCGCTCCAGCGTCCCCGGCCGGAAGTTCTCCACCAGCACGTCGCACGACGCCGCCAAGGAGAGGCACACCTCGACGCCGCGCGGCTTGCGCAGGTCCAGCGTGACCAGCTTCTTGCCCCGGTTGTGCACCGGCCACCACACGGTCCGGCCGGCCTCGCGCCGCATCCCCCACTCGCGTAGCGGATCGGAACCGCCTGGCGCCTCGACCTTGATCACCTCGGCGCCGAAGTCCGCGAGCAGACGTCCGGCGAAGGGCCCGGCGACCAGCGTGGCCAGCTCCAGCACCCGGAATCCCGCCAGCGGTCCCCCCACGGCAACGATTATTAGGAGCGCGTGAGCACCAGCGTCGAGGCCCTCGACCAGGTCCAGCGCCGTGTGCTGTGGCTGGCCACCAACATCGTCCACGTCGCCAACCAGGTCCGCCCCAACCCCGGCGGCATCAAGGTCGGCGGCCACCAGGCGTCCAGCGCTTCGGTGGTGACCATCCTCACCGAGCTCTTCTTCGACTTCATGCGCGAGGGCGACAAGCTCTCGGTCAAGCCCCACGCCTCCCCGGTCCTGCACGCCATCCAGTACCTGCTGGGCAACCTCGACCGCGATTACCTGCCGACTCTGCGCGCCTTCCACGGCCTCCAGGCCTACCCCAGCCGCACCAAGGACCCCGACCCCGTCGACTTCTCCACCGGCTCCGTCGGATTGGGCTCGGTGGCACCCAACTTCGCCGCCCTGGTCGACCGCTTCGTGCAGTCCAGGTTCGGCCGCCGCGAGGGCCCGCCCAGGCGGTTCTTCAGCGTGCTGGGCGACGCCGAGCTGGACGAGGGCTCGGTCTGGGAAGCGGTCGCCGAACCCGCCCTGGCCGGGCTGGACAACGTGATCTGGATCGTCGACCTCAACCGCCAGTCGCTGGACCGGGTGGTGCCGGGCATACGAGTTCGGCAGCTGGAGGACATGTTCCGCGCCAATGCCTGGACGGTGGTGGAAGCCAAGTACGGCCGCCGCCTGCAGGAGGCCTTCGCGCGGCCGGGCGGCGAGCGCCTGCGCCAGGCGATCGACGACATGCCCAACGAGACCTACCAGCTCCTGCTGCGCTCGCCGGCCGAGGCCATCGCCGGTGAGTTGGGTGACGCCACGCCCGACCTCCCCGACGCCGAGCTCAAGTCTCTGATCGCCGACCTCGGCGGCCACGACTTCGAGGTCCTGCGCGAGGCACTCACGGCCGCCGATCAAGCCACCGGCCCCGCGGTGGTCTTCGCCTACACCGTCAAGGGCTGGGGTCTGCCCATCGCCGGCGACCCGCTCAACCACTCGGCGCTGCTGACCAAGGACGAGATGGCGCGGCTGCGCCAGGCGCTGGAGATACCGAACGACGACGAATGGGCGCCGCTCGCCGACGACTCCGCCGGTGGCCGGCTCGCCGCCGAACGCCGGCGCGCCTTGTACGCTCCCCCCGCGAGCGGGGGAAGGTTGGAGGGGGACAAGATCGCGGTCCCCGAGGACCTCGACCGGCCCTACACCGGCGTCAACTCCACCCAGCGCGCCTTCGGGCAGGTCCTGATGGCCGTGGCGCGGGCCGCGCCGGACGCCGCGGAGCGCCTGGTCACGGTCAGCCCCGACGTCGCCACCTCCACCAACCTGGGCGGCTGGATCAACAAGGTCGGCGTCTGGGAGCCCGCGGAGTCCGGCGACCCCTTCGCCGCCCTCGGCCCGCGCCTGATCGAGTGGAAGCGCAAGCCGACGGGCCAGCACATCGAGCTCGGCATCTCCGAGACCAACCTGCTTATGCTGCTGGGCCAGCTGGGCCTGGCGGGCGAGATGGCCGGCCATCCGCTGCTGCCCGTCGGCACCCTCTACGACCCCTTCATCGCCCGCGCCCTGGACGCCTACATCTACGGCGTCTACTCGGGCGCGCGCTTCATCCTGGTCGGGACGCCGTCGGGTATCACGCTGGCGCCCGAGGGCGGCGCCCATCAGTCGGTGGTCACTCCAAGTGTGGGCGTCGCCCTCCCGCGCGTCATTTATTGGGAACCCTGTTTCGCGCAGGAGCTGGAGTGGGTGCTGCTGGACGCGCTGAACGCCCTGCACCGACCCGAAGACCCGCAGTCGGCCTACCTGCGCCTGACCACCGCGCCCGTCGACCAGTCGCTCCTCAACCCGCCCGCCGACCGCGATCGCTGGCGCCGCGAGGTGCTCAGCGGGGCCTACAAGCTGCTCGACCTTTCGGCGGAGCCGGGCGCGCGCGCGGACAACCGCGTCCAGATCTGGGCCACCGGGATCATGGTCCCCGAGGCCCTCAAGGCCTCCCACGACCTGCGCCTGGACGGCGTCTTCGCCGACGTCGTCAACTGCCTCTCGCCCGACCTCGTGTACCGCCGCTGGCAGGCGCGGGTCCAGGGCGCCCTCGAGCATCCGCGCCCCGCTGATGGCGAGCAGCCGCAGCCGCCCGCGGTCACCGTCCTCGACGGTCACCCCTCGGCGCTGGCCTGGGTGGGCTCGATGCTGGGCGTACGCAGCCTGCCACTGGGCGTGACGGACTTCGGCCAGTCCGGGCAGCGCGACGACCTGTACCGCGAGGCGCGCATCGACGCGGACGCCATCGCGGCGGCCTGCTTCGCCGCGATCTCGCCCTAACCCATTGACTTTGAGTTCGCAAGAACCGTAGAGTCCCGCCGTTCTTTTCAGAACAAGGAGGGAGTGGAATTGTTCGTTCGTTCTCTATTTGCGGCCGTGATCGCGGCCGCGTTTTCGTTTGGTGCCGTGGCATCAGCTTCGGCCGCACCCGACGCCGGGACCGGCAGCACGAGCCCCAACTGGGCCGGGTATGCCAGGACCGCGCCGGGGGGTACGGCTTTTGACGTTGTGACCGCGTCGTGGGTGGAGCCCTCTGCTCAGGGTCCTGCCTGCGGCCAGCCCGGCGCGAGCATGGGCATCGCGGCGATCTCGGTCGGTCTCGACGGGTACGGCAACCAGCAGCAGGAGCGCGTTGGGACGTCGTTCTTCTGCAGCCCTAGGGGCGCCAAGTCAACGGCGTTCTACTCGGTCTGCCCGAGCGGCCAGGCTTGCCACGACTTCCAGGTCGGTAACCCCAGGAGCCCCTGGGCCGGCTGCAGCGTGATTCCCGCCGCCGGCGATCACATCACCGCCGCCGTGTACTTCCGTGACGGGCACTTCAACTTCGTGTTCGTCGACGCGACCCAGCACGCCGTGTGCAAGGCGCAGGCCGATAACGCTGCCCCGCGCAGCTCGGCCGAGGCCACCGTCGACGTGCCCGTGCCCAACGGCGCGGCGCCACTGATCAACTTCGGTGCAGTCAACTTCGCCGGCTTCTTCGCCCACAGCGACGGCGATGCGCAGGGCGAGGACGAGGGAAACCATGACCAGGGCGAGGCGAACGGCCACACGGTGGCCGTCAGCATGACCGGGCCCCAGAGCGCGGTGCGCGCCGAGCCCGGCAAGCGGCACGACAGCCGCTTCACCGTCGACTGGAAGGCTTCTCTCTAAGGAAACACAGAGCGACCGCCGCTACCGGGTGGCGGCGGTCGCCAACTCGTCCGTGAGCCCGTCGTCCGTGTAGGCCGCGGCCTGCAGCCTGAACAACTTCGCATAGCGCCCGCCGAGCTTCATGAGCTCGCGGTGCGTTCCCTCCTCGACGAGTCGGCCCTCCTCCAAAAAGAGGATCCGGTCGGCTCGTCTCACTGTCGAGAAGCGGTGCGAGATGTAGACGGCCGTGCGGTGCTTGCTCAGCTCACCCAGGCGCTCGAAAAGGTCGTACTCGGCCTGCGCGTCCAGGGCCGACGTGGGCTCGTCCAGGACCAGGATGCGCGCGTCGCGCATGAACGCGCGTGAGAGCGCGACCTTCTGCCACTCGCCTCCCGACAGGTTGGCGCCCTTGAAGTCGAACCACTTGCCCAGTGCCGTGTCGAGACCTTGGGGCAGCTTTTCGATCAGGGGCGCCGACCCGCCCTTGCGGCTGGCCTCGGCGATCGCGGGCCGGTCCTCGATCCGCTCCACCTCGCCGAGCCCGATGTTCTCGGCCGCGGTGGCCTGGTAGGTGACGTAGTCCTGGAACATGGCGCCGACCGCGGTCCGCAGCTGATCAGGGTCGTACTCGCGGATGTCGACGCCGTCGATCAGGATCCGCCCCGAGGTGGGGTCGTAGAGCCGCGTCAAGAGCTTGATCAGCGTGGTCTTGCCCGCCCCGTTGCGGCCCACCACCGCGATCGTCTCCCCGGGGGCGATCCGGAAGGTGACGTCGGTGAGGGCCTTGCCCTCCTGGCCCGGGTAGCCGAACGACACGTGCTCGAAGACCACCTCGCCGCGCACGGGCGAAGGCAGCGGCTTGGGATGCGCCGGCTTATCGACGGCGGTCTTGGTGGCCAGCAGGTCGAAAAGATTCGAGAGGTAGAGGTTGTGCTCGTACATGCCGCTGAACCCGCCCAGCAGGCCGCCGATCGACCCTTGCACCGAGGATGCCGCCTGTGTGTACAAGGTCAGGTCGCCCAGCGTGAGCTTGCCGGCCACCGCCTGGACCGCCACATAGAGGTAGGTGGCGGTGCCGGCCAGGGTGGTCAGCAACCCCCAGCCGAACCCGGCCAGGTACCGGCTCCAGATCAGCCCCCGCTGGCGCTCGAAGTAAACCCGGGAAAGCGTGCGGTAGCGGCTCACGAAGAAGTCGCCGAGGTCGAAGAGCTTGACCTCCTTGGCGTAGGTGTCTGTTGTCACCAGCGTCACCAGGTAGTTCATCCGGCGCAGCAGCCGTGAAGACCAGCGCGCGATGTTGAAGCCGCGCCAGCCGTAGCGGGTGTCGGAGATGAAGGCCGGGATCGGCGAGAGCAGCGCCAGCAGTGCCAGCAACGGGCTGACGGCCAGCAGCAGCGCCACCATGCTCACGAAGGTGATGGCGGTCTGGACCAGCCCGAAGGCGGTGGAGATCATCATCACGGGCCGGTTGGCGGAGTCGTTCTGGGCGCGCCGGAGCAGGTCGTAGGAGGCCGGGTCCTCGAAGAAGGGCAGGTCGAGCGCCGCCGCGTGCTCCATGACCATCAGCTGGATCCGCATCTGGACCAGCTCCTGGAGGAGCTGCTGGGCGATGTTGCGGATGGTGCCCAGCAGTGCGCTGACCGCGGCGATCGCCAGCTGGAGCGCGGCCACGAACACGATCACGCCCAGGGTGGTGAGCACGGGCGAGTGGTAGAACCCGACGTCCAGCTGGGCGCGGTCGGGCGCGTGCTGGACGTGGATCTTGATGGCGTTGACGACGGCATTGATCAGGAGCTTCGAGGTGTAGGCGGTCGCGGCCGGCATCACGCCGGCCAGTGCCGTGACCACAAAGAGGGTGATGGTCAGGCCGGGGCTGGCCTGCCAGACCAGTTGGATGACGCGCGGCAGCGCCGCGGTCGTCCCGGCGGCCGCTCGCCGCACCTCGGCCCAGCGCTGGCGCCAGTTCTTGGGCGGCTCGGGCGGTGGCTCGACCAGCTCGGGTGCGCCGGTCAGGCCGCTGGCTGCGGACTGGCTTTCGACCTCACGGCGCCAGCCGTGCCAGAACATCATCACTCCCTAATACCCAGGAGCGGCCGGGTCAATTCGTGGTTATTGCGTCGAGGCCCCATTTTGTGTACATATTGATGTGGGGTTTTTCAGTGATGGATCACCTGAACGACGCACTGCAGCATGCCCTTGAGCGCAGCCTCCAAGCCCGGCGGGCCGGCCGCCTCCGGTCCCCGTTGAGTGACACCGAGATCGAGCGCCTGCGGCGCATCCTGGCCGAGGACCTGGGTCGAGCGCCAGCTGCCGAAGGCGAGTCGGTGGCCTAGCTGGAGACGGCGATGACGGGGGTTTTCCGAGCCCTCGACCTGGAAGGGGAGACGAGCCGGCCCGACCGCGAGGACGCCGTGCACTGGGTTTCCGTCTACAACGAGCTGATCGGCGCCTGCCGGGAGTTCCTGGCCGGCGTGGACGACCGGCCGCACGTGGCGACCCGCATGCACGAGTTCGAAGAGCGGCGGGCGTTCTGGGTGGACCTGCTCAAGGAATAGCCGCCGCGCCCCGCGCGGTACCTTGTCGCGATGGTCAGGCGGCTGGCGGGCGGCCGGGTCCACTACGCCTGGATCGTGGCCGGGGTCACCTTCCTGGCGCTGCTGGGCGCGGCCGGCTTCCGGGCCACTCCCGGCGTCCTGATCGTGCCGCTGGAGCGGGAGTTCGGCTGGTCCGCGGCCACCATCTCCTTCGCGGTCTCGATCAACCTCGTCCTCTTCGGGCTGGTCGGTCCCTTCGCCGCCGCGCTGATGGATCGCTTCGGGGTCCGCACGGTCATGATCGGCGCGCTCCTGCTGATCGCGACCGGCTCGGCGCTGACCACGGTCATGCGGACGCCCTGGCAGCTCTACCTGCTCTGGGGCCTCTTGGTCGGGCTGGGCGCGGGGTCGATGGCGTCGGTCCTGGGGGCGACGGTGGCCAACCGCTGGTTCGTGAAGCGGCGGGGCGCGGTGCTGGGCGTGATGACCGCCGCCGGCGCCACCGGGCAGCTGATCTTCCTGCCCTCGCTGGCCGCGCTGGCCGTCGACTTCGGCTGGCGCTACGCGGCCGTGATGGTGACCTGCGGTGCGCTCCTGGTGCTGCCGGTGGTGGCGGTGCTGATGCGCAGCCGGCCATCTGACGTGGGGCTGAGCGCCTACGGCGCGGTCGTCGAGGACGCCGTGGTGGCGGTCACGGGGAGCCCCATCGCCAACGCTTTCAGGGGCCTCGCGCTGGGCGCCCGGCGCCGCGACTTCTGGTTCCTGGCCGCCTCCTTCTTCATCTGCGGCGCCTCCACCAACGGGCTGATCGGCACCCACCTGATCCCGTCGTCCATTGACCACGGGATGCCGGAGGTCGCCGCCGCCTCCCTGCTGGCGGTGATCGGCGTCTTCGACATCGCGGGCACCATGGTCTCGGGCTGGCTGACCGACCGGTTGGACAGCCGTCTGCTCCTGTTCTGGTACTACGGCCTGCGGGGCCTGGCGCTGCTCTTCCTGCCCTTCGCCTTCGGCTTCGGGTACGTGGGGCTGCTGATCTTCATCGTCTTCTACGGGCTGGACTGGGTGGCGACCGTCCCGCCCACCGTGGCCCTGACCGCCGACATCTTCGGCAAGCAGCGGATGGCCATCGTCTACGGCTGGATCTTCGCCTCCCACCAATTGGGCGCCGCCTTCGCCGCCGGCGGGGCCGGGCTGATCCGCACCTACGCCGGTCGCTATGAGCCGGCCTTCATGATCTCGGGCGCGCTCTGCCTGGTCGCCGCCGGCCTCTCGCTCTCGATCAACCGCCGGCGCCGAGAAGGGGCTACTGCAGCGGAAACGGCGGCTGCCACCAGTACGGCACCGGCTCGGGCCTGACCGCCACCACCCACTTCACCCACCAGAACCCGCGCCGGTCGGGCGCCACCAGCCGCGCCGGAAACCCGTGCTCCGCGCTCAGCGGACGTCCGCCCATGCGCAGCGCCAGCAGCAGCCGCGGCGCCTCCTCGACCGGGAACCGCCGCGCGTAGCCGGTCGCGCCGACCACCGAGATGCTCTGGGCGCCTTGCAGCCGCCCCGCCAGCAGCCGGTCCAGGCGCACGCCCGCCCACTCCTGGTTGCTGCAAAACCCGCCGGTGCAGTCGAGCATGGCCGTGACCCGGTCGTCGAAGCGCGCCAGCTCCTCGTAGCCAAGGCCCCAGTCAGCGGCGGCCAGCACTGGCACCGAGTCGAACATCCAGCTGCTGACCGGCATCGCGTCCGGGTCGAAAGAGCCCATCTCGTAGGACCCCGTGAACCGGCGCCCGGCGCCCGGGAGCCGGCCCGCCCGCAACGCCAGCTCTCCGCCCGCGTAGGCCAGCCCGGCCAGCCCCAGGCCCGCCCCGGCGCGCAGGAAGAGCCGCCGCGAGAGGTCGCTCGGCCGCAGCCGCACCGGCCGCGCCAGCACGTGCCAGGCGGCGAAAGGCACCGCCGCGATGGCCGCTCCCACGTGCAGCTCCATGGCCGTGTAGGCGCCCCAGCCCACCAGCAGCCCGCTCGAATGGAGGAGCCCGCCCAGCAGGGAGGCCAGCACCAGCACTCCCAGGGCAACAGAGGCCCAGCGGGCGGGGCGTGGCCGGCCCAGCCCGCGGTGCGCGATCATCGACTTCCAGGGCAGCAGGAGCAGGATGCCGACGCCCGCGGTGCCGTGCGCGACCAGGACCCCTCGGGCCGGCGCCGTGGCGTAGGAGAAGGCCAGCCAGCCGGTCAGAAAGGCGCTCGCCAGCAGGGCGAGCAAGGCGAGATTCACGCGGGCGCGCTGGCTGCGGCTTACGCTCCCAGTATCAACTTCAGGAGGTCCGGGTGATGGCGGCAGGATCCAGCGTGTACCGGGTGATCGAGGTCATCGGCGTCAGCCCCAACTCGTGGGAGGAGGCCGCCGCCGCGGCGGTCCAGACCGCCTCGGGCTCGCTGCGGGACCTCCGGGTGGCGGAGGTGACCAAGCTCGACGTCACCGTCGAGGGCGGCAAGGTGGCCAACTACCGCGCGCGCCTCAACCTCTCTTTCAAGTACGAGTCCGGCGGCTAGAACCGCTTCGGCGTCGTTGTGAGGGGCCGGAGCCGGGACGGGTCGGCCTTGGGCCGGCGGTCGAAGGTCAGGAGCCCGTTCTGCTCCTGCTCGATGTCAGTGAGCTGCGTGTAGCAGAAGCCCGACACCGGCCCCGGCGCCATAAGCGCCTCCACCATCGCCCCGTAGTTGCCCACGAACTCGTCCGCGCTCTGCACGGTCGTGAACCCCCATCCCTTGCCCGCAAAGGCGACGCCGCCGAACTCGCTCAGGATGATCGGCTGGCCTTCGTATCCGTAACCCGGTAGGAAGGGCGGTCGGGGCCGTCCTGCCGGGTCCAGCGTGGTTTCCAGCGTGCGATACCGCGCAGCCAGCTCGGGCGCGGCGCCGTAGTCGTGGAGCGTGAGCAGGTCGGTGCGCGCGTGCTCCCAACCGTCGTTCGAGGAGACAAGCCCGAAAGGATGCGTCATGGCGTACAGGTCCTCCAGGAACCCTGGTGTGACGCCGCCGAAGCTCTCGTTGACGGGCACCCAGGCCGCGATGCAGGGATGACCCTGGTCACGCTCCAGGACCGCCGCCCATTCGGCCTTGAGGCGCGCCTCCGCCTGTACCGAGTGCTGGTGGAAGCTGGGCATCTCGCTCCAGACCAGGAAGCCGAGCCGGTCCGCCCAGTAGAGCCAGCGGGGGTCTTCCACCTTCTGATGCTTGCGCGCGCCGTTGAACCCCATGGCCTTGGCCAGCTCGATGTCGCGGCGCAGCTCGGCGTCGCTGGGCGCCGTGAGGCCGCCGGCCGGCCAGTAACCCTGGTCCAGGACGAGGCGCTGCACGTACTCGTCAGCCAGCTTGCGCAGCCCGAAGTAGCTCTCCACCTCGTCCTCTCCGAGGCGAGCCCTGACCTCGTACAGAACCGGGCGCTCCGGGCTCCAGGTATCGACGGCGTCCAGTCGAAGCGTTCCCTGCCCAGCCGGCCCGCTCCAGGCGCCGACCCGCCGGCCGTGAAGGGTCACCTCCAATTCGACGCTTCCCTCTCCCTCCATCTCGAACCCGAGCGCGCTCGCGCCCAGGTCCGGCCTCAAGCGCAGCGACGCGATGGCGCGCGCCGGCAGCGGCTCCAGCCAGACCGTCTGCCAGATACCGGTGGTCGGCGTGTAGAAGATGCTCTCGGGGCGCTCCTTCCAGTACTGCTTGCCACGGGGGATGGTGAGGTCGGTGGCCGGGTCCTCGGCGCGCACCACCAGCAGGTTGTCGCGTTCGCGCAGCACCCGTGTGATGTCGACGCTGAAGGGTGTGTGCCCGCCCTCGTGCGTAATCAGTTCCGCGTCGTTCACCCACACCGTGGCGCGGTAGTCGACGGCGCCGAAGTGCAGCAAAAGTCGCGCGGCCGGTGGCGCGTCAAAGCGGCGCCGGTACCAGGCCACGTCGTGCAGCCGCCGGTCCATCAGGCCCGAGAGCTCCCACTGCGGCGCGAAGGGGACGGTGATGCGGTCGGGGAAGCGCCCCGGATCAGGACCGATGGCGAACTCCCATTCCCCGTTGAGGTTGACCCAGTGGCGCCGGCGGAACTGGGGCCGGGGGTATTCGGCGCGCGGCGTCACAGCGCCGCTCGTACCGCTTCGGTCTCCGGGCCGGGCGCGGCGCCCAGGTCCCGGGCGAGCAGCTGCCGGCAACGTTCGTACGTGCGCAGCGCTTCTGCCCGATCGCCCGAGCGCATATGCAAAAGCATCAGCCGGCGGTAGCCACTCTCCCGGTACGGTTCCAGCGCCACCGTCTGCTCGGCTACGCGCCGCGCAAGCGCCGGCTCGCGGTTCCAATCGTGGACTTCGATCAGCACCTCCAGCCCGCGCAGCAGTTGCTGGCGCAGGTCGGCGCGCCGCTGCTCGACCCAGTCGGTTTCGAGACCGGGCAAGAAGGGCCGGCGCAGGATGGCGGCGGCGACCGTTGCGGGGCCGTAGGCGGCGGCTGGCCGGCCGGCCCTCAGCGCGGCCTCGGCCTCGTGCAGTCCGGCGTGGGCGGCTTCCGTGTCGACCCACGCGTCTGCGGCCAGCTCCAGCCGGTAGCAGCCGTTGACGCTGGTGATTGCCCGCCTGCCGAGCAGCGCCCGCAGCTTGCTCATCAGCGCGCTGAGAGCCGTCTCATAGGCAGCGGGGAGGCTGCCCGGCCAGAGCGCGTCGGCGAGCTCCCCGTGGCTCACCGGCCGCGCTCGCTCGCTGACCAGATAGGCGAAGGCCAGGCGGCCCTGGCGGCGCGGGAGGTCTCCGGCCGTGATCAGGCGGCCGTCGGCCAGCAGGCTGGGTTCGCCCGTCAGGTAGATACGCAGCACCGCGCCAAAGTTTCGCCAAAGCCGGCCGGCTACGGTGTCCGGCCATGGCTGTCACGATCACGATCCGAGGGCGGCTCAAAGGCGACCAGGCTGCCATCCAGAAGATCCACGACCAGGTGACGGGCGCGACCAGGGAGATGGCCCAGCAAGCGGGCGACATCGAGCACAAGGTCTTCCTGAACCCGATGGATGAGCGCGAATTTCTTGGCATCGATGTCTGGCAGAGTGCAGAGCAGGCGCAGGCGTTCGCGTCCGATCCGCGAATCCAGGAGTTCTTCGGACAGCTCTTCGAAGGGCAGCCCGAGGTCACCGCATGGGTCGATTCTGGCTGGAATCAGTGGTGATAGCCTGCGGCCCATGAGCCAGGGGGCCAAGCCCGTCGAGCTGGTGGTGCGTTGCGACTGCGGGTTCGAGGCGCGCGGGGTCGAAGAGAAGCTGATCCCGATCGTCCAAAAGCACGGGGTGGACGCGCACAACATGCAGGTCACGCGCGAGCAGGTGCTCGCGATGGCCAGGCCCGCCTGACGGCCGAACCCGACCTTCCGGCGCTCGTCGCCGAGGGACCGGTCCAGGCGGAGGTGTTCGTCGTTCGCCTGCGGGATGGCACGCCCGAGCTGGCCGGGCCCTGCGGGCCGGACCCGTGGTACATCGAGGTGGGCGCCGACGACGATCCCGTCGAGGTCGTGCGACGCCTCGCCGCCAACCTGATGGGTGAGCCGCTGCTCGTGCATTCGACCAGCTGGCGGCGGGCCCGGGGTTCGGTGATCCTGAGCTTCGTGGTCGTCAACCACGACGGCCAGGCGCCCGAGCTGGAAGGCATCCCCGTCGGCCGCGCCGAACTGGCGCGCGGCGGCGCCACCGAGGCTGCCGTGTCGATCGCCTACCAGCAGGTCCTGGAGCACGGCCTGCGCCACCTGTCCTGGCTGGCGCGGGAAGATCGGGTTGTGCAGGACGTGCTGAGCCAGGAGTGGAAGTCCGTACTGTCGGCATACATCCCCGAGCCCTTCCAGCACCTGGCGTCATAAATCCACCTCCCCAACGGGGAGGTCGCTCCCGCCGGGCGCGGGTGGGGGTCGCGCGCCGCTACCGTGAGCCGATGACCGCAGCCACCTGCGCCCACCTCGACACCATTGCCGACGTCGAACCGTCCAGCCCGGGGTGCGAGGACTGCCTGCGGATGGGTGCGCACTGGGTGCACCTCCGGCTCTGCATGCGCTGCGGACACGTCGGCTGCTGCGACAGCTCACCCAACCGGCACGCCACCGCGCACTACAACGCCCACGACGACCACCCCCTGATCCGCTCCTACGAGCCCGGCGAGAACTGGTGGTGGTGCTACCCGGAGCAGCTCTTCTTCGAGGTGGCGGGGGCGCCGCCCGCCCCGTCCCACCCTTGATTCACGACCTCAGCACCCGATAGCGCAGATGTAGGACGCGGTCCCCCGGCTCCGAGCTGATGAGCTCGAGGTCGACGCGGCGAAGATCGCGTTCTTCGAAAAGCCGCTTGCCGGCGCGGAGCAGCACCGGCACCACGTGCAGGTAGACCTCGTCCAGCCGGCCGATCCGCAGCAGCTGCTGTGCGACCGTGGCTCCGTGGATGCCGATGTTCCGGTCGCCGGCCGCTTCCTCGGCCTGTCGCAGGCCGCTCTCCAACCCGTCCGTTACGAAGTGGAAGGTCGTGCCGCCCTTCTTCGCGACCGTCGCCTGCGGCTTGTGGGTGAGCACGAAGACCGCCATCTGGAAGGGCGGCTCCTCGCCCCAACCGCGGGCGACTTCATAGGAATGCCGGCCCATCAGGATGCTGCCGGTGCTGGCACGAGCGCTCGCAAAGATCTCCTCGAAGACGCCGGGTTCCCTGAAGATCCACTCGTGTAGTACGTCTCCGCCCTTCCCGAGCCCGTGCTCGGGTGAGTCGTCGGGCCCGGTGATGAAGCCGTCCAGGGAGATGCTCATGTCAGACACCGTCTTGGCCATGGAGAAATTGTGCTGACCTCCACCCAGCGAGGAACGGCCGGCGAGCAGCTCTTCGCCGCCGCCGTGACCCTCTCCTCGGACGGCGAGCTGGAGCTGTTCAAGCCGCTGACGGACGACGACCACACCGACGCGTCCGCCGGCCGTCGCGGAGGCTTGCCCGTCCTCGCGGTGCAGATCAAGACGGCTCTCTCGCTCGACCGCCAGAAGCTCGCCGTAGCGCGGATGGCGTTTCCGGAAGGCAAGCCGCGCGAGCACCCCGCTTTCGTCTACGCGATCGTCTACGTCGTCGACGCCTGCATCCGGTGCGCCTGGGTCGTGCCCAGCGCGGATTTCAACCGCCTCGCCTACCGCGGCGCCGGACGCCACGGAAAGGGCATTGAGCTGCAGTTCATGGCCAGCCCCATCCGTGAGGACCATTGGGCTGCCTTTCGCGGCGGCCGCCTCGACCTGGGCCCGCGCCTCCTCGGCCTGGTCGATTCGCTGGCGCCAGGCGTACCTCTGGGACTGCCCGGAGACCACCTCCTTATCCGGCTACGGCGTTAACAGCCTCGCGCGCGCGTGCGCGCGAGGTGGTAGACTTGTGCGAACGAATGTTCGCGTTGGAATCGGACGACCCGCTGGCCCGGCTCTCGGGCTGGATCGATGAGCTGGCGGCTGAAGAGCTGCACTACGTGGAAGGCGCCGAGCTGGTGCGCATCTGGAAGGAGCGCTGCCGCCTCGACGCCGAGTTCACGCGCCGCTTCGCGGTCTTCGAGAAGCGCGACGGCTTCACCGCCGACGACGCCCTCAGCGGCGCGGCCTGGCTGCGCGCCCACTGCCACATGGACGCGGGCGCGGCCGCCGATCGCGTCTTCACCGCCCGCAAGCTGCAGTCCCTACCCGAGACGGAGGCTGCCTTCGGCGCGGGCGAGATCAACTACGAGCACGCGCGCGTGATCGCCCGCGCGGTCGAGAGCTGCGGCTCCGAAGCCGTGCTGGAGCACGAGAAGGTGCTGGTCGACGTCGGCCGCGAGGAGGTGCCGCAGAAGCTCCGCTTCGCCACCGAGGTCCTGCACAACGCGGTCGACCCCGACGGCGCCCTGGCCGACGCCAACGCCCAGTACGCGCGCCGCGGTTTCTGGATCAGCGAGCTCGACGGCATGTACCGGCTCGACGGCAATCTGGATCGCGAGGGCGGCGCCGCGCTGCGGATCGCGCTGGACGCCGTCATGGGGCCGCCCGCCGAGGGCGACACCCGGACGCCCGCCCAGCGCCGAGCCGACGCGCTGGTCGAGCTGGGCAGGCGAATGCTCGACCGGGGAGAGGCGGGCACCAGCGGCGGCCGGAAGCCCCACCTGGCGATCCTGGTCAAGGCCGAGGCGCTGGCCGGCGCGCAGGCGGGCGAGCTCGACTGGGCCGGTCCGGTGCCCGCCGAGACAGTGCGCCGCCTGGCCTGCGACTGCGCCGTCTCACTCCTGGTCGTCGACGAGGACGGCAAGGTCCTGACCGGCAGCGAGGAGCGGCGCGTCCTGGCGCCGGCGCAGCGGCGGGCGATCGAGAAGCGCGACCGCCACTGCCGGTTCCCGGGGTGCGACCGGCCGGTGGCCTGGACCGACGGCCACCAGTCAAGTCATCAATGTAGATCGATGCCGATTCAGCATCGGAAGGCTGGTTGAGGGAATCAGAGTCGGGGCGGGACGCCATCCAGCCGATCTTCAGGATTTAGCCTAGATGCCAGACCT
>DASUVY010000029.1:0-2756 GCA_036378695.1 Candidatus Dormiibacterota bacterium
TGGGGCTGGCTGCGCACCGCCTTTCCCTTCGCGGTCGGCTTCCTGCTCACCAACCTCTATTTCCGGGTGGACGTGCCGATCCTCCAGCACTTCAAGCCCTTCAAGGAGGTGGGCTGGTACCAGTTCGCCTACAAGCCGTTCGAGGCCCTCCAGTTCGTGCCTCTCGCCGTGCAGACGGTGGTCTACCCGGTGCTCGGCGTCTACCACCGGGAGAACCAGGAGCTGCTGCGCGGCGCCTACCAGCAGTTCTTCAAGGTCCTGGTGCTGCTGGGCTGGCCGCTGACCGTCGGCACCTTCCTGCTCGTCCATCCGATCGGCCGCCTCTTCCGGCTCTTCCCGGAATCGGAGCCCTCGCTGCGCATCCTCTCGCTGGCGATCGTCTTCCTCTTCGCCAACTCCGCCTTCACGGCAATGCTGTACTCGATCGACCGCCAGGACCGCTTCGCCTGGACCACCGGCATCGCGGTGGTCGTGAACGTGGTGCTCAACTTCGCGTTCATCCCGCTCTACGGCTACCTGGCCGCCAGCGCCACCACCGTGATCACAGAGGCCGCTTTCTCGGTGGCCGGCTGGTGGTTCGTGGCCCGGCGCCACCCGCTGCCCTGGTTGCGGCTCAGCTGGCGGATCCTGCTGGCCGGTCTGCTCATGGGCGTGGTCCTCTACTTCCTGGCCGCGCGTTCGATCCTGATCTCGGCGCCCGCCGGCCTGCTCGCGTACGTGGCCGGCCTGGCCCTGCTGCGCGCCGTGACTCCAGACGAGCTGCGGCGGTTCGCAGCCGGGCTGCGGAGGCCGGCGGCATGAAGGTCTGGCTGGCGCCGGGCGCCTCGGGTGGCGTGGAGTCGCTGGCAGGTGCGGTGGCGGGCCTGCGCCGGCGCGGGCTGGAGGCGGAGGCGATCGCCGTGCCCCAGGGCCGGGTGGAGAAGGCCGCACAGCAGTTCCTGGAGGTGGCGCGGCCGGAGGATGTGGTGGCCGGCCAGTCCTACGGCGGGCGCGCCGCGTCGCTGGCCGCGGCCGAAGCGCCGTTCGCCGCCTGCGTGATGTTCAGCTTTCCCCTCAGCGGCAAGCCGGAAGCGAGGACCGCGCATTGGCCGCGGGTCGCCTGCCCGGCGCTGGTGCTCAACGGCGAACGCGATCCCATGAGCCCGATCGCCGACATTCGGCGCCTGGTCCCGCTGCTGCCCCGCGGCCGGCTGGTCAGCTTCCCCACCGCCGGCCACGGCCTGCGCGACGCCCTGGAAGCCAAGCTCGACGCCGCCGCCCAATTCCTGCTTAGCCTCTAGCGCTCCGCTTCGTGGGAAGAACCTACGGTTCCGCCCCCGGACCCTACCTCCCTTGACTCTCATGCGACGTCCCCAACGCCTGGATCACGGACCCACCCGGCCCGGCAGAGCCGGGCCTACACAGCCACGTCCAATTCCTCCTTAGCCTTATGGCAGTGCCGGAAGAGCTCTCGATCAAGGCCAACGGCTTGCAGTTCCGCGCCCTCGCCGAGGGGCCGGCGGACGGCCAGCCCGTGCTGCTCATGCACGGCTTCCCGGAGGGCGCCGAGTCCTGGGGCCTCCAGCTCGGTGCCCTGGCGGAAGCGGGCTTCCGCGCGGTGGCGCCCGACCTCCGTGGCTATGGCGGGACCGACGCCCCCGAGGGCGAGGACGCCTACCACGCCCAGACCCTAATCGACGACGTGCGCGGGCTCCTGGACGCGCTCCAGTGGGAGCGCGCGCACGTCGCCGGCCACGACTGGGGCGCGCTGGTGGGCTGGGGCTTCGTGGCCAATCACCCGGACCGCGTGCTGACCTGGACCGCGCTCTCGGTCGGCCATCCCCTGGCCTTCTACCGCGCGGGCCGCGAGGACGAGGACCAGCGCCGGCGCTCCGAGTACATCCTCCTCTTCCGCGAGGCGGGCAAGGCCGAGCACGTCCTCAGCGAGGACGGCTACCGGCGCCTGCGCGCGATGTACCGCGACTACGGCCCGCAGCCGGACGCCATCCCCGACTCGGTGATCGACGCCTACGTAACCGGCTTCGCCCGCCCGGGCCGCCTGACCGCGGCGCTCAACTACTACCGCGTGGCACTGACCGAGCTGCCCAAGATCGCCGGCCCGGTGCGCTCGCCCACGCTCCTGATCTGGGGCAACGAGGACCCGGCGGTCGGCCGCCGCGGGACGGAGGCGACCGCGGAGCTGGTCGAGGCCCGCTACCGTTTGCTGGAGCTGCCCGGTGCCGGGCACTGGCTCCAGTTCGAACGTCCGCAGGAGGTGGCGCAGGCCATGATCGGGCATTTACAGGAGCAAATCCACGGCTAGGATTCCCACACATGGCTGAACAGACCCCGACCACGCCGCCGCCGATCGGCCACGAGGAGCGCCGCAACAACCTGCGGCGCCTGGACGACGTCTTGGAAGCGCTCGAGCAGCTCAACCTGCACGACCAGACCGAGCTGAACGACGCCCTTGCCCGGCGACTGGTCGAGGTGGGAATCAAGCAGCCGTACGACTTCACGGTCACGCAGCTGATCGAGAAGGTGTGGGGCATCCAGCAGCCGTTCCTGGTCAAGGTCGTGGTTGAGCGGCGGCGCCGGCGGCGGCGCCGGATGCCGATCGACCTGCTCTCTTCGACCCCCTAGCGCGGTTTTCGCGGTGGGCGCGCGCCGGATCAAGGGCGACCGCCGCCGCGGGCTCAGCGGCCTCGGCATCGTGCTGGTGCTGCTCGGGCTGCTGGCGCTGGCCCTCACCTACTCGGTGGTGCCGCCGATCGTGG
>DASUVY010000030.1:0-110890 GCA_036378695.1 Candidatus Dormiibacterota bacterium
TTCGGAGATCTGCACTTCCGGGACTTCGGTCTCAGCGGTCATCGTCTGGCCTCCCTGGGACTGTGTTCACCTCCTCGCATTGTGCCCCTTAGCCTTGTCGTAGATGGACCTGGCCACGCAGCTCATGCTCGAGGCCTTCGCCGGCGGGCCCAACGAATGGCCTTACGCGCCCGAAGAATGGGAGGCGCGGGCGCGCGAGTCCATCCCGGCGCCCAACTTCGACTACATCGCCGGCGGCGCCGGCGCCGAGGAGACGCTGCGCGCGAACCGAGAGGCGTTCTACCGCTGGCGGCTGCGCCCGCGGATGCTGACGGGGCCGGTCGACCGCGACCTTTCGGTTGACGTGCTCGGTCTGCGCTCGCCGACGCCGTTCCTCCTGGCCCCGGTCGGCGTGCAGTTCATCGCCCATCAGGAGGGCGAGCTGGCGACGGCGCGCGCGGCTCGCGCCACCGGCGTGCCCATGATCCTGAGCACGGCGGCCCACTACCCGCTGGAACAGGTCGCCGAGGAGCTGGGGTCCGAGCATCCCAAGTGGTACCAGCTCTACTGGGTCAACAACCGCGAGGTCACCGCCAGCTTCGTGAAGCGCGCCGAGGCGGCCGGCTACGGCGCGATCGTGGTCACGCTGGACACGCTGCGCCTGGCCTGGCGCGACCGCGATCTTCGCCACGGCTACCTGCCCTTCCTGAAGGGCGAGGGGATCGGCCAGTACACCTCCGACCCGGTTTTTCGCGGGCTCTACCCGGACCAGGTCGACAAGCCGGCGGAGGCGGGCCCGCTGTCGCTGATGATGTTCACCAACCTGGGGCTCAAGTGGGCCGACTTCGAATGGCTGCGCCAGCAGACCTCGCTGCCCCTGCTGGTCAAGGGCGTGCTCACGGCCGAGGACGCCGTGCGGGCGCGCGAGATCGGGATCGACGGTGTGGTGGTCTCCAACCACGGCGGCCGCCAGGTCGACGGTGCCGTGGCCGCGCTCGATGCGCTGGTCGAGGTGCGGGGTGCGGTGGGCGCGAGCTATCCGCTGCTCTTCGACGGCGGGATCCGGCGCGGGGCCGACGTGCTGAAGGCGCTGGCCCTAGGCGCCGACGCGGTGCTGATCGGCCGGCCCTACATGTACGGGCTGGCGGTGGGCGGCCAGGCGGGGGTCGAGCGGGTCATCAAGCAGCTCTGGGCCGAGGTCGACAGCAGTCTGTCTCTGCTGGGCGCGCATTCGGTGCGCGAGCTCGACCGTTCCTGGGTCGCCGAGGCGCCCCGATAGACGCGATCTTCGAGCCGGCGTCGGTCGCCGTCTACGGCGCCTCGCGCCAGCCCTCGAAGCTGGGCCACGTCCTCCTGCGCAATGTGCTGGAGGGCGGCTTCGAGGGCCGCGTGGTGGCGGTCAACCCCAGCCGCGAAGAGGTTTTGGGCCTGCCCACGGTGGCATCGCTGGCCGAGCCGGTCGACCTGGCGCTGGTCAGCGTGCCGGCGCCGGCCGTGCCCGCCGCCGTCGCCGACGCGGCGCGTGCCGGCTGCCGGGCGGCGATCGTGCTGGCCAGTGGCTTCGGCGAGACCGGGCCTGCGGGCGCGGCCGCCGAGCGGGAGCTGGTCGAGGCGGCGCGCGGCGCCGGGATGCGGCTGGTGGGGCCCAACTGCATGGGCGTCGTTTCCCGGGAACACCGGGGCTGGCTGAACGGCAGCTACTTCTGGCAGCTGCCGGCGGCCGCGGGCGGGGTCAGCATGGTCAGCCAGAGCGGCGCCTTCGGCGGCATGTTTTTCGCCGAGACCCGCCGGCGCGGCCTGGGCGTGGCCCGCTTCCTCTCCGTGGGCAACTCCGCCGACGTGACCGAGACGGACGCCATCGAATGGCTGGCGGCTGACCCGGAGACGGCGGTGATCGGGCTCTTCGCCGAGGCCTTTCGCGACGGCAGGCGCTTCGTGGAAGTCGTGGCCCGCAGCCCCAAGCCCGTGGTGGTCCTGAAGGCCGGCAAAGAGGTGGCGGGTGCCCGCGCCGCGGCCAGCCATACGGGGTCGCTGGCCGGACGTCACGGCGCTGTGCGCGCCGCCTTCCGCCGTGCGGGCGTGCTGGAGGCTGAGACGGCCGATGAGTTCTTCGACCTGCTGACGGTGCTGGCCGCCGGCCGCCCGGTCGTCGCGCCGAGCCGCACCCTGGCCGTGCTCACGATCAGCGGCGGGCCGGGCGTGCTGGCCAGCGACGCGGCCGAACGCCTCGGCCTGCGCCTGCCGCCGCCCTCCGAGGAGACCGTGCGCAGGATCCGCGACCTGGCGCCGTCCTTCGCCGCCACGGGCAACCCCATCGACCTGACCCCGCAGTGTCCGCCCGAGGCCTTCGGGCCGGCCATCGCGGCCGTTTTCGAGGATGCCGCTTACGACGGCGTGGTGGTCATCAACTGCGGGCTGGACATCCCGGAGTTCGGCGCCGGCGTGGTGGCGGCCCGGGAGCTGAGCGGCAAGCCGGTAACGGCCTTCCTGCTCGAGGTTCCACGGATCGAGGCCTTGATGACCGACGCCGGCATCCCGCTGCTGCCTTCGCCGGAGCGCGCGGTGGCCGCGTATCGAGCGCTGACCTCAACCTCCCAGTGAACCGGTGACCAGGCGCCGGACGGTCACCTCGGCTTCCGGGCGCGCCAAGCCCAATTCGCGGCGCAGCAGCTTCACGCTGTGAAGGGCGCAGGCCACCTGCAGGGCGTTGAGAACCCGTTCCCGGCGGGCACCGGGGTGGCGGGCGAGTTGAGGCGCGAAGTGGCGCTCGAGCCATTCTCGCGGCGGCGCACCGGCCAGGTCGCCGAGAGCTTCGTAGCGGTCGAATAGGCAGGCGACGACGGCCGTCACGTCGCCCGGTCGAGGCTCGGGGCGTTCAGCGCCCATTCGCCGCAGTGCTTCGCCGCGCGCCCGCTCCAGCAGCCGGGCTCGGGTGCCGTGGAGGCGCAGGATGGTCTGGACGCTCACCTCGGCTCGGCCCGCCACCTGTTCGAGCCGGATCTCCGCCGCCGGCCGCTCTGCCAGCAGCGAGATGGCGGCTTCCAGGGTCCGTCGCCTGGTGGCCTCCGCCGAATCAGCCCGGGCGCCCATCCGATAGGACCGGGTCGATTTCACGGTAATCGACATTAACATCAAATTCGAAAGCTCAGAATCCGATCGTGCGGACGCTGAGCGAATGGGCGAGCAAGGCCGCGTTGGGGGACATCCCGCGTCCGGTGGAGCGGCTGACGCGGTCACCAGAGGAGGCCCTGGCTTTTGCCCGCCAGCTGGGCCGTCCGGTGGTGGCCAAGGCCGGCGGCGTGGTCCACAAGTCCGACTTCGGCGCGGTTCGCCTGGGGCTCGATCCGAGCCGCCTGGGGGCCGCCTGGCCAGAGCTGGCGGCGCTCGGTGACGGGACCGTGTTGGTGGCCGAGCAGGTGGCGGCCGACCTCGAGCTGATCGTCGGCGGCCTGCGCGACCCTCAGTTCGGCCCGGTGGTCTCGGTGGGCCTGGGCGGGGTGGCGGCCGAGGTCTTGGAGGACGTCGTGTTCGTGTTGGCGCCACCGCTGCCGGGGGAGCTGGACCGCGCCCTGGGCGAGCTGCGCGGGGCGGCGCTACTGGACGGTCATCGGGGCCGGCCGCCTGTTGACCGCGCCGCGCTCGGCAAAATCTTGGATGCTGTGGCCCGCCTGCTCCTGGAGGACGAGTCGGTGGTCGAGGTTGACTGCAACCCGGTCCTCGTCAGCGGCGGCAAGCCGGTGGTCGCGGACGCGCTGGTGGTCAAGGCGTGACGAAGAGCGGTCTCAACTGGACGGCCACGCACGCCGCGCGCGGCAGCGAGTTCTTCCGCGAGCGCATCCCCGATCCAGCGGCCATCCGCACGGTCGCCGACCTGCAGCGGCTGCCGCTGACCACCAAGGAGGAGCTGCGCGCCTCCTACCCCTTCGGCTGGACCTGCGTGCCGATGGAGCAGGTCGTGCGCATCCACGCCTCGACGGGCACGACCGGCAAGCGCGTGATCGCCAGCTACACGCGCCGCGACCTCGAGGACTGGGCCGCCATGTTCAAGCGCTGCTACGAGTTCGCGGGCGTGGGCCCGCTGGACCGCGTGCAGGTCACTCCGGGCTACGGGCTCTGGACGGCCGGCGTCGGCTTCCAGGCCGGTGTCGAGCTGCTGGGCGCGATGGCGGTGCCCACCGGGCCCGGCAACCTCGACCTCCAGTTCGACTTCATGATCGACTTCGAAACCACCGTCATCTGCGCCACCTCGTCCTTCGGGCTCCTGATGGCGGAGGAGGCGCATCGGCGGGGAGTGCAGGACAAGCTGCGGCTGCGCATCGGGATCTTCGGCTCCGAGCGTTGGGGCGACGCCATGCGCCAGCGCATCAGCAGCCTGCTCGGCATCGACTGTTACGACATCTACGGGCTGACCGAGCTGTACGGCCCGGGCACGGGCATCGACTGCGCGCAGCACGCCGGCATCCACTACTGGGACGACTACTACGTGGTCGAGATCGTCGACCCCGAAAGCGGACGCGTGCTGCCGGAAGGCGAGGAAGGCGAGGTCGTGCTGACCACGCTGCGCAAGGAGGCCATGCCGCTGGTGCGCTACCGCACGCGCGACATCTCCCGCATCATCCCCGGCGGCTGCGCGTGCGGCAGCCGCTACCCGCGGCTGGCGCGGCTGACCGGCCGCAGCGACGACATGGTCAAGGTCCGCGGGGTGCAGGTCTTCCCGGCGCAGATCGACACCGTGCTGGCGCGGGTGCCGGAGTGCGGCAGTGAGTACCAGGTCAAGATCACGCGCGCCGAGGGGCGCGAGGTCTTCCTGGTGCGCGTGGAAGCGGCCGACGACCGCTGGCCGGAGAGGCTCGAGCAGGACGTGGCCGAAGCGCTGCGCGCGGCGCTCGGCGTGCGCCCGGAGGTCGAGGTCGTGCCGCCGGCCACGCTGCCGCGCAGCGAGCGCAAGACGCGCCGGGTCTTCGATGAGCGCGACGACTGAGGGGAGGACGTTAAGCGTCGTCGGGCGGCGGGTTCCCAAGCTCGACGGGCGCGAGAAGGTCGTCGGCGCCACGGTCTTTGCGTCCGACATCCGGCTGCCGGGGATGCTGGTGGGCAAGATCCTGCGCAGCCCGCATCCGCACGCGCGCATCGTGTCGGTGGACGTCAGCGCGGCCGAACGGATGCCTGGCGTGCACGCGGTGGTGCACGCGGGCAACGTCACCCAGCATCCGTTCGGCTACGGACTCGACAACACTCCGCTGAAGGGCGACAAGGTGCGCTGCGTCGGCGACGAGGTGGCGGCCGTGGCCGCGGAAACCGAAGACGCGGCCGAGGCGGCGCTGGACGCGATCGAGGTCGCGTATGAGCCGCTGCCGCCGGTCTACGACCCCTTCGCTGCGCTGGAGGCGGACGCGCCGCGCGTGCACGACGACAACGTGTCCATGCGCTGGGACTTCGAGCACGGCGACCTCGCCGAAGCCGAACGCCGCGCGGCGGTGGTCGTGGAGGGCATGTACTCCTCGCCGCTCTCGGCGCCTGGTTCGATCGAGACGCACACCTGTATCGCCAGCTTCGACGCCGCCGGCCACCTGACGGTGTGGACGGGCGTGCACATGGTCTTCATGTATCGCAAGGCGCTGGCGGATGCGCTCGACCTCGACTGGAAGAAGATCACGGTCGTACAGCCGCCCATCGGCGGCTCATTCGGCGGCAAGATCGACATCGATCCCCTCGACTTCATCACCGTGCTGCTGGCGCGCCGAGCGCGGCGGCCAGTCCGCATCAGCTTCACACGCGAGGAGGAGTTCACGGGCTCGCGCGTGCGCCAGCCCATGCACATCAAGCTGCGCACGGGCGCCGACGCCGAGGGCAACATTCTGTTTCGCGACGCCGACATCGTGAGCGACAACGGCGCCTACAACGCGTGGGGTTCGCACGCGCTGCTCGTCGTGATGCAGACGATCAGCTCGCTCTACCGCGTCCCGGCTTCGCGCATGCGCTCGCGCGTCGTCTACACAAACAAGATGTACGGCGGCTCGGTGCGCGGGTTCGGCAACCCGGAAGCCACCTTCGCGGTCGAATCGCAGACCGACGAAGTGGCACAGGCGTTGGGCATGGATCCCATCGAGCTACGCCTGCGCAACGCCAACCAATCGGGCGACGTCACCGCGCAGGGTATGCGCATCACCTCCTGCGGGCTCTCCGAATGCCTGGAGACCGTGCGCCGGGAGTCGGGCTGGGGCCGCGCGCTGCCGCCCGGCCGGGCGCTGGGCGTGGGCTGCTACATCCACGTCGGCGGCGGCGCCCGCATCTATCCCTCGGACGGCTGCGGGACCCTGATCAAGGTGGACGAAGCGGGCGCCGTGACGGTCATCAGCGGCGCCTCGGAGCTCGGCCAGGGCTCCGAGACGGTGATCGCCATGATCACTGCCGAGGAGCTAGGCGTGCCCCTGGAGGCGGTCACCGTCCGCAACTCCGACACCGACCTCAAGCCCTGGGATGTGGGCGCGCACGCCTCGCGCACCACCTTCGTGGCCGGCAACTCGGCCCGGCTGGCCGCCCGCGAGATCCGCGAGAAGCTGCTGGAAACGGCGGCCGAGGTCCTGGAGGCGGCGCCCGACGACCTCGTCATCGAGGATGGTGTGATCTCCGTGCGCGGGGTGCCGGAGCGGACGCTCGGCTACGAGAAGGTGGTGCGCCGGCGCCTGCTGCGCCAGGCCGGCAGCACGCTCACGGCCGACGCCTTCTACGACCCACCCACGGAGCCGCAGGACCCGCGCTACATCGGCAACATCTCGGCGACCTACGGGTTCGGCGCGCACGTCGCCGAGGTCGAGGTCGACGAGGAGACCGGGCTCGTCCACGTCCTCAACCTGTGGACCGCCCACGACGTGGGGCGCGCCATCAATCCGCTGGGGGTCGAGGGCCAGATCGCGGGGGGCGCGGTGATGGGCCTCGGACTGGCGCTGACCGAGGAGCTGCGCCTGACGCGGGAGGGCGCGCTGATGCTGCCCTCGCCGCGCGAGTACGGGATGCTGACCGCGCTGGGGGTGCCGCCTATCCACATCAGCCTGGTGGAGACGTTCGACCCGGAGGGGCCGTTCGGGGCCAAGGGGGTGGGGGAGGCCGGCGTGATCCCGGTGGCGGCGGCGGTGGCGAACGCGGTGGCGCGAGCCACCGGCATCCGGCCGCGCTCCTACCCGATGGCGCCCTGGAAAGTGCTGGGGTGGCTGGAGGCTGCTAGGAAGCCCGCCGCCGGAGCCTGAGGCCGCCGCCGACCAGCGCGAGGCCCACGACCAGGCAGACGGCGCCGGTCCAGCCCCAGAACGCGGAGCCGGTCATGAAGCTGCCCTTGATGTAGCCCAGGCCCTGGCCGATCCAAACGACGCCCAACAGGGCGAGGAGCACGCCGAAGACGATCGCAGCAACCTTCATCCCGAAGGGATATTAGGTGCGGTTACAGCCTTCGCCCAGCCGGCACGCTCGTGGCCGCGCAGCGGCGCCAGCAGCGCCCAGCCGGCGAAGGCCAGGACGCACATGAGGCCGAAGCCCGCGCGCCACCCGAAAGCGGCGACCACGGCGCCGAAAGCGATCGGGGCCAGCGCGCCGGAGATGAACAACCAGGTGTTCTGGAAGCCCATCGCGACTCCCGCGCGCTCCGTCCCAGCCAGCTCGCCGGTGGCGGTGAAGGCGAGTCCGTTGGTGCTCATGCAGACCACGGTGGTCACGAGCAGCACCGGTACCAGCAGGACCAGCGGGCCTTCCGCGACCAGCGCGGTCAGCAGCAGCAGCAGGCCCCCGCCGGCGGCCAGCCAGCGCATGGGCCGGATGCGCTCGCCCAGGCGATCCGACCAGGCGCCGGCCAGGACCCGGGCGGCGGCGCCGCCCAGCTGGCAGAGCGTGAGGACGAGGGCGGCAGCGGCCAGGAGCAGGCCTCGGTGCTGGTTCAAAAAGAGCACCAGGTAGGTGATCAGGCTCAGCTGGCCGGCCACGATCAGGGAGCCGCCCAGGGCCAGACGCCAGAGCCGGAGATCGCGCAGCGGCGTGTTCCCGCCCCCGGCCCGGGGCGGGCTGCGGCGGCGCAGCGCCGCGCCGCAGGCGACCGCGGCCGCCAGGCAGGCCGCCGCCAGGCCCCAAAGCGCGCCGGCAACTCCAAAGCGCAGGGCCAAGAATGGCAGCGCCAGCGCCGCGGCGGCGCCCCCCAGCGGCGTCGCCATCTGGCGGATGCCCAGAGCCGTGCCGCGCTGGTGGGCGCCGAACCAGACCATCACGGCGCGCCCGCTGGCCGCGTTCGCGCAGGAACCCAACATGCCGGCCACGACCAGGGCGCCGAACATCCCTGCGTAGGAGCCCTGCAGCAGCGCGGCCGCGCTCAGCGCCAGCGCGGCGCCAGCCAGCCCGGCGGCCAGCACGGCGCGCTCGCCGAAGCGGTCCGCCAGCGAGCCCCAGAGCGCCAGCGTCAGGGTAATCCCCGCTGCCACGGCGCTGAGCAGCGCGCCCGTTTGCACCAGCCCGACGTGGAAGTGGCGCTGCAGCTCGGGGCCGATGGCGGGCAGGCCCTGGTGGAAGGCGGAGAGCGCCGCCTGCGCCAGCACGCCGACGGCCAGGACCAGCCATCGGTATTGCCCACGCACCATTCCTAGAATGGCAGCACCTTTTACCCCACCGAGCAGGCTCGGCGGGGACCCCAAGAAACCATGCTGCACATCACCCTTGACGACCGCTACACCGCCGACGCGGGCACGGTCTTCATGACGGGCGTGCAGGCGCTGGTCCGGCTGCCGATCGAGCAGGCGCGCCGGGATCGCGCGGCGGGGCTGCGCACGGGCACCCTGATCAGCGGCTACCCCGGCTCACCGCTGGGTGGCTACGACCTCGAGGTGGCGCGGGCTCAACGCTTCCTGGAGCCGCTCGACATCAAGCTGGTGCCGGGCGTCAACGAGGAGCTTGCCGCGGCCAACGTCTGGGGCAGCCAGATGACGGAGATCTTCGGCGGCGGGCCGTTCGACGGCGTGACCGGCATCTGGTACGGAAAGTCGCCGGGCGTCGACCGCTGCCTCGACATCTTTCGCCACGCCAACCTGGGCGGCGGGCCCCAGCGCAGCGGCATGCTGGCCCTGGCCGCCGACGATCCGCAGGCCAAGAGCAGCACCATCCCCAACCAGTCCGAGTGGGACTTCGTGGCCTGCGCCATGCCCGTGCTCTTCCCGGCCAGCGTCGGCGAGTTCCTGAGCTTCGGGCTGCACGGCATCGCCCTCTCTCGGCTGACGGGACTGTGGCCGGCCATGAAATGCGTCACCAACCTCTGCGACGGCGCCGCTTCCATCGACCTGGCCACGGTGCGTCCCGAGATTCAGCTCCCCGACCTGGGCGCTTTCCAGAAGCCGGACAGCTTCATCTTCTTCGCACCCGGCTCGGTCGAGCTGGAGCGGCATCTCTTCGAGGAGCGCTTCCCCGCAGCCGGCGCCTACGCGCGCGCCAACCAGCTCAACCGCGTGGTGCAGCGCGGGCGCCGCGACCGGCTCGGGCTCGTCGCCGCCGGCAAGACCTACAGCGACCTCAAGCAGTCGCTGCACGATCTCGGCCTCGGCGACGCGCAGCTCGCCGAATTGGGCGTGCGCGTGCTCAAGGTCGGCATGATCTATCCGCTGGAGCCGGAGATCGTGCGCGAGTTCGCGCGCGGCCTGGACGAGATCGTGGTGATCGAGGAGAAGCGCGACCTCCTGGAGTCGCAGCTGCGCTCGATCCTGTACGCCGAGGCGAAGCGTCCGGTGATCACGGGCAAATCGCTCTTCCCCTGGCATGGCGAGCTCGACACCGACCTGGTCAGCGAGCGGCTGGGCCCGCGCCTGCTCCAGCTGCCAGGGGCTCCCGAGTCCATCCGGCGGCGCCTGGCCGAGGTCGCCGAGGTGCGCGGCCGCGAGTACACCGCCTTCGCGCGCCGCATGCCCAACTACTGCCCCGGCTGCCCGCACAACCGCTCCACCGTGCGCGTCGACGGCGAGCTGGTGGGCGGCGGCATCGGCTGCTCCGGAATGGGGCCGATGATGACCCAGGAGGAGCGGCAGACCGTCTACGCCGCACCCATGGGCGCTGAGGGTTCCCCCTGGATCGGCGCCGCGCCCTTCATCGACGCCGACCACTTCGTGCAGAACGTGGGCGACGGCACCTTCTTCCACTCCGCGTCGCAGTCGCTGCGCGCGTGCGTGGCCGCGGGCGTCAACATCACCTACAAGCTGCTGTACAACCGACACGTCGCCATGACCGGCGGCCAACACGCCGAAGGCGCGCAGGACGTGGTGCCGCTGACGCACTACCTGCAGTCGGAAGGTGTCGCTCGCACCATCATCGTCAGCGAGTTCCACGACAGCTATCGCGGCGTGCGGCTCGCGGGCAATGCGAAGGTGTACGACCGCACGCGCTACCAGGACGCGGTGCGCGAGCTGCGCGCGGTTCCCGGCGTGACGGTGCTGCTGTTCGACCAGGAGTGTGCGGCCGAAAAGCGGCGCGCGCGCAAGCGCGGCAAGCAGCCCGAGCCGCAGAAGTACGCCTTCATCAACGAGGACGTGTGCGAGGGCTGTGGTGATTGCGGCGACGTTTCCAACTGCATGTCGGTGCAGCCGGTGGAGACCGAGTTCGGGCGCAAGACGCAGATCCACCAGGCCTCCTGCAACAAGGATTATTCCTGCACCCGCGGCGACTGCCCGTCCTTCCTCACCGTGTACACGTCGAAAGGCCTCGTGAAGAAGAGCGCGCCGCCGCTGCAGGCGTCGGAGCTGCGCGAGCCCGACGTCCGTGTGCGCGCCGGTGATGGTTACCGCGTGTACATGCCGGGCATCGGTGGGACTGGCGTGGTCACGGCCAACCAGGTCCTCGCCTACGCGGCGATGATGGAAGGCCAGGCCGTCCAGGTGCTGGACCAGACCGGCCTGGCGCAGAAGGGCGGGGCCGTACTCAGCTCGCTCACGGTCTTCGAAGGCGGGGCCGATGCCTACGCGTCGAACAAGGTCGGGCTGGGCCGCGCCGACCTCGTGCTGGGGCTGGACACGCTGGGTGTGGTCAACGCCGTCAACGCCGACCGCATGTCGCCCGAGCGCACTGTGGTGGTCGCCGACAGCACGCTGCAGCCGACGGCCGAGGTCGTGCGCCACGTCAACCTCCTGATGCCGGGCAAGAGCGCGCTGCAGCGCGCGATCGACGCCCACAGCCGCGCGGCCGACAACGTTTGGTTGGAGGCGGGGCGCACGTCGGAGGCCCTGTTCGGCGACCAAGCGCTGACCAACGTCTTCATGATCGGAGTCGCCTACCAGTCCGGTCTCCTGCCCATGGCGTCGGACTCGATTGAGGCCGCCATCCGGCTCAACGGGGTGGCGGTCGAGAAGAACCTGCAGGCGTTCCGCTACGGGCGCCTCTTCCAGGCCGACCCGGCTCGAGTCACCCGGCTGCTGGGCGAGCCCGTGCTCTCGGCCGACGAGGTGCGCGAGCGCCAGCTGGCCAAGCTCGGCGCCGCGGATGCGCGCGCCTATGCCGGGCTGCTCGAGCGCTGCCCGGGCTTAGGCGAGGAGTCGCGGCGCCTGCTGGGGCTGCGGGTGGCCGAGCTCATCCGCTACCAGGACGCCGCCTACGCGCGGACCTACGTGGACGCGGTGCTGGCGGTGTGGGAGCGCGAGCGCGCGCTGGGCGCCGGCGAGCCGCTGACCCAGGCCGCCGCTCGCCACCTCTACAAGCTGATGGCCTACAAGGACGAGTACGAGGTGGCCCGGCTGCTTCTGAAAGGCGAATGGGCCGAGCGCGTGCGGGCGACCTTCGTGGAGCCCAAGGTCAAGTTCAACCTGCATCCCCCGCTGCTGCGCGAGCGCGGCCTCAAGAGCAAGCTGGAGCTGGGCGGCTGGTTCCGGCCGGCGCTGAGCGTGCTGATCCGCCTGCGCGGGCTGCGCGGCACCCGCTGGGACGTCTTCGGCCGGGCCGAGGTGCGGCGCGTCGAGCGCGAGCTGGTGGGCTGGTACCGCGAGCTCCTGGCCGAGCTGGCGGCCGGCCTGACCGCCGAAAACCACAAGCTGGCGGTCACCATCGCCAGCGCGCCGGACCGCATCCGCGGCTACGAGCGCATCAAGCTCGACAACGTGCGCGTGACCCGCGAGTTCGTCGACCGCAAGCTGGAAGAGTTCCGAGCGGCCGCAGGCCCGCGTTTGTATACAAGCGCCCGGTCCTAGCGCCGGCGGCGGCCGCGATTTGTATACAAATGGCGGGGTGCCGCCCTCCAGCCGACCGACTTCGCGCGCGCTGATAGGGCTGGGCCTGGTGGCGGTCTACTTCTTCTGGGGCTCGACCTTCCTCGGCATCCGTTACGCCATCGACACCCTGCCGCCCTTCTTGATGGCCGGCGTGCGCTTCACCCTGGCCGGACTGATCCTGCTGGCAATCACACGCCTGCGCGGGGGCATCGGCTCCTGGCGAGGTTGGGCAGCGGCCGTGGGTACCGGCGTGGTGATGCTGGTGGCCGGCAACGGCGCTGTGGTCTGGGCCGAGCAGAGCGTGCCCAGCGGACTGGTCGCGCTCACGGTCTCCACCAGCCCGATCTGGATGGTGCTGGCGGACCGCATTTTCTTCGGCGCCCGCCTGCGCTGGCCCGCCATGCTGGGCATCGCTGTCGGCCTGGTCGGTATCGCGGTCCTGGTCAACCCGAGCACCGCGGTCATCCCGCTGCTGCCCACCCTGGTGCTGGTCTTCAGCAGCGTCGGCTGGGCGACCGGCACCCTGCTCAGCCGGACCAAGGCGATGCCCGAGTCCACCTTTCTCATGAACTCCCTGCAGATGCTGGGCGGCGGCGCAGCCTTCCTGCTGATCGCCTCCGCCATCGGCGATCCCGGGCGGCTCGACGTGCACCGCGTCAGCGCCAGCTCGCTGGCCGGCCTGGCCTGGCTGATCGTCTTCGGCTCGCTCGTCGGCTTCACGTGCTACCTGTGGCTCATCCGAGTGGCGCCCATCCCCCTGGTCTCCACGCAGGCCTACGTGAGCCCGCTGGTCGCGGTGGTGCTGGGCGCGCTCCTGCGCCACGAGACACTGACGCCGCGCGCGTTTCTGGCCGGAGGGGTGATCCTGGCGGGCGTGATCATGGTCGCCAGCGCTCCCCTGTTGACTTCCCGGCGGCCAGCGGAAGAATTGCGAGCAGCGTGAGCACCTACGACTTCATCGTGGTGGGGGCGGGCTCGGCGGGCTGCGTGGTGGCGGCCCGACTCAGCGAAGACCCCGGCACCAGCGTTCTGCTGCTGGAGGCCGGACCGCCCGACAAGAAGACCGAGATCGCGGTCCCTGCCGCCTTCGGCCAGCTCTTCCACTCCGAGGTCGACTGGGATTACTTCACCGAGGCCGAGCCCGAGCTGGGCGGCCGCCGGATGCCCTGGCCGCGCGGCAAGACGCTGGGCGGCAGCTCCTCGATCAACGCCATGATCTACATGCGCGGGCACCCGGCCGACTACGACGGCTGGGAGAAGCTGGGCAACGAGGGCTGGAGCTGGGAGGAGGTCCTGCCCTACTTCAAGCGCGCCGAGCGCAACCAGCGCGGCGGCGACGGGCTGCACGGCGCCGAAGGTCCGCTCCACGTCTCTGACCTGCGCTACGTCCACCCGGTGACCCGGGCGGTGATCCAGAGCGGGGTCGACACCTTCGGCTGGCAGGTCAACGAGGACTTCAACGGCGAGGCGATGGAGGGGATCGGCCTCAACCAGGTCACCCAGCACCGGGGCCGGCGCTGGAGCGCGGCCAGCGCCTACCTGAAGCCGGCGCTGAAGCGTCCCAACCTGACCGTGATCACGGGCGCGCTGGCCCACCGGGTGCTGCTGGAGGGCGGCCGCGCGGTGGGCGTCGAGTTCAGCGTCGGAGGCGGCGCAGCGCGCACCGAGAGGGCCGCGCGCGAGGTGATCCTCAGCGCCGGGGCCGTCAACAGCCCTCAGCTCCTGATGCTTTCGGGCATCGGCCCAGCGGCCGCGCTCAAGGCCCAGGGCATCGAGGTGGCGGTCGACCTGCCCGGCGTCGGCCAGGACCTCCAGGACCACATCGCCATCGGCATCCAGTGGCTGCTGACCCTGCCGATCTCGTTGCTCAACGCCGGCTCCAAGCGCAACCTGGTCGAGTTCCTGCTCCGGGGCCGCGGCATGCTGACCTCCTGTGTGGCCGAGGGCAACGGCTTCCTGCGCACCGATCCCGCGCTGCCGGCGCCCGACCTCCAGCTCGTGTTCGCCGCCGTCGTGTACGACCCCGAGGAGGTGGCCGCCGGGATCCTGCCGGAGCACGGCTTCGCGATCGGCGCCATCCTGCTCCAGCCCGAGAGCCGGGGCGAGATCGCCCTGGGCTCCAAGCGTCCCCAGGATGCCCCGCTGATCCGCCCGCACTACCTCTCCGACCCCGGCGGCCGCGACCTGGCGTCGCTGCTGGCGGGGGCCAAGATCTGCCGGCGCCTGGGCGACGGCAAGGCCCTCGATCCCTACCGCAAGGAGGAGATCAGGCCGGGCAAGGCGGTGACCAGGGACGCCGACCTCGAGGCCTACATCCGTGAGCGGGCGGGCACCCTGTACCACCCGACTAGCACCTGCCGGATGGGCGAGGACCCTATGGCGGTGGTGGACGACCAGCTGCGTGTCCACGGCGTCGCCGGCCTCCGCGTGGCCGACGCCTCGGTGATGCCGCGGGTGCCGCGGGGCAACACCAACGCGCCCGCCATCATGGTCGGGGAGAAAGCGGCCGACCTGATTCGGGGTCGCCTGTCAGCGGTCCAGGGCGGTGTCGAGCGGGAGCATCCGGCGCTCTGATTCGCGGAGGGAACCCCAGGTTCCCCCCGCGGACCCTCCCTCCTGACGCTAGCGCGCCTTCAATGTGGAGCAACGGATCCGGTTGCGCTCCGTGACGGCCGGTCAAGGCCCGGCCTGACAGGCGACGTTCGCTGCCAACCGCTGATGTCCCGGGACATCAGCCAATCGGGCGCGCGAAATCGGTTGATATCCCGGGATATGGCACGTTTCGGGGTCGCCTGTCAGCGGTCCAGGGCGGTGTCGAGCGGGAGCATCCGGCGCTGTAGCGCGTAGATCGCCGCCTGGCGGCGGTCGGGCAGGTGGAGCTTGGCCAGGATGTTGGAGACGTGCGTCTTCACGGTCTCCTCGCCGATGAAGAGCTCGCCGGCGATCTCTTTGTTCGAGCGCCCGCGCGCCACCAGGACGAGCACGTCCTGCTCGCGCTTGGAGAGGCCGTCGACCGGACCGCGGTCCCGGCGCACCTCCTGCACCAGGCGCGCCGCCACCGAGGGCGCGAGCACGCTTTCCCCGCGGGCGGCGGCCCGCACCGCGCCGACGACTTCCTCGACGCCCGCGGTTTTCAGCAGGTAGGAGGAGGCCCCGGCCCGGATCGCCTGGAGGATCCGCTCGTCGTCCTGGTCCGAGGTCAGCACGACCACCCTGGCCTCGGGGCGCGCGGCCCGGATCTCGGGCAGCGCGGCCAGGCCATCCACGCGCGGCATCAGCAGGTCGAGCAGCACCACGTCGGGGCGCAGGTCGCGCGCGGCCGCGCCCGCCTCGGCGCCGTCGGCGCACTCGCCCACGACCTGGATGCCGTCCTCCTGCTGGAGCAGGAAGCGCAGGCCTTCCCGCACCAGCTTGTGGTCGTCGACCACCAGGACGCGGATCATGACGCGGGCAGAGACGCCACCAGGCGCGTGCCCCGGCCCGGGCGGCTGCGAATGGTCAGCGAGCCGCCCAGCTCGCGCATGCGCTCGCGCATGACGCGCAGGCCGAGGCCGTGCGCGCGCTCGGGATCCAGCGCGTCAAAACCTTTGCCATCGTCCGCTACCACGAGCTCCGCGCGGTCGCCGCGGCGAACCAGGCGCAAGCGGATGTGGCGGGCATCTGCGTGGCGCACGGCGTTGGCGATGCCCTCCTGCGCCACCCGCAGGACGGCGTGGTCGCCAGGCGGCGTGAGCTCCAGCGGCTGCAAGCGCGCGTCCACGGTCACGCCCAGCCGCTCCTGGTAAGCCGTGCAGAGGTCCTCGAGCGCGGGCACCAGCCCGCGTTCGTCCAGCAGCGCGGGGCGCAGCTCCAGGAGCAGCGCGCGCATCTCGGACATGGTCGCGTCCACGGTGTCGCGCATGGCCGCCAGCTGGGCGTGCAGTGGCGAGTCGCCGGGCAGCGCCCGCTGCAGGCCGCCCGCGATCAGGCTGACCGAGAAGAGGTCCTGGGAGATGGAGTCGTGCAGCTCGCGGGCGATGCGGGCGCGCTCCTCGGTGCGCGCCTGCTCACCCACCAGGCGGGCCTGGTCCGCCGCCATGCTTGTGATACGCCCGGCCATGTCGTTGAAGGCCTGCTCCAGGTGGCCCACCTCGTCGGAGCCGCGCACCGGCACCCGCCGCCCCAGGTCGCCGGAGGCGAAGTCGCCGGCGGCGGCCGAGAGCCGCTCCAGGCGCGCGACCACGCGGCGCGACGTGAGAACCCCGAACAGCGTTCCCAGCGGCAGCAGGAGGAGCAGCAGGAGCGCCCCGGTCTGGATCAGCGGACCCACCGACGACTTGGGCAGCAGGGCCAGGTTGGCCCACCAGGGGCCGGCCGCCGGCCCGGTGCCGGGCGCCGCGACATAGGCCCAGCCGATCACGTCCACTCTGCCGCCCTTGCTCTTGAGATCTCCTTTGCCGCTGAAGACCGGGGAGAGGGCCCAGGTGTACGGGCCGTCCGGGCCCTTGGAGGTGCCGGCATCGCCCGCCAGCTTGCCGGTCTCCTTGGCGATGCCCGCCCGCTGGCCGACCGGATACTGCAGCGGGAAAGAGCTGGCCAGGATCACGTCCTCGGCATCCAGCACCAGGCCGAGCGTGGGGTTCGTGGCCTTGCCCTCGATATAGGGGATGACCAGCACCTCGCCGGCGACAACTGTGCGGCTGGGGTCGGCGCTGGGTTCGCCGACCAGGAAGTCAGGCGCCAGCTTCAGCCCGTCTGTCGCGGTGTTGGCCTCGGTGGCCTGGACGGCGAGCTGGTCGGCCGTGGCCTGCACGCGCTGTCCGTAGTCGACCTGCGAGAGCAGGCCGGGGAGCACCGAGACGATGCCGACTGCCTCCACGACAAGCACCGCGGCGGCGGTGACCAGCACGTAGGAGGCGGCCATCCGGCCCTGCAGGCCGAGGCGGAGGCGGGGAAGTGCCACGGTGGGTGCAGCGATTCTAGGTTCGGGAGTGGCCGGCGGCCGTCCCCCAGCCGGGGGATTCCTGGTCCCCACCCCGAGGCGCCGAAACCCCTCCGCCGGCTGATGTGCGCGCGGGCGGCCGGGGTCGAGCATCCTGGGCATGAAACCGACGCTCGCCGCGCTGCTCTTCCTGCTGGCCGCCTGCTCGGCACCCGGCCGGCCGGCGGCGCAGCCCACGCCCTCAATCCATGACCGTGCCGTGGCTGCCTGGCACCGCGTCATCCAGTGCGCCCACGACCACGGCTACGACATCCCCGATCCCAGCATCGACGACCAGGGCAACGCGACCTTCCCCGACAGCGTCCAGAAGCCGCCGGACTCGGTGATCCAGGCCTGCCAGCAGTACCTGAACCAGGTTCCCAACGTCAACCAGGGTGGCGGCGGTCCCTCGGCCGCGGACATCCGCGACTCGCACAAGCTCGCGCAGTGCCTGCGTGCCCACGGCGAGCCCAACTTCCCCGATCCCAACGCCGACGGGACTTTCCCGCTCACGCCCGCGGTCGAGGGCGAGGGCAAGAGCCCGACCATGATCGCGGCCATGCAGGCGTGCGCCCAGTACATGCACTCGGGCCACATCTGGTTCACGCCCGTCAATGGCTAGCCGCACCCTGCTCTGGGTGGCCGTGGCGGCAGCGGCCGGAGTGCTGGCCACCACGGCCGCCACCCGCAGCGGCACCGCCGCTGGCGCCTCGGCCGCACCGGTCGTGCCCACCGGGACCGCGCGCGTCATCAACACCACGCTGACCTCGCGCCAGCAGGTCAACGGCACGCTCGGCTACTCGGAGCCGGCCACGCTCTTCGCGCCCCATGGCGCCGACGCCGAGCTGCCGCTCGGGGTCTTCACCTGGCTGCCGGCCGTGGGTGTGACCGTGGGCCGGGGCCAGCGGTTGTACGAGGTCGACGGGCAGCCGGTGCCGCTGCTGCTGGGCGCGCAGCCGCTGTACCGGCACCTGGGCCCGGGCGCGACCGGCGCCGACGTGCGCGAGCTCGAGGACAACCTGCTCGCGCTCGGCTTCGGAACCTCCTCCGGTCTGGTCGCCAATGGAACCTTCGCGGCCGCGGACGCTGCCGCGGTGCGCGCCTGGCAGACCGAGCTCGGCGCGCCGGTGACCGGGACCCTCGACCTGGGCGCGGCGGTGATGCAGGCCAACCCGGTTCGCATCGCGGCGCTGCACGCGAGCCTCGGCGGGACCTACGCCCCCGGCCAGCCCGTGCTGGACGTCACCGACACCGCGCACGTGGTCACGGTCCAGCTGGACACCGCCCTGGCCGCGGGAGTCAAGGTGGGGGACGCCGTCAGCGTCCAGCTGCCGGGCGCCGGCGCTCCGGCCACGGGCAAGGTCATAGCCGTCTCGGCGGCGGCGCAGGCCCTGACCCAGCAGCAGGGCCAGGGCGGCCCGCTCCGGGCCACGCTTCCGGTCACCATCCGCCTGGACGACCCGGCCGCCGGCGGCGCGCTGGACCAGGTTCCGGTGCGCGTCTCCATCACCGACCAGGTGCGCCGGAACGTGCTCGCGGTCCCGGTCACCGCCCTGGTCGCGCGCTCGGACGGCACCTTCGCGGTGCTGGTCGTGCGGTCTTCCGGCCGGGTGCCGGTCACGGTGCGCGTCGGCGTCTTCGGGGACGCGGGGTTGGTCGAGGTGACCGGCGACGGGCTGGCCGCCGGCGACCTGGTCGAGGTCCCGCAGTCGCAGTGAGCGGTCCCGTACTGGAGCTGGAGGCGGTGGTCAAGACCTACCCGGGCAACCCGCCCGTGCATTCGCTGCGCGGCGTCAGCCTGCGCTTGGAGGCGGGCGAGCTGGTGGCGGTGGTGGGTCCCTCGGGCTCCGGCAAGACCACCCTCCTGCACCTGATGGGAACCCTCGACCGTCCCACCTCGGGCGAGGTCCGGCTGGCCGGTCGCAGCTGCGGCCGCCTGCTGGACGCGGAGCTGGCCGGGATCCGGGCCTTGCACCTGGGCTTCGTCTTCCAGCAGTTCTTCCTGCTGGACGGGCTGAGCGCGGTCGAGAACGTGGCCCAGGGCCTCCTTTATCGGGGCGTCCCCCGTGCCGAACGGCGACGGGCGGCGGTGGCGGCGCTGGAGCGCGTGGGGCTCGGGCACCGGCTCGACCACGTGCCCGCACGGCTCAGCGGCGGTGAGCGCCAGCGGGTGGCGATCGCGCGGGCCGTGGTCGGCCGGCCCTCGCTGCTGCTGGCCGACGAGCCCACCGGCAACCTCGACAGCGCCAGCGGCGCCGAGGTGCTGGCCGTGCTGCGCGAGCTCAACGCGGTCGACCGCACCACGGTGGCGGTGGTCACCCACAACGAGGAGATCGCGCGCTCGCTGCCGCGCCGGATCGAGGTGCGCGACGGAGAGCTGGTCGCTTGATCACCCCAAAAAATCTGCGATTTTTCGGGGACCCCGATTGACGCGGTCGCGCCTGCGCCGAGTGGACGTCGTCCGCCTCAGCGCGTTCGGCCTGCGCGCCCGGCGCACGCGGGCCCTGATGTCGGCGCTGGGCATCGCGATCGGGATCGCCGCCATCGTGGGCGTGCTGGGCGTGACGCGCTCCTCGGAGTCGGACCTGCTGGCGCAGATCGACCTGCTCGGCACCAACCTGCTGGTGGTGCAGAACGGACACACCCTGTCCGGCCAGGAGACCGAGCTGCCGGGTACGGCGGTGACCATGATCGGCGCCCTGGACGGCGTCGAGCATGTCTCGGCGACGGCGCGCCTGGCCGGCCAGGTCTACCGCTCGGAGCTCATCCCGACCTACCAGGGCGGCGGCCTCGCGGTGCGGGCGACCGATCTCCGCCTGCTCTCGACCCTGGACGGCGGCCTGGCCGCGGGTGTCTTCCTCAACGCGGCGACCGCCCGCTACCCGGTTGCGGTGCTGGGCTGGTCGGCAGCCCAGACGCTCGGCGTGGACCACCCCGGGGCGGACACCCGCGTTTGGGTCGGCGGCCGCTACTGGCAGGTGATCGGGATCCTGCGCCGGCTGCCGCTGGCGCCCGAGATCGACCTCTCGGTGCTGGTCGGACAGCCAGCGGCTGCAAGCTACCTCGGGTTCGACGGCATCCCCACCCGCCTGTACGTCCGCACAGCAATTGATCGTGTCGCCGATGTGGCGGGGCGCCTGGCCCCCACGGCCAACCCGCAGTATCCATTCGAGGTCTCGGTCTCCCGCCCGTCCGACGCGCTGGCGGCGCGGCTGCTGGCCGCCGACGCCTCGACCTCGCTCTTCCTGGGCCTGGGCGCGATCGCACTGCTCATCGCCGGCGTCGGGATCGCCAACGTGATGCTGATCTCGGTGCTGGAGCGGCGCTCGGAGATCGGCCTGCGGCGAGCGCTGGGAGCGACGCAGGTGCACATCGCCGTCCAGTTCATGGGTGAGGCCGCGCTGCTGGCCCTGCTCGGCGGCGCCGCCGGGATTGCGGCCGGGGCCGGCCTCACGGCGGGGTTCGCCTGGTATCACGGCTGGGCGCTCCTGCTGCCGCCGGGTGCGGTCGCGCTGGGTCTGGGCGCGGCGCTGGCGATCGGCTGCGCGGCGGGACTGTACCCGGCGCTGCGCGCGGCCCGGCTGGCGCCCACCGACGCCCTACGGTCGGTTTGACCTCCGCTTCGACTTCTCGTTGGCGGTCGCCACCAGCACCAGCGCGGTGACGACCGCGCCCTCGAAGACGCCGTAGAAGATCGAGCGCCCGACGGGCTGGTTGAAGGGCCCGATGTTGACGACGAAGAGCAGCACCGACAGCGGCGGCAGAGCGATGGCGCCCTGCACGAACGGCGATAGAGCCTCCCAGCGCTGGATCACGGGGGGTCGAGTATGCAGAGATCGGCGCGGCCGGCGGCCAGGATGGTGTTGACCTCGTCGATGGTCGTGATCTGGCCGAAGGCGATGGTCCGGAGGCCGATCTCGTTGCGCACACGGTCGCTGGCGGCGACGCCGTACATGCGGCCGTAGTCGGTGCGCTCATCCCACCTGCGCTGGCCGTTCAGGACCCGGACCAGGTCGACCCCCGCCTCCTTGAACGCGCGGAGCGCATCCAGTGAGTCGGAGGCGCAGGCCAGCCCCAGGGGCAGCTCCTCCGGCCAGGCCGCGCGCACGGCTTTGACCAGCTCCAGCGGAAAATCGAGCCGGCCCTCGAGCAGGAAGGAGTCGACCAGGTAACCGCGGGAGAAGTCGAGCTCGAGGAGCCGGTAGCCGAGCTCGCGGACGCGCTTCGCCGCCGCCACGAAGGGCTCGATCAGGGCGTCCGGATCGGCTGCCGACGGCACCGGCGTCCAGGGCGCATAGGCCCGCGCCGAGGCCGAGACCAGCGGCCAGCGCTCGGGCTCCGGGAGAGGCAGGTCGACGCCGACGCGACGGGGCCGCATGGCCCCGCGCGCGCCGGCGTGGCCGAGAGAGACCATGACCTCGGCGCCGGTCGCCGGCGGCAGATCGCCGACCAGCGGCGTCTCGGGGTCGATCCGGCCCTCGGGCGCGACCGCCACCAGCGGCGTGATCGTCAGCCCGGCCCCGGTCAGCACGATGCGGTTCGGCAGCGTGACGTCGCCCAGCTTCAAGGGTGTGAAGGCGGGCGGCGCGGCGACAAGCAGCCCGTCGCCGCCCGCGAACCAGGTCTCGCAGCGGCGCACGAAGTCGGGGTCGCGCGCGGCCAGGTTGTTGTGCGTGATGCGCGGGGTGCGCGTCATCAGCTGGTAGGCGAACTGCAGCGGCTCGAAGCTGAAGTAGCGCTGCACCGAGGCGAAGTAATCAGCCGAGACGCGGGAGGCCTCCTGCAGGCGCTCGACCACCGGCTGCCGCTCCATCTCGAACTCGGTGAGTGCCGCTTCGCGCTCGTCGGGCCGGCGCAGCAACGCTCGGGCGAGCGCGATGGCGTCTTCCAGCGCCAGCTTGGTGCCGGAGCCGATCGAGAAGTGCGCGGTGTGGGCGGCGTCGCCCAGGATCACCACCGGGCCGGTGTGCCAGGAGGGGCAGGAGATCCAGGGAAAGTTGATCCAGAGCGAGCGATTGCCGAGCATGCGGCGGCCGGCGCCCAGCTCGTCCTGGAAGACCTCCTGCGTGAGCTCCAGCGATTCCTGCTCGGTCATCTCGTCCAGCCCGGCCGCGCGCCAGGTGTCCTCCGAGATCAGCACGACCATGGTCGAGCGGTCGCGCTCGTACGGGTAGCAGTGGGCCTGGAAGAGGCCCCAGCGCGTCTCCTTGAAGATGTAGGTGAAGACAGGGAAGGCGAAGTCGGCGCCGAACCAGGCGTACTTCGCGGGATGCACTCCGAGCTGAGGCGCGAACTGGCTGGCGTAGGTGCGCCGGGTGAGCGAGTTGGCGCCGTCCGCGCCCACCACCAGGTCCGCGTCGAGCAAGCGGTCGAGGGTGCTGACGTCGCGCTGGAACTCCACCTCCACGCCCAGCCGGTCCGCGCGCTCCTGGAGCAGGCGGAGCAGCTCCTTGCGCGCGATGCCGCTGAACACGTTCCCGCGGACGCGGGTGGTGGTGCCGCGGTAGCGAATGTCGAGCGGGTTCCAGCTCGCGAACGACTGCGTGATGGCCACGTAGCTCTCGTTGTCGGCGCGCTCCAGTTCGTCCAGCGAGCCCTCGGAGAAAACGACGCCGAACCCGAAGGTGGCGTCGGGGGCGTTGCGCTCCACCACGCGCACCTGGTTGCGGCGGTCGCCCTTCTTGAGCAGGATGGCCAGGTAAAGGCCCGCCGGGCCCGCGCCCAGGATGTTCACTTTCATGGCGCCACCGCCTCGGCCAGCCGTTCCAGCTGGTCCAGTCCGGAGACGGTGGGGAAGAGGACCAGCTCGTCGCAGCCCTCGTCCTCGTAGCCGCGTACGAACGCCTTGACCGCCTGGGGTGACGTGAGGTTGGCGGCCGCGATCTTCCCGGCGAAGGCGCCGGTGAAGGCGTAGTAGTCGCGCAGGTAGTCGGCGCCCCGGGCGGCGTCGCCGAGCGCGAAGTAGCCCTGGCCCCAGAGCTGCGGCCGCCCGGGGCGGCCGGCGTCGCACCAGGCGGCGCGGGCGCGGGCCGCGGCGGTCGCGAAAGCGCGGGGTGGCCCGCCGCCGTGCACGTAGCCGTCGGCGAAGCGGGCCGCACGCAGGAAGGCCGGACCGCCCCCGCCCACCAGCATCGGCGGGCTCGACGCGTCTATGCGCAGTGCCGCCAGCTGCTCGGCGAGGACGCGGCCGCGCCGCGAAGGGTCGACGCCCTTGGCCTGGTAGTCGTCGTGGCGCGCCCCGATGCCCAGGCCCAGCACCAGGCGGCCGCCGGAGGTTCGGTGCAGCGCTGTCGCCTGCGCCGCCAGCTCCTCTGTCGGGCGCAAGGGCCCGATCAAGATCGTGGTCACGAGCCGCGCGCGCTGGGTGACGCCGGCGGCCAGGGTCAGGGCGGAGAGCGGCTCCACGCAGTCATAGCCGACGCGGTCGACGACGCCCAGGCTGCTGAAGCCGAGCTCGTCGGCGCGCTGCGCCCAGGCTTTCAGGAGCCCCTCGTCGTGGCCGGGGGTAGAGGTCGGTAGTCCTACCCCGACTTTCAAAACAGCAGCACGAGCTCGTCGCCCTCCTGGCTCATGGGCACCATCCAGCGCGGCGCCGAGCGGCGCAGTATCTCGTGCACCAGCTCCACGCGCGCGGGGTGGGCGCGCACCGGCTCGCCGTGATCGTCGAGGCGGCCGACCACCAGCCGCGCCGCCACCGCGCGCCCCTCGCTGACGTCGACCAGGGCCAGGCAGGTGTCGCGCGGGAAGATGGCGGCCTCGGGGCCGTCGTAATGGAAGAGCAGCGTGCCCAGTCCGTAGAACACGGGCACGCCCTGGATCACCTCCACCGCCTGCAGCACGTGCGCGTGGCAGCCCAGGATGAGGCCGGCGCCCGCCGCGACCAGGCGGCGCGCGAGCTGGCGCTGGTACTCCTCGACGCGCACCACGTGCGAGACGCCCCAGTGGATGAGGACCACCACAAACGGGGCCCGGCTGCGGGCGTCGGCGACCGCGTTCTCCAGCCGCGCTGCATCGGCCTCTTCGGCCACTGTGTGGATGCGCGGCGGCCAGCCCGGCTCGCCGTCGGTGCGCTCGTCGCGCTCGAACTCAGTGCGCACGCGCACCGCCGCCATCTCGGGTGCGGCGCCGACGCAGGTGGCCGCCACCAGAGCCACGCCGTCGCCCAGCCGGGGCTCGAAGCCGAGCCCCAGCGCGGCGATACCGCGCGCCTCCAGCGCCGCCGCCAGCTCGCGCAGGGCCAGGGTGCCCTGGTCGCCCGCGTGGTTGTTGGCCAGCGTGACCACGTTCACGCCCAGCGCGACCAGGTCATCGATCAGCTCGGGATCTGCGCGCAGCGTGAGCGGTTTGCGCACCGGGCTGTGGGCATTGGTGAGCGGGACCTCGAGGTTGGCGGCCACCAGGTCGGCCCCCTCCAGGCAGGCCAGCAGGGACTCGGCCGGGCGGCCCAGGTGTCGCATCAGCACCAGGTCGCCGGCGGCGGCGATCCTCATCCGGGGTCCCCGCGAAATCGCAGATTTCGTGGGGTGGTCACGGCCGCAGCGCCGCTTTCACGAAATCGACCACCTCCGAGGGATGGGCGCCGGTCGCGAAGACCTTGTAACCCAGCGCCTCCAGGGCGGGACGGTCGGCGTGGGGGATGGTGCCGCCAACCAGCAGCAGCACGTCGTCGGCTCCGCCCGCGCGCAGGCGCTCGACCAGGCGCGTGCAGTAGTCCATGTGGGCGCCGCTGAGGATGGAGAGGCCGCAGGCCTCCGCATCCTCCTGGAGCACCGCGGTCACGATCGCGTCGACGGTCTGGTGCCGCCCCGTGTAGATGACCTCCATGCCCGCGTCCTTGAGGGCCTTGGCGATCACCTTGGCGCCGCGGTCGTGGCCGTCCAGACCGGGTTTGGCGATCACGATCCGGATCGGACCACCGCGCATCGAAGGGCCTTAAGGGGTCCCCGCCAAATCGGAGATTTGGTGGGGAATAAAGCCATAGTCGCTGCGCGCGCCTTCAGGCGTGACCAGGCCCAGCCGCAGGTCGCGCCGGACGGACTCCGGGTCGCGCTGGGCGGGATCGCCGTAGCCACCGGCCCCGGCCAGCTGGAAGGACACCACGTCGCCGTACTCGAGGTCGACGGAGGCCTTGCCGCCGATCTCGCGCTCCTGCTCGGTGCCTGGGTTTATCACCGTGCGGCCGCGCTTGCCCGGTTGTCCGCCAAACAGCCCGAAAGGCCGAAAGCGGTGCCGCTCGGAGAGGTTGGTGAACTTGATCGACTCGCCCAGGATGCGCACGTCGCGGCGCACACCGAGCCCGCCGCGAAAGCGCCCGGCGCCGCCGGAGTCGGGTATGAAGCCGAAGCGCTCCACCAGCACCGGGGTGTTGGCCTCCACGGCTTCGACCGGGATGTTGGCCGCGTTGTAGGGAGAGCTCATGGCCTCGCAGCCGTCCTTGCCGGCGCGCCCGCCGATGCCTCCGTGGATCAGCTCGTAGCCCACGAACCGGCGCTGACGCACGGGGTCCCAGGCCCCGAAGGTGGCGTTGCAGAAGTGGCTGTTGGCGGCCGTCACCGCCTCGGGCAGAGCCGGCGCCAGGGCGCCCAGGATGACTTCAAAGACCCGGCTGCAGATGGCGGCGCGGGGTCCGCCGCCCGCCGGCCGCCGAGGGTTGAGGAAGCAGCCTTCGGGCGCGCTGATCTCGACCGCGCGCAGCGCGCCCGCGTTCATTGGCCCGTAGGGGTCGGTCAGCGACTTGACCGCGGCGTAAACGTAGGAGCGCGTGTAGTTGAAGTAGCTGTTGAGGCCCGACTCGGTCTGCGGGTCAGTTCCCTCGAAGTCGATGCCGAGTCGGTCGCCGGCCACCGTGACCGTGACGTGGATGCGCAGCGGCGGTGTGCCGGTGCCGTAGTCGTCCATGAAGTCTTCGAACTGGTAGACGCCGTCGCGCATCTCGGCGATGCGACCCCGCACGCGGGCTTCGGTCTGGTCGAGCATGGTGTCCACGCAGGCGGCGACGGTTTCGGCGCCGAAGCGGTCGTGCAGCTCGCGCAGGCGCTGCTCTCCCACCAGCAGCGAGGCGCGCTGCGAGCGCAGGTCGCCGAGCACGTTGCGCGGCACTCGCGAATTGGCCGCGATGATGGCCAGCGCGGTCGCGTTCTCGCGGCCGGCCTCCACGATCTTGACCGGCGGGATGCGCAGGCCTTCCTGGTGGTAGTCGAAGATGCCCTCCACGGCCTGGCTGCCCGGCCGCGATCCGCCCACGTCCGTGTGGTGGACGAGGTTGACGCCGAAGCCCACGAGCCGGTCCTTCCAGAAGCAGGGCTGGGTGACCAGGAAGTCGGGGAAGTGGCCTGAACCCAGCTGCGGATCGTTGAGGAGCAGGGTGTCGCCAGGCTCCAGGCGGTCGGCGGGGAAAGCCTCCATGAAGTTGCGGATGGCGAAGTTCATGGCGCCCATGTGGCCAGGCGAATAGGGCCCCTGGGCGCTCATGCGGCCCTGGGCGTCGAATACTGCGACCGAGAAATCCTGGCCCTCGCGGGCCTGGATCGAGTAGGCGGTGCGCTGGACGGTCGACCCGATCTCGACGCAGATCGACTGCAGCGCGCCCCAGACCACGCCGAGCGTGATGGGATCGATTTGTGGCTCTCCCCCCGCTCGCGGGGGGCGGTTGGAGGGGGGCGTCATGTCCGCACCAGCAGATTGCCGTGCGCGTCGACCTCGGCCTCCATGTCGGGCGGCAGCACGGTGGTCGACTCCCGCTCCTCGACGATTGCGGGACCTATGAGCTGGGCGCCCGCGGGGAGCGCGTCGCGACGGTACACCGCCGCTTCGGTCCAGCCCTCGCTCTCCGGGAACCACGCCCGCCGCCGCCGCGGCTCGGGCAGGGGACCGGGCCGAAAGCGCGGCAGATCGACCGGCGTCCGGCGGCCGACCGCGGTCAGCCGCCAGGTCGTAGCCTCGACGGCCTCGCCAGGGCTCGCCATCCCGTAGCGGCGCGCGTAAAGCTCTTCGAAGGCGGCGCGGGCGGCGGAGGCCGACTCGAAGGGCACCGTCAGCTCATAGCCCTGGCCCACGTAGCGGAGGTCGACCTCTCTGCGCAGCTCGACCGGGTCGGCGCCCGTCGATTGCCTGACCACGGCGGCAGCCTCGGCCTCCATCTCCTGGTAAAGCGAGTCTGGCCGGGCGGCGTCCAGCGGCGTCAGCAGCGTGCGCGAGACGTCGAACTTGACCTCGGCGATCAGCAGGCCGATGGCGCTGGCCACGCCGCTGGCCGCGGGCAGGATGGCGGTCTTGACGCCCAGCGCCTGGACCAGGCGGCAGGCGTGGACCGGGCCGCTGCCGCCGGTCGCCACCAGGGCCAGGCGGCGGGGGTCGTGGCCGCGCTCGATGCTGACCACCCGCGTGGCCAATTCCATGTTGGTGTTGACCAGAGCGTGGATGCCCCAGGCGGCCTGCTCCAGGGTCATCTGCAGAGGCCGTGCCACCTTCTCCTCGATCGCCCGCCGTGCGCTGTCCACGTCAAGGCGCAGACTGCCGCCGGCGAAGTTGTCCGGGTTGAGATAGCCCAGGACCAGGTTGGCGTCGGTGACCGTGGGCTCGGCGCCGCCGCGCCCGTAGCAGACGGGCCCCGGCTCGGAGCCGGCGCTGTCCGGGCCCACTTGAATGGTGCCCAGGGCGGGCCGCGCGATGGAGCCTCCGCCGGCGCCGATCTCGACCAGGTCCAGGCTGCGCACGTTCATGGGCAGGCCGCTGCCAGGCGCCAAGCGCACACGGTGCAGCTCGAAGGTGTCCACCATCTGGGGCGCGCCCGCAGCGATCAAGCTCAGCTTGGCGGTGGTGCCGCCCATGTCGAAGGCGACCAGGTCCGCGTGGCCCGTGAGCTGCCCGTAATGCGCGGCCACCAAGGCGCCGGCGGCCGGGCCCGACTCGATCATGCGCACCGGGAAGTCGGCCATAGTCTCCGCGGTGGCGGCGCCGCCGCCCGACTGCATGACGAAGAGGCTGCCGCGGTAGCCGCGCTTCGCCAGGTGCCCGGTCATCGCCGCCAGGTAGTCGCGGACCGCGCGCTTCAGGTAGGCGTTGACCACCGTCGTCGAGGTGCGCTCGTACTCGCGGAACTGGGGCGAGACCTCGCAGGACAGCGAGAGCTCGATCTCCGGCGCTTGGCCTCGGACCAGGTCGGCGAAGGCGCGCTCGTGCGCGGGGTTGGCGTAGCTGTGCAGAAAGCAAACGGCCAGGCTGCGCACACCGCGCGCTTTCAATTCGCCGACCACACGCCGCGCGTCCGCCTCGTCCAGCGGGAGGTGCTGCCCGCCGTCGGCCAGAGTGCGCTCGGTCACCTCCCAGATCCAGTCGCGCTCCAGCAAAGGCTCAGGCTTGTCGATCTGGAGGTCGTAGAGCTGGTAGCGCTTCTGGCGGCCGATGGCGAGCACGTCGCGGAAGCCGCGCGTAGTGACCAAGCCCACGTGAGTGGCTTTGCGCTCGATCACGATGTTGGAGCCCAGCGTGGTCCCGTGCACGGCGCGGGCGAGCTCCGCCCAGGGCACGCCGGCCTGCGCGAAGAGCTCGTCCAGCCCGGCCAGGCAGGCGTCGCTGGGGTCGGGATATGTCGTCAGACGCTTGTGCGTATGAAGGCGGCCGTCGTCGTCCTGTACGACGAAGTCCGTGAAGGTGCCACCGACATCAAAGGCGACCTGGATTGTCATCGGGTTCTTTGTGAAGGATGATCAGCGGCGATGTTCAACATCCACCCGGCCTTCGCGATCTTCCTGATCGTGGTCATCGCGCCCATCGGCCTGGTCGTCTGGGCGGTGCGGCGGGCGGTGCGGCCGCAGCTGCCTCCGACGCCACAGCTTTCACCCGACGGCAAGTGGTGGTGGGACGGGCAGAAGTGGGTGCCGGCCGACCAGGCCCCGCCGACGGCGGAGGGCGGGCCGCCACACCCCTAGACGCAAGCCGAAAGCATGGTCACGACAGGCCTTCCAGTTCCGATCTGGGTCGCGGTCTTGCTGCTGGTGGGCCTCGCCGTGACGCTGGCTGTGGTCGCGCTGGTAGTGGTACTGCTGACGCGGGACTGAGCGGGCCCAGCACTTCGGCGTTCTGCTGACCCAGCGCCGGCGCCGGCGTGAAGACGTCCGGCTCGCCGTTCTTGATCGGATTGCCGACCAGCGTGCGCACTCCGTCCGAGGCCACCATGCCCCGGTGCCGGACCTGGACATCGGCGAGCACCCGATCCACGGTGTTGACGGGGCCGCTGGGCACGCCCGCCGCCCAAAGCTCCCGCACCCAGTCGTCGGTGGTCCGCGTGCGCAGGCGCTCGGCGAGCAGCGGCACCAGCTCCGCCCGCGCGCGCACGCGATCGACGTTGGTGGGGTAGCGCGCAACCAGCTCTGGTACGCCGAGCACGCCGCAGAAGGGCGCCCAGAAGTTGTCGCCGAAGACGGCCACCACCAGGTGGCCGTCGGCGGTCGGAAATGCCTGGTAGGGGACCGCCGACTGGTGCGCCGACCCTATGGGCTGCGGCACCACCCCGTCGGTCAGGAAGTACTGCGCGACGTAGGTCAGCAGCGAGACCTGTACGTCCAGCAGCGAAAGATCTATGTGCTCGCCCACTCCGCTGCGCTGCCGGCGCACCAGGGCCGCGCACACCGCCAGCGCCGCGAAGACGCCACCGCCCAGGTCACCGATCGGGATACCCGCGCGCGCGGGCGCGCCGCCCGGCTCGCCGGTGATCGACATGCCGCCGCCCATGGCCTGCAGGATGAGGTCGAAGGCCGGCAGGTCGCGGTAGGGACCGTCGCCGCCGAACGCCGTCATGGAGCAGGTGACGAGCTCGGGCTTGACCGCGCGCAGCGCCACGGGCGTCAGGCCGAGGCGCTCCATGACACCGGCCCGAAAGTTGTCGATCACCACGTCGGATGTGCGTACGAGCTCGAAGAACCGCCCGCGGTCGCCTTCAGTGCGCAGGTCCAGCACCACCGACTTCTTGTTGCGGTTGATGGCGCTGAAGTAAGCGCTGGAACCGTCGGCCTCGAAGGGCGGTCCCATGCCGCGGATGGGGTCGCCGCCGGGATCCTCGACCTTGATCACCTCGGCGCCCATGTCCGCCAGCAGCATGGTCGCGTAGGGACCTGCCAGCATCCGGGTCAGGTCGACGACCCGCACACCGTCGAGGGTCCTTGTCACCAGCCGCCTCGCTTGACCACGTCGCGGCCGATCAGGTTGAGCAGGATCTCCGAGGTGCCGCCGCCGCTGAGCAGGAAGCGCGCGTCTCGGAAGTAGCGCTGCACGGGATATTCGGTTGCGAAACCGTAGGACCCGTAGATGCGTGTCGCCTCGTCGACGATGCGCGCGCAGACCTCGGTCGCGAAGAGCTTGGTCATGGCGGCCAGCGTGGTCACGTTCTCCGCGCGATCTATGCGCGCGGCCGCGTCATAGGTCATCACGCGCGCGGCCTGCAGCTGCGTCGCCATGTCGCCGAGCTTGCCGGTGATCAGCTGGTGCTCGCCGATGGCTTTGCCGAAGGCCTTGCGCTCGCTCGCGTAGCTCGCGCTGTCGGCGAGCGCGCGTCGCGAGAGGCCGAGCGCGAGCGCGGCGGTCATCACCCTGATCTCGCTGAGCAGGCCGCCGACGTTTTTGACGCCCTCGCCCTCGGCGCCCAGCAGCGCGTCCGCGGGCAGCTCGCAGTCGAGGTGCACCTCGCTGGTCAGCGAAGAGCGGGTGCCGAGCTTTTCGATCGGCTTGCCGACCTCGAAGCCCGGCGTGCGCGCGTCGAGCAGGAAGAGGGCGATGTTGGCAAGCCCGGGCTCCTCGGAGGTCTTGGCGCCCACGGTCAGGAAGTCGGCCACCGGTGCGTTGGTGATCCAGGTCTTGGACCCCCGCAGCCGCCAGCCGCCATCCGTGTGGGTGGCGCGGGTGCGGATGGCGCCCAGGTCGCTCCCCGCCTCCGGCTCGGTGAGCGCGAAGGTGCCGATCTTCTCCCCGCGCAGCGCCGGCTCCAGGTACTCGCTGCGCTGCGCGTCGGTGCCGTAGCGGAAGACGAAGTGGGTGCCCATCAGGGACTGCATGGCGGCGATCGCGGCCAGCGAGAGCGAGCCCGCCGCCAGCTCCTCGTAGAAGACGCAGCAGGTCGCGAAATCGGCGCCCTGGCCGCCGACCTCTTCGGGATAGCGCAGCCCGAGATAGCCGAGCTCGGCCAGGCGCTTGAACAAGGCGTGCGGAAACTCGCCGTGCACGTCCAGCTCCGCGGCGCGGGGCAGGACTTCCTTGGTTACGAACGAACGAACCGAGTCTCGAAACGCAGAGGTCGAGCCGAATCTCTCGGCCGGGCCTCCGCCTCGACCTCTATCCAAAGATGTCGAGCGGCTCCTGGAAGGTGCCGAACTCATCGCGCAGGACGCCCATGATCTCGCCGATCGTGCAGTAAGCGCGCACGCATTCCACGGTCGCCGGCATCAGGTTGTCGCCGCCTCGCGCGCTGGCGCGCAGCACATCCAAAGAGCGCGCCACCTGCGGGGCGTCGCGCCGCGCGCGCACCTCCTGCAGACGCTTCACCTGCTCCTCGAGGACCGCGGGGTCGTGCTGGTACAGACGCGTCGGCGGCGGCTCGTCGGCCGACTCGAAGATGTTCTCGCCCACGATCAGGCGCTCGCCCGACTCCACCGCCATCGAGTGCTTGTAGGCCTCCTCCAGCACCTGCTGCTGCACCCAGCCCGACTCGATGCCGCGGGCCATTCCGCCTCGCTCCTTGACCTCCGCCATCAGGGCCAGGATCCGACGCTCGTACTCGTCGGTCAGCGACTCCACGAAGTAGGAGCCGGCCAGCGGGTCGGCGGTGTCGGCGATCCCCGACTCGTACGCGACCACCTGCTGGGTGCGCAGCGCGGTCAGCATGGCCTCCTGGTCGGGGATCTCGTACGCCTCCTGCCAGGTGTTGACAGTGAGCGACTGCAGCCCGCCCAGCACCAGTGCTATCGTCTCGACAGTTGCGCGCACGATGTTGTTGAGCGGCTGCCGGTGGCTGAACGTCGACCCGCAGGTGCCCGCGAACCAGAGGAACCGCCAGCTGCGCGGGTCCTGCGCGCCGTAGGTCTCGCGCATCAAGCGCGCCCAGATCCGGCGCGAGGCGCGGTACTTGGCGACCTCCTCGAAGAAGTTCATGAAGGCGCCCAGGTTCCAGCTGATGCGCGGCGCGAAGGCGTCGATGGGAATGCCGCGCGCGAGGGCGCGATCGATGTACTCGATCGCATTGGAGATGGCGAACGCCATCTCCTGGACCGCCGTCGCGCCCGACTCTCGGATGTGGTAGCCGCACACGCTGATGGGGTTGGCGCGCGGCATCTCTTTCGCGCAGTACTCGAAGGTGTCGGCCACCAGTCGCAATGAGGGCTCAACCGGGAACACGCAGGCCCCGCGCGCGAAGAACTCCTTGAGGATGTCGTTCTGCACGATCGGGCGCAGCTGCGCGGCCGGCACGCCCTGCTTCTCGCCCGTCACCTGGTAGAGGGCGAGGAACAGGAAGGCGGGCGCGTTGATGGTGAATGAGCAGCTGATGCGGTCCAGCGGGATGCCGTCGAAGAGCACCTCGAAGTCGGCCAGCGAATCGATCGCCACGCCCACGCGTCCCACCTCGGCCTTCCACTCGGGGTGGTCGGAGTCGTAGCCCATCTGGGTGGGCAGGTCGAGCGCGGTGGAGAGCCCGGTGACCCCTTCTTCCGCCAGCAGCCGCCGGTTCCAGGCGTTGGTCTGGGACACGGTGCCGAAGCCCGTGTAGGTGCGCATGGTCCAGAGCTTTTCCCGGTACATCAGCGGATAGGGCCCGCGCGTGTAGGGGTACTCGCCGGGATCCGCAAGGTCCCGCTGGTAGTCGAGATCCGCCACGTCTTCCGGCGTGTACACCGGCTTGATCTCCACGCCCGAGGTGGTCTCGGCCGGGCGGTGCTGCTCGACCTTCAGGGGAGCACCGTCAGCAGCACCGCCAGCACCAGCGCGACCACCGCCACCAGCCGCGACAGCAGGACGCCGCGCGACGACACCTTCTCGAGCAGGATCACCAGCGCCAGCAGCGCCATCGCCAGCAGGTTCATGGTGCCCACGGCCACCAGCACCACCATCAGCGCCCAGCAGCAGCCGAGGCAGTAAAGCGCGTGGTGGAGGCCGGCACGGAAGTCGCGCAGCTCGCCCTGATAGGAGGCGTAGTGCATGAGCAGCCCGAGCGGTGAGCGGCAGTGCCGCAGGCACGCCTGCTTGAGGGGCGAGAGCTCGTACAGGCCGCAGACCGCCAGCGCCCCCGCCAATGCCAGGCTGCCGGCCCGCGCGTTGTCCATCGTGAGGCTGTCGAGCCAGGTCGCCAGGAGCAGCGCCGGGATGCCCGCGGCGGCCCATACCAGCAGGTAGGAGAGGCCGAAGGCGACCAGCCGGGGCGCCCGGCTGGTCTGCACGGTGCGCGCGTAGAGGGCGCCCACGGGCGCCACCGAGGGCGCCATCATGGCGGCCATCATCCCCGTCCACACCGCCAGGAAGGCGGCCGGGGCCAGGCCCATGGTGGCGCCCATACCCATCAGGCCGACCAGCTGAAGGGAGCCGAAAAGGCGCTCCGGCCTTCGTTGTGGAACTCCATGCCGAAGGCCTTGATCCGGGAGCGCGTGGGCCGGGCGACCGTGAGGGTCGAGTTCGAGGGATGGTTGACACCCTGCAAGCGGGTCGGCTCTGGCTGTCCCTCAGGCACGAAGTCCTCGACCTCGATCTCGATGTCGCTCCCGATGCGGGCGCTGTGGCGGCGGCCGCCGTTGCTGTACTCGATGGCAGCGCGTTCGATGCCCATGACCTCGCCCACCAGCGGCCCGAGGTTGGCCATCGGCCCGCCGGCCTGAGCCCCGAAGACCGCGCCCAGCTTCTCGGTCTGCTGGGGCGACGCCTTGTCGTCGATGATCAGGCCCAGCCGCCAGCCGCCGTCGATCATCTTGGCCGGCGTGTCGGCGACCACGGCCACGCTCAGCCCGGAGACATCGACCCCGTCCACCTCGCCCGACTCCACGTTGTAGATGAGCACGACCTGGCAGCGCTCCTCGGTGCCGGGGGCGGCGAAGCTGCTGACCGAGCAGGGGCAGACGAACTGGCAGTTGCAGTTCTCGAAGTAGGTACCGCGCATCTTCCAACTCATGCCCACGAGGGTAGCGTTCAGAATCGGGCTCGTGAGATTCGAAAAAGCCGCCATACCGCTCGGCTTCGCCTGGTCGTCGCCCTTCGTGCGCTGGCAGGGCGCGCTGGCCGAGATGTCCTCGCTGGACGTGGCCGTCGACGTCACCCGGCGGGCCCTGGTCGAGCGCGGACTGCCGGCGGCGGAAGTCGAGAAGATCGTGCTGGGCTGGACGGTGCCTCAGCCCCAGATCTTCTACGGCGCGCCCACGGTAGCGGCGCGGATCGGGGCCGAGGGCGTGAGCGGGCCCATGATCTCGCAGGCCTGCGCGACCTCGGCAGTTTGCCTGGAGAGCGCCGCCATGGGCGTCGAGGGCGGCGACGGCCTCACCTTGGTGGTCGCCACCGACCGCACCTCCAACGGCCCCGTCCTGCTTTACCCGCAGCCCAGCGGCATGGGTGGGGCGCCCCGGGTCGAGAACTGGGTGCTGGACAACTTCGCGCGCGATCCCTGGGCCGGCGAGGCTATGGTCGTCACGGCCGAGAACGTGGCCCGCGAGGCCGACCTCTCCAAGCCCGAGCTGGACGAGGTCACGCTCCTGCGCTACGAGCAGTACAAGCGCTCACTGGCGCGGGAGCGGGAATTCCAGAAGCGCTATCTGGTGCCGGTCGCTGTTCCCGTCTCGCGCAAGGAGGCGCGCCTGGTCGAGGAGGACCAGGGCATCCACGACACCACCGCCGAGGGATTGGCCGCGCTCAAGCCGGTGACCCCGGACGGCGTGGTCACCTTCGGCACCCAGACCCACCCGGCGGATGGCTGCGCGGGCGCTGTGGTCACCACCGTGGAGAAAGCTCGTGAGCTCTCGAAAGGGGCGGGCGTGGCCCGCATCCTGGGCAGCGGCCTCGCCCGGGTCGAGAAGGCCAACATGCCCAAGGCCCCGGTCCCGGCGGCGCAGGCCGCGCTGCGGGACGCAGACGTCGACATCAAGGACGTGGACGCGGTCACCACCCACAATCCCTTCGCGGTCAACGACCTCTGGTTCACGCGCCAGACCGGCTACCCGCTTGGCCGCATGAACGCGTACGGCTGCTCGCTGGTCTACGGCCATCCCCAGGGTCCGACGGGACTGCGCCTGATCGCCGAGCTGATCGAGACGCTGCGCGAGCGGGGCGGCGGCACCGGCCTCTTCACCGGCTGCGCGGCCGGCGACACTGGGGCCGCCGTCGTCTTCCGCGTCGAAGACTAGGCGTAGCTGCGGGCCGTCCGCGCCAGGCGGCGTGCCTCGCGCAGCGGGGCCGGGGTGCGCACGCGGCCGCTGACCGACCTCACGACCGCGAGGGCGGTTTCCAGGTCCGTACGCCAGGCGGCATGGACCCAGAGCCCTTCGGAGGTCCGCTGTGCGCCCTCGCCATCGTGCAGCAGCCGCCGCGTGACGCCGACCGTGGGCAGGCCGACCGCCCAGCCCAGGTGGAGCGCCAGGCCCGCCCGGCGGGGATGGTCGCGGCCGGTGGCGTCGACCAGGAGTACGTCCGGCAGCTCGGCCAGCGCCCGGACCGCGCGCTCCAGCAGCTCACCTTCGCGCAGGGCCAATAGACCCGGCTGATATGACGCAGCGAGACGGCCGCTGACCACGGCCCAGTCAGCCCCCAGGACGGCTGCGGCCCAACCGGGCTGGCCGGCCTCGCCGGCGCCCGAGCTGCCGCGCGGTCCGCAGGCGAAGACGGCGCCCACCCGATAGGCGCCTGCCGGCCGCCAGGGCGGCGGCTCCAGCATCGCCAGCTCGTGCTGGAGGGCTTCCAGCTCTTCCGAGGCGCGCGGCCAGCGCTCGACTAGCAAGCCGATACGCTTTGCGCGTGCTGCAGGTGGCCGGGCCCGCGCGTCACCGGCCGCGGGCGCACAGCGACGAAGCCGAGCTCAAGTTCCGCACCTCCCAGGCCGACCACGCCCGCCTCCGGGCCCGGCTGCGGGAGCTGGGCGCGGACCATGTGGGCACGTACGACGAGGAAAACATCCGCTTCCGGCCCGGGCGGCGGCAGACGGTGACGCTGCGGCTGCGGATCCTGGACGGAGGCCCCAGCGCCGTCCTGACCGTCAAGGGCCGGGCCCGCTTCAACCGTCGGATCAAGATCCGCGAGGAGACAGAGGTCGCGGTGGCCGACGGCAGGATCACGCGCGAGCTGCTCGAGCTGCTCGGGCACAGGGTGGCGGTGACCTACCACAAACACCGCGAGACCTGGCGTCTGGGCCAGATCGACGTCACCCTCGACACCCTCGACTTCGGCTCCTTCTGCGAGGTCGAGGGACCGGTGGAGGAGATCGAGCCCCTCGCCCGCAGCCTGGGCCTGGATCCCAAGCGCGCCCTCAAGTCGAGCTACTCGGACCTGGCCAAGGCTCACGCCAGCTGAGCTGCCAGCGCCTCCGGCGTCTCGGCGGGCAGCCTGCAGCTGAAGCGTTCGCAGAGATAGGCGCCGGGCTGGTCGCGGCCTTCTAGAAGCGCCACCGGAGCCCGGCCGGTGTCGGCCGCCGCCAGCACCAGCCGAGGCCGGAACCCGCCCCAGGCCACCTCCAGCAGCGGCTGCCGCTGGGCGGGCGCGCCGACCACCGCCAGCTCGCGGGCCGGCCCCAGGTAGAGGTCGAGCGCACCGAGCGCCGTCCCGAAAGCGGTCGGCGCCCGCTCGGCCAGGTCGCGCACCGCGCGCAGCGCCGACACGCCCGCCTTTTCCAGCTCGGCGTCGCCGGTCAGCAGCGCCAGGCGCTGAAGGACGTCTGCGGCCAGCGAGTTGCCCGCCGGCACGGCGTTGTCGAAAAGGTCCTTGGGGCGCGCCAGGGGCGTGCCGGCGTCGGCGGCGGATTGGAAGAAGCCGCCGCGCTCGTCGGCGAAGTCGCGCACCAGCGCGCGCGCCAAGGCCAGCGCATCCATGATCCAGCGTTCCTCGAAGGTGGTCTCCCAGAGCGCCAGGCACCCCGCGGCCATCGAGGCCTGATCGTCGCTGAACCCGGACGGCCCCAGACGCCCCGCCCGCCAGGAGCGGGCCAGCCGGTCGCCGCTGCGCATCGACCCCAGCACGAAACCGGCTGCCGCCTCGGCGGCTTCGACGTAGCGCGGCTCATGCAGGACGCGACCCGCCTCCGCGAAGGCGCAGATGGCCAGGCCGTTCCAGCCCGCCAGGACCTTGTCGTCGGTGGCCGGCCGCACCCGGTTTTCGCGTTTTTCGAAAAATCCGCGCAGGTCGGCCGTCGGCGGGCGGGGCGCGTCCAGGCCGTCCGGCATCCAGAGCACGTTGACGCCATCCCAGTTGCCCTGCGGCAGAGCCCCCAGTGCGTCGGCGGCCGGGCCGAGCTCCGCGTAGGTCCAGGTGAAGAACTTGCCCTCCACGCCCTCAGAGTCAGCGTCCTGCGCCGACCAGAAGCCGCCGTCCGGGTCGCGCATCTCGCGGAGCAGGTAGTCGAGCGTCTCCTCGACGATGCGCCGGTAGGGCTCGCGGCCGGTAACCTGCCAGGCGTGGAGGTAGGCCCGGGCCAGCTGGGCGTTGTCGTACAGCATCTTCTCGAAGTGGGGGACCAGCCACCGGCGGTCGGTCGAGTAGCGGTGGAAGCCGCCGCCCAGCTGGTCATAGATGCCGCCGGCGGCCATCCGGTCGAGGGTCGTGACCGCCATCTGCAGCGCGTCGGCGTGGCCTCGCAAGTGGCAGCGCAGGAGCAGCTCGAGGCCCATTGGCTGCGGGAACTTGGGCGCCGGCGAGAAGCCGCCCCATTCGGCGTCGAAGGCGCGCGCGTAGGCGGCGACGGCCTTGGTGAGCAGCGACTCGGTGAGCGGCTCGCGGGAGGCCGCGGCCGACGTGGCGCGGGCGATCGCGGCGGTCACCCGGTGGCCGGTGTCCAGGAGGTCGGAGCGGCGTGTGCGCCAGGCCTCCGCGATGGCGGCCAGCAGCCGGGGGAAGCCGGGCAGGCCGTGGCGGTCGACGGGGGGAAAGTAGGTGCCAGCGTAGAAGGGCTCCCGCTCGGGCGTCAGGAAGACGGTCATCGGCCAGCCGCCCTGGCCGGTCATGGCCTGGACCGCGTCCATGTACACGGCGTCGATGTCGGGCCGCTCCTCGCGGTCGACCTTGATGCTGACGAAGTCGTCGTTCATCAGCTGGGCGGTCGCCGGGTCCTCGAAGGACTCGCGCTCCATGACGTGACACCAGTGACAGGCGGAATAGCCGACCGAAAGCAGGATCGGCTTGTCTTCGGCCTGTGCCCGCGCCAGCGCTTCGGGGCCCCACTCGTACCAGTCGACCGGGTTATGAGCGTGCTGGAGGAGGTAGGGGCTCGTGGCTTGGGCCAGCCGGTTGGCCATCCATCGAGATTAGGCGTGATCGCTTAACCGGGCCGCAACGACACCTTTCCCGGCCTGGCCCTAGCCTGGCAGCGCATGGACGCCTGCGTGCTTCTGGTCGCCGACCCGGCTCGGGAGGGCGAGCTGGCGGACTTCGCGCTCAGGCACCTGGACCGGCTGCGCCGGTGCGCGTTGATCGCGCCGCCGGCCACGGCCAGGGTCCTGGAGGCGGAGGTGGGACTACGGGTGGAAAGGCTGGGAGAGGGCCAGCTTCGCGCGCGCGTGCAGATGGGCGAGGTGGACGCCGCGGTCCTGCTGGCGGACGCGGGCCAATCGGCTTTGCTCGCCGTCTGCCGCGCGCAGCGGTTGCCGGTGGTCTTTACCGCCCTAACCTTTCCGCATGTACGGTCCGGTGCTGCGCGGACAGGTGCTGCTGATGCGCCCGCCGCGGCTCGAAGAGGCGGCCGCGATGTCGGCCTGGTTCGAGGACCTCGAGGTAACCGCCACCATCCTGCGCCGCTTTCCGCCGGGGCTCCAGGGTGAGGAGAACTGGCTCCGGGAGGGCGCTGCCGATCCCAACGCCATCAACTGGGCGGTAGAGCACGAGGGCCGGCTGGTGGGGGCCACCGGCGTGCACCAGATCGATTGGATGAACGGTTTCGGAACCACCGGCACGGTGCTCGGCGACAAGTCGGTATGGCGGCGGGGGATCGCTAAGGAGGTCATGGCCCTGCGCGCCCGGTTCCTCTTTACCGAGACCACGCTGCGCCGGCTGCGCTCGGGCTACCTGGTGGGGAACGTCGCCAGCGCGCGGGCCCAGGCGGCGACCGGCTACCGCGAGGTGGGCCGCTGGCACGAGGCCTACTTCCGTGCCGGCGCCTGGGTGGACATGGTGCTGACCGAACTGCGGCGCGAGGACTGGCTGGCCGCCAACCCCCCGACCCGTAAGGCCTGATTTTTCGAAAAACCAGGATCGTATCGAGCGCAGCGCCCGGGGTTTTTCGAAAAACCCGAGGTCCCGGCTAGCCGGTGCGGGCGGCCAGCGCCAGCTGGCGGCGCAGCGCGAAGCGGCTGGCCAGGTTGACGATCAGCACCAGCACCACCAGCAGCAACGCCGCCCCCCAGGCCTGGTCCTGGAGGTCTTTGTAGGGCGTGAGCGCGTTGTGGAAGACGGTCAGCGGCAGCGCCTGCATGGGTTCGGCCGGGTTGAAGATCAGGCGCCGGTTGCCAAAGCTGGTGAAGAGGAGGGGCGCGGTCTCACCGGCGGCTCGCGCCACGGCCAGCAGCGCGCCGGTGACCACGCCCGGCGCTCCGGCGCGCAGCATCAGCTGCAGGGCGACCCGCCAGCGCGGCAGACCCAGCGCCAGCCCGGCTTCCCGCAGCCCCGGCGGCACCAGCAGCAGCGCGCCCTCGGTGGTGCGCATCACCACCGGGAGCATGAGCACGGCCAGCGCGCCGGCGCCGCTGAAGGCCGAGAAGTGGTGGAAGGGGGCCACCAGCACGGCATAGGCGAACAGCCCGATCGCGATCGAGGGGGTGCCCACCAGCACGTCGCCGGCCAGGCGCACCCAGCTCGCCCAGCTGTGCTGGCGGTACTCGGCCAGGTGGGTCCCCGCCAGGACCCCGACCGGGATGGCTATCAGCGAGGCCATCCCCACCAGCTCCAGGGTGCCGACGATGGCGTGCTGGACGCCGGCGCCGGGGATGCCCTCGGGGCGCTCGAAGTGCAGGTAGAAGTCCGGCTGCAGCGCCGCCCGCCAGCCGTTGGAGATGGTGTAGGCCAGCACCAGCGAGAGCGGCAGCAACGCCACCGCCGCCGCCACGTACATGAGGGTGCGGAACAGCAGATCCCGCGCCAGCCGGCGCTGCCGCCTCATCCGCGGTCGACCGTCCGCACCAGCAGGAGCGCCGCCACGTTGACCACCAGTGTCACGGAGACCAGCACCAGGCCAAGCTCGATCAGGGCGGTCGAGTAGAGCTGGCCGGTGGCCTCCGTGAACTCGTTGGCGACCACGCTGGCCAGGGTGTAGCCGGGCGCGAACAGCGAGGGCTGGATGTCAGGCCGGTTGCCGACCACCATGGTCACGGCGATGGTCTCGCCCAGAGCCCGGCCCAGAGCCAGGACGGAGGCCCCGAAGATGCCGGCACGGGCGGCCGGCAGAACCACCCGCCAGGTCGTCTCCCACCACGTCGAACCGAGCGCGTAGGCGCCTTCGCGCAGCCCGTTGGGCACCGCCCGCACGACATCCCGCGAGACCGCCGACAGGGTGGGCAGGATCATCACGGCCAGCACCACGATCGCGGTCAGCAGGGAGGTCTGGCGCGGGGTGCCGCTGAAGATGGCCACGTTCGCGAAGCGGTCGTTGAGGGGAATCTCCACATGCCGGTACAGCCAGGGCGCCAGCACGTAGAGGCCCCAAATCCCGTAGACGACGCTGGGGATCGCGGCCAGCAGCTCGACCCCGATCCCGATGGCGCCGCGCAGGCGCGGGCGGGAGGTCTCGGCCAGAAAGAGCGCCACCCCGACGCCGATCGGCAGGGCCAGGGCCAGGGCCAGGAAGCTGGTGACCACGGTCCCGAAGATGTAGGGGAGGGCGCCGAAGTCGACCGCCACCGGGTTCCACACGCGGCTGACCAGGAAGCGCGGGCCGAAGTGGGTGATCGCCGGCCAGGCCTGCTGCGCCAGGATGACCACGATCGCGAGCAGGGCCAGCGGCGCGGCCGCGGCCACCAGGGCGGTGACCACGCGGAAGCCCTCCAGGGGAGGGCGCCGGTTAGTTTGGGCGGTCGAGACGGTAGCCGATGCCACGTACGGTCACGATGGAAAAGGGAACGCGGCCGTCGAACTTGGCGCGCAGCCAGCGGATGTGGACGTCGACCGTCTTGCGATCGCCCACGAAGCTCGGCGCCCAGACCTGGGTGAGCAGGCTGTCGCGCGAGTGCACGCGGCCCGGGTGGGCGAGCAGGAAGGACAGCAGGTCGAACTCCCGGGCGGTCAGCTTGACCTCAACGTCGCCCAGCCAAACTCTGCGCGCCGGGCGGTCGATGGTGAACTCGCCGAGCGTTTCACGCTCGGGCGCCGCGGCCGCCAGGCCGTCTTCCTGCACCCGTCGCAGCACGGCGTTGACGCGCGCCATCACCTCACGCACCGAGAAGGGCTTGGTGATGTAGTCGTCGGCGCCCAGCTCCAGGCCCACGATCTTGTCGACCTCGGCGTCGCGGGCGGTGAGCATGATGATCGGCGTCTTGGCCGAGGTCCGGCGCAGGGCGCGGCAGACCTCCAGGCCGCTCATTCCCGGCAGCATCAAGTCCAGCAGCACCAGGTCGGGTCGCCCGGTGTGGGCGAGGCGGAGGCCGGTCGCGCCGTCACGGGCCTCCTGGACGCCGTAGCCGGCGCCGGCCAGGTTGTAGCGCAGCATTTCCCGGATGCCTTCGTCGTCCTCGACGACCAGGACATTAGCCAAGCTCGACCACCTGGCCGGACTGCAGGAAGACGATGTCTTCGGCCACGTTCGTGACTCGATCGGCGATGCGCTCCAGGTTGTGGGCCACCAGCATCAGCGTCACGGTGCGCAGGGCCTCGTCGGGATCGACGCCCTCGTGCGAGGACATGTCCTTGATGAGGTCGTCGAAAACCCGGTGGTAGAGGCGATCGATCTCGTCGTCTTTGGCGGCCACCTCGCGCGCTCGCGCCTCGTCCTGCTCGATGAGCGCGTCCAGGATGTCGCGGACCTGGCGGATGGCCGCCTCGCCCATCAGCCCGAACTCCGCGCGCAGCGGGACCGCGGGCAGGCCCGAGAGAGTCGTGGTCATGCGCGCGATGCGGACCGCATAGTCACCCATGCGCTCCAGCTCGGTGGCGATGTAGATGACGCCCATCAGCGTGCGCAGGTCGCGCGCGACCGGCGCCTGGGTGGCGATCACCGAGAAGCAGCGCTCGCGGATCTGGCGGAACAGCTCGTTCAGATGCTGGTCGTTGAGGCGGACCTGGTCGGCCAGCTCGGGATCGCGGCTGCGCATGCCGCGCAGCGCGTCGTCGATCTGGGACTCGACCTGGGTGGCCATCCGGAGCAGGTCCTCGCGCAGCGAGTCCAGCTCGCGCCGGAACTCTTCTCTCAAGCGGCTAGCCGAACCGCCCGGTGATGTAGTCCTCGGTGCGCTGGTCGCGCGGGCGGTTGAAGAGCTCGACCGTGGGCCCGAACTCCACCAGCTCGCCGAAACGCTGGACGGGGTCCATGAGCATGAAGGCCGTGTAGTCCGCGACACGGCCCGCCTGCTGCATGTTGTGGGTGACCACCACGATCGTGTAGCGCTCGGCCAGGCGTGACATCAGGTCCTCGATCTTGAGTGTGGCCACCGGGTCGAGGGCCGAGGCCGGCTCGTCCATGAGGATCACCTCGGGGTTGACCGCCAGGCAGCGAGCGATCGACATCCGCTGCTGCTGCCCGCCCGAAAGCGTAACCCCCGGCGAACGCAGCCGGTCCTTCACCTCGTCCCAGAGCGCCGCGTCGCGCAGGCTGCGCTCGACGGTCTCCTCGATCTTCTTGCGCGGCCACCCCAGTAGTCGGGGCGCGAAGGCCACGTTGTCGTAGATCGACATCGGGAAGGGGCTCGGCCGCTGGAAGACCATGCCCACCCGCTGCCGCAGACCGAGCAGGTCGCGGGTGGTGACGATGTCGGTGGACTCGTCCAGGATCACGCGGCCCTCGGCGCGGCTGCCGGGCACCAGGTCATACATGCGGTTGAAGACCCGCAGCAGCGTGCTCTTGCCGCAGCCCGACGGCCCGATGAGGGCCGTGACCCGGCGCTCGGGGATCTCCAGTGAGATGTCCTGGAGCGCCTTGAAGCGGTCGTAATAGAAGGAGACGCGCTCGACCTTGAGCTTGGTGCGCGAGGCGCCCGGGACAGCCCGCAGCGCCGGCGGCTGGATCACTGCCTGCGGTTGCTCCACCACCGGCAGCCTACGTCCGGGACGGTTAAGGGCTCTTTATAGATCCGTTAAGACGCCGGCAGGGCGAGGCCGAAGACCTGGCCGCCGCCGGGCGCCGCCTCGGTCCAAACCCTGCCGCCCTGGAGCAGCACCAGGTGCTTCACGATGGCCAGGCCGAGCCCGGTGCCTGGCACCTCCCGGCTGCGCGCCGGATCCACCTTGTAGAAGCGCTCGAAGACCCGGTCCCAATGCTCCGGCGAGATACCCAGGCCGTGGTCGCGCACGGTGATCTTGACCTCGCCGTCAACGGGCTCCGCGCGCACCTCGATGGGACTGCCCGGCGGCGAGAACTTGGCCGCGTTGTCGAGCAGGTTGCCCAGCGCCTGCGCCAGCTTGGCCCGGTCGGCCTCGACGACCAGGCCGTCGCTGACAGACAGCTCGACCGGGCGGCCGCCGGCGTGCTGGGCCACCTCCTTGACCACTGCCTCGACGTCGACCGGGCTGCGCTCCACGACCGTGCGGCCGGCCTCGATCTCGGCCAGCTGGCGCAGGTTGTCCACGATCGCGGAGAGGCGATCGGCCTCGGTCACGATGCGATCGGCGAAGCGGTTGCTGCCCAGGCTCTCGGCGGCCAGCCGGAGCGCGGTGAGGGGCGTCTTGAGCTCGTGCGAGAGGTTGGCCACGAACTCCTGGCGGACGGTCTGCAGCCGGCGAAGTTGGGTCACATCGGACAGAAAGAGGAGCGTCAGGCCGGCCGTCGGCCCCGGCACCAGCTTGCTGGTGACCACCCGCTGGGAGTGGGTGAGGCGCGCCTCGCCTTCGGGCCGGCCCTGGCGCAGTAGCTCATCCAGGCGGGCCTCGCGGGTGACCTCGGCCACGTGCAGCGGCAGGCGCTGGGAGTCGATGCCGAAGTAGAGCCGGGCGGCCCGGTTCGCGGCCACCACCCGGTAGTCGCGGTCGACCAGGAGCGCCATCACCGGCGCCTCTTCCAGGAGGTCGGCGAAGGGCTCGTCGGAGGCTTCCGGGACGGGGATGGCTCGCGCTTCGCGCCATCGCCGCCAGATCACGCGGCGAGTATAGGTACGGGAACCAGCCCTAACCGTGCCTTAACCCGGGCCTAACCCTTCGGCTCCTACGCTGCGGCACATGCAGCTCAGCCGCGTTACCAAATCCATGCTCGCCGTGGCCACCGCCGTAATGGTCGGAGCCTGTGGCGGCGTCGCTTCCAACACCGGCAACTCGAACGCCACGCCCCCGCCCGACGTGGGCAGCGGCAATCTCACCGGCGCCGGCGCCACCTTCCCCGAACCGTTCTACACCAAGGCCTTCTACCAGTACAACCAGCTGCACTCCAACGTGCAGATCAACTACCAGGCTGTCGGCTCGGGGGCCGGCATCCAGCAGTACACCAAGGGCACCGTCGACTTCGGGGCCAGTGATGTGCCCATGACGCAGGCCGAGGTCACCGCCGCCGGCGGCGCCGACAGCCTGGTCGAGATCCCGACCACGCTGGGCGTGGTGGCGATCGCCTACAACGTGCCGGCCGTCAACAACCTCCAGCTGGACGGGACCACGCTGGCGGGCATCTTCCTGGGCACGATCAAGAACTGGGACGATCCGGCCATCAAGGCGCTGAACTCGGGCGCGAGCCTGCCCTCCAAGCCAATCACGGTCGTGCACCGCTCCGACGGCTCCGGCACCACGTACGCCTTCACCGACTACCTGGGCAAGGTCAGTCCGGACTGGAAGAGCAAGGTCGGGGTCGCCAAGTCGGTTTCCTGGCCGGTCGGCATCGGCGGCCAGGGCAATGCGGGCGTCGGCCAGTCGGTCAAGCAGACCGACAACTCGATCGGCTATGTCGAGCTGGCCTACGTGGTCCAGACCGGCATGCAGGCGGCGACTCTGAAGAATGCCGACGGCAAGTTCGTGAAGCCGTCGCTGGATGGCGCCACCGCGGCCGCGGCCGCCAACACCAGCCCCAGCCCCGACAACTTCTCGATCACCAACAACCCGGGCGCGACCACCTACCCGATCGCCAGCTTCAGCTGGGTGATCCTCAAGAAGAGCCAGGCGGACGCCACCAAGGGCCGGGCGCTGGTGTACCTCTTCGACTGGCTGACCAAGGACGGCCAGAGCTTCGGCAAGGACCTCCAGTACGCGCCCCTGCCCAAGCCGGCCCAGACCTACGCGGCGACGCAGCTAAAGTCGATCACGGCCAACGGGGCGCCGATCCTCAAGTAATCGGAGATATCCCGGGATATCGCCCCATGTCCGCGCTCGCGGATGCCAGATATCCCGGGATATCAGTGAAGTAGCGCGCGCCGCTACCGTGGAGCCCCGTGACCTCGGCCCAAGCGCTGTTCATGGGGCTCCTCCAGGGTGCGACCGAGCTCTTTCCGGTCTCCTCACTGGGCCACGCGGTGATCATCCCCTCACTGCTGCGCTGGTCCTTCAAGCAGTCCGACCCCTCCTTCCTGCCCTTCCTGGTGCTTCTGCACCTGGGCACCGCGACCGCGCTGGTGATCCTCTACTGGCGACAGTGGGCCCGCATCGTGGCCGGGTTCGTGCGCGCCGCCCTGCGCGGGCGCATCGGGGGCGAGGACGAGCGCCTCGCGTTCCTGCTGGTGGTCGGCACCATCCCCGCCGGTCTGGCCGGCGTCTTCTTTCAGAGCTACTTCAAGCAGCTCTTCGCCAACCCCCGCGCGGCCGCCGGCTTCCTGGTGCTGAACGGCGTGATCCTGCTGGGCGCCGAGCTGCTGCGCCGCCGCGCCGAGCGCCGAGATGCCTCTCGGGCCGAGCAGGAGGCGGCCTTCCGGCCGGCCGAGGCGCTCAGCTTCAAGGCCGCGCTGCTGGTGGGCGCCTGTCAGGTCGGCGCGCTCTTCCCCGGCATCAGCCGCTCCGGCGCCACCATGGCCGGCGGCCTGCTGGCGGGCCTCCGCCACCAGGAGGCCGCGCGCTTCTCCTTCCTGTTGGCCACGCCGGTGATCGCGGCCGCCGGGCTGCTCGAGGTGCCCGAGCTTTTCAAGCCGGGAGTGCCGCTGGGCCTCTACGCGGCCGCCGCCGTGCTCTCGGGGGCCGCCGCCTACGCCAGCGCCCGGTTCCTGATCCGCTGGTTCCGGGTCGGCCGCCTCGACCCGTACGGCGTGTACTGCGTCTTGGCGGGGGCGGCCGCATTGGCTCTGCTACGTTAGAGCCGCAATGAAGGGCACCCCGCTGGCGACCGGGCTCCTGGTGCTGGCCATGGTGCTGGTCGTGATCTCCATCCTCTACGCGCTGGGCACCATCGGCTGGTTCGCCAACTCCGCCGACACCCACCACTACAAGCACGCCGCGCTCTTCTTCGTGCTGGCGGTGCTGGCCGCGGTGGGCGCCAACTTCGCCAGGAACCGGCCTCTAGCCGGTTAGGCCTCGCCATGGAGCAGCTGGCCGAGGTCCCGACCCCGCTCCGTCCTGATCTCCCGCCGGACGTCCTCTACCTCAACCGCGAGCTCTCGATGCTCGCCTACATGGAGCGCGTGCTGGCCATCGCCGAGGACCCCGCCCGCCCCCTGCTGGAGCGGGTGGCCTTCCTGGCCATGTCCTGCGACGCGGTCGACGACTTCTTCCAGATCCGGGTGGCCGGCCTGAAGGAGCAGCAGGAGTCGCCCCAGGCGCTGACCTCGCCCGACGGTCTCACGCCGGCGCGCCAGCTGCGCGCCATCCGGGGCCGGGTGGAGGCCCTCGTCGAGCGCCACACCAGGCTCTTCGTCGAGGAGCTCAAGCCTCAGCTGCGCGAAGAGGGGATCGTGATCTGCGACGCAGGCGAGCTCTCCGAGGCCGAGCGCGAGCACCTCACGGCCGAGTTCCGGGAGCGCATCTTCCCGGTCCTGACTCCGCTGGCCGTCGACCCCGGGCACCCGTTCCCGTACATCTCCAACCTCTCGCTGAACCTGGCGGTGCTGGTGCGCGACCCGCTGCGCCGGCGCCAGAGCTTCGCCCGCATCAAGGTGCCGCCGCTGCTCCCGCGCTTCGTGGCGCTGCCCGACGGCAGCCGCTTCGTTCCCCTGGAGCAGGTGATCGCGGACAACCTGCAGGCCCTCTTCCCGGGCATGGAGATCGCCGGCCACCACGTCTTCCGGGTCACCCGGGACGCCGACCTGGACGACATCGACAGCGAGGCCGAGGACCTGCTGGCCGCCATCCAGATCGAGCTCCGGCGCAAGCGCCGCCGGGCCCGCGGGGTGCGCCTGGAGGTCGAGCCGGGCATGTCGCCATCGGTGCTGCCCCTTCTGATCGACGAGCTCGACCTCTCCGCCGGGGACGTCTACACGATCGACCGCCTGCTGGGGCTGAACGACCTCATGATGCTCACGGCACTGGACCGGCCGGACCTCAAGTCGGAGTCCTGGACCCCGACCACCCAGCCCCGCCTGGGCGGCGCCAACGGGGGGGCGCCCGACTTCTTCGCCGCCATCCGCGGCGGGGACGTGCTCGTCCACCATCCCTACGACTCCTTCGTGACCTCGGTCGAGGCCTTCATCGCGGCCGCCGCGGCCGACCCCAGCGTGCTGGCCATCAAGCAGACGCTCTACCGCACCTCCGGCCCCGCCAGCTCGATCGCACGCTCCCTGATCCGGGCGGCCGAGGCCGGCAAGCAGGTGGTGGCCCTGGTCGAGCTCAAGGCCCGTGGCGACGAGCAGGCCAACATCGCCTGGGCCCAGGCGCTGGAGGAGGCGGGCGTCCATGTGGTCTACGGCCTGGTCGGCCTCAAAACCCACGCCAAGATCCTGTTGGTGGTCCGCCAGGAGGACGACGGCATCCGCCGCTACGTTCACATCGGGACCGGCAACTACAACGCGCGCACCGCGGCCACCTACGAGGACATCGGGCTGCTCTCGGCCGACCCCGCACTGGGCGCCGACGTCAGCGATCTTTTCAACTACCTGACCGGCTACAGCCGCCAGCGCCGCTTCCACGAGCTGCTGGTTGCCCCCTCGGGGGTGCGCGCCGGGGTGCTGAAGCTGATCGCGGGCCAGGCCAACCCCCAGGGCCGGATCGTGATCAAGGTCAACAACCTGGTCGACCCCGAGATCATCGACGCCCTATATGCGGCCGGCCGCGCCGGCGCTCAGGTCGACCTGATCGTGCGCAGCATGTGCTGCCTGCGGCCCGGCAGGCCCGGCCTCTCCGAGAACATTCGCGTGCGCTCCATCGTCGGCCGCTTCCTCGAGCACTCCCGCATATTCCGCTTCGGAGCGGACGGCGCCGCCCAGTACTTCATCGGCTCCCCCGACCTGATGGAGCGCAACCTCGACCGCCGGGTCGAGGCCGTGGTCCCGGTCAGGGACCGCTCGCTGCGCCGCGAGATTGCCGAGTGGCTGGACCTCTCGCTGGCCGACGACACCCTGGCCTGGACATTGGACGCCGAAGGCACGTGGTCCCGGGTCGAGGGGAGCACGCTCAGCGTGCAGTCGCGGCTCCAGGAGGTGGCGCTGCAGCGGGCGCATGGCCGTTGAGCGTGAGGTGAAGCTGGGCGCGGCGCCCGGCTTTCGCCTGCCCTCGCTGGACGGCGTCATAGACGGCGTGCGCGCGGAGCCGGCCGAGGAGAAGCGGCTCGACACCGTCTACCACGACACGCCCGACCTCCGGCTGGCGCGCTGGGGCGTCAGCCTCCGCCATCGGGCCGGGGAAGGCTGGACGCTCAAGCTCCCGCAGGCCGCAGTCCCTCGACCGAACGGTGGCGTCGCCCGCGAGGAGCTGGAGTTCGAGGGGCGCCGGGGCCGGGTGCCCGAGGCCGCCCTGAAGCTGCTGGCCGCCTACGTCCGCGGCTCCCAGCTGGAGCCGGTGGCCCGGCTCAAGACCCGCCGGCGCACGGTGCGCCTGCGCGACCCCGACTCGCGCGTGCTGGCTGAGGTCGTCGACGACGAGGTTTCGGTGTTGGAGGGGCGCCGGGTGGCGGCGCGCTTTCGGGAGGTGGAGGTCGAGTTCAAGAATGGCGGCGCCGAGGACCTCCTCGACGCCACGCTCTTCCGGCTGCGCACGGCGGGCGCCGGCGCTCCCGACCCCGTGGCCAAGCACGTCCGCGCACTGGGGCCGCGCGCGCAGGAGCCCCCCGAAGTCCACGCCGGCTCGCTGGCCGCGGGCGCCACCTCTGGAGATGCCGTGCGCTGGGCGCTGGCGAGCGCCGTCGAGGAGCTGCTGCGCCACGATCCCGGCGTGCGCCTGGGCGGCGACCCCGAGGCCGTGCACAAGGCGCGGGTGGCCACCCGGCGCTTCCGCTCTCACCTCCGGACCTTTGGCCCGCTCCTGGAGTCCGAGTGGACGGCCGCGCTCTCGGACGAGGTCCAATGGCTGGCGGACGAGTTGGGTCGCGTCCGCGACCTGGAGGTCCGGCGGGAGCGGCTGCGGGACCTGGCGCGCCGCCTGCCCGCCAACGACGTGCCCTTCGGGTTGCGCGTGGCCGCCCTCCTGGACGCCGAGATAGGCGCCGCTCGCAAGGCTCTCGACGAAGCGTTCGGCTCGCCCCGCTACCTCGAACTCCTGGACCGCCTGGTGGCTGCGGCCAGCGGTCCGGCGCTGGCCGGCGATCACAGCGCGCCGGCCGCCACCGGCATCCCGGCCCTGGCCCGGCAGGCCTGGCGCCGGCTCCGCAAGGAGGTGGCGGGCCTGGGCGAGGATCCGCCCGACGCCGCCCTGCACCGGGTGCGCATCCGGGCCAAGCGGGCCCGCTACGCGGCCGAGGTGGCGGCGGCCGTGGTGGGCCAGCCGGCCGAGCGCTTCGCCCGCGCAGTGGCCGATGTGCAGGGCGTCCTCGGCGACCATCAGGACAGCGTCACCGCCCAGGTCTGGCTGCGCTCGGTGGGCGGCAGCGGACGCCGCGCTTACGCGGCGGGCGAGATGGCGGCTCTGGAGATGACCAGCGCGGCCGGCTCGCGGACGCAGTTCCCCGAGGTTTGGAACGCAGCCGCCGCCAAATCGCTGCGCGACTGGATGCCATGACCGTCTATCTGGTCCGCCACGCGCACGCCGGCGACCGCGAGCGCTGGGACGGCGACGACCGCGAGCGGCCCCTCACCAAGAAGGGCCGTCGCCAGGCTGAAGGGCTGGTCGAGCAGCTGAAGCCGCTGGGCGTGCGCCGCCTGATCTCCAGCTCCTACGCCCGCTGCGTGCAGACGCTGGAGCCGCTGGCCGCGCGGCTGGGCTTGATGCTGGAGATCGACGACCGCCTGGCCGAAGGGCACGGCCTGGAAGCCCTGGACGTGGCGCGAGAGGCGGGGGACGGGGCCGCGCTTTCGACTCACGGCGACATCTGCAACGACATCCTCGAGCTGCTGGCCCGCCAGGGCCTGCTGCGCGGCGGCTTCCAGGCCGAGAAGGGCTCTACCTGGGTGCTGGAGCTGGAAGGTCAGCGGATCGTGCGGGCGCGCTACCTCTCACCGCCGGACTGAGCGGCCGCAGCGGCACCTCGGCCTCGATCTCGCCGGTGCTCCAGCGGAAGCGCGCGCCGGCTGAGAGGCCGCGCAGCAGGCGCAGCGCCGGCCGGTTGTCGCCCAGCATGGTGGCGTGGAAGGCAGCTATGCCGCGCCGGCGCGCCAGCGCGGCCAGGCGCCGGGTGAGCAGGCGGCCCAGCCCTCTGTGCTGCCATCCGTCCTCGACCACGATCGCGATCTCGGCCACGCCCGGATCTCCCGCCATCCGGATGTAGCGGGCGACGCCCACCACCTCGCCGGCGCAGAGCGCGGCCAGCGCCTCTCGGTCGCGGTGGTCGAGGTCGAGCAGGCGCCGCATCTCGGGGCGATAGGGATCCGGGATCGGGCTCAGGAAGCGCCGATAGATGCTTTCGGGCGAGAGCCGGTAGAAGAGCCGAACCAGCAGCGGGCCGTCGGCGGGCTCGAGCGGCCGCAGCTGGAGGTGGGATCCGTCCGCGAGCGTGAGGCTGGCCATGCATTGATAATAGACCGGTCTGCATAGTTTCGGCTAATCTTCTCTTGTGGCAAAGCGCGGCCAGACCCGTCGCCAGCTGGTGGAGACCACCGCCCAGCTCCTGCAGCGGCAGGGCCTCAACGGCACCGGCCTCCTGCAAGTGCTCGAGGAGTCGGGCGCGCCTCGAGGCTCGCTTTACTTCCACTTCCCGGGCGGCAAGGAGCACCTGACCGTGGAGGCGATCGAGTATTCGCGCACGGTCATCAGCGGGTGGCTGCGCAAGAGCCTGGACGCGCACGCCGACCCGGGTGCGGCGCTGGCCGACATCGCGGAGCGCTACGCGCGCCGGGTGGAGCGCTCGGAGTTCACCCTGGGCTGCCCGGTCGCGGCCGTCGCCCTCGAAGGCACGCCCGTCTCCGAGCGCCTGCGGCAGGCTTCCGAGGCCGCCCTGGGCGAGTGGGAGGAGCTGCTGGCCGGGCACCTGCAGGCCGCGGGCACGGAGCCTGCGCGGGCGCACGCTGTGGCGACCGCGTTCCTCAGCGGACTGGAGGGCGCGCTCATGCTCTCGCGCGCCCGCCGCAGCGCGGGGCCGCTGCGCGCGGTGGGCATCCTTATCCGGGAGCTTCTGCCAGCTTCCTGAGCACCTGGTCGAGGTCGCCGGCCGGCGCGCCCGCGGCCTCCACCATCCGGTAGACGTCGCCGGCCCCTTGCAATATCCGCGGCGTCAGCCCGACCGACTCGAAGGTGGCGGCGATCTCCGACATCTCGCCGATCCAGCGGTAGGCCTTGGGCGGCATCCGGGGCACGCTGCGGGTCGCGATCTCCAGAAGCCCCGGTGCGCTGTGGGCCAGCTCCGCCCGCAGCTCGTCGGCGACGCCCAATCGGACCGCCGCCACCAGCAGCTCGGTGGCCAGCGCGGTGGAGCCCTTGGTGAAGGCGGCGTAGCACATCTTCAGCGCCGAGGCTCGGCCCGCGGGGCCGCCGATGTCACGCACGTCGAGGGCGGGCACGGCCAGGTCGACCAGGTCGCCGGCGTGCTCGCCTGAGGCGTACAGAACCGGGCGCGGCGGCAGCCCGATGATCCCGACGTCCACGAAGCGCGCGCCGGCATCGCCGACGGCCTGGGCGACCTTAGCCGACGTCGCGGGCGAGACCGCGTTGCAGTCGACATAGAGCAGCGGCCTGGGCCTGGCCTTGAGGATGCCGGCGACCTCCTCGGCCAGTCCCAGCGCGCGGTCGGGCGGAAGCACGGATAAGAAGACGTCTGCCTCGGCCACGACCGCCGGCAGCGAACCTGCGTCCTCGACTCCTGCTGCGGCGGCCCTCTCGGCGGTGCGCGGGCCGCGCCCGCCCAGGCTCGTGACCACCCGGTGGCTCGCCTCGACAAGCGCCCGCGCGAGCGCTGACCCCATCTCGCCGGTTGCCACCACGGCCAAAACCGTCATCCCGGGCACCTTACGTAAAACCGTCCCCATGACCACCCAACACGACATGCTGCGCATGAAACTGATCACCTACGTCCAGGACGCCTACGCCATGGAGAGCCAGGTCCTGGTGATGCTCGCCGGCCTCATCGAGACCACACATGAGGCCACCTTGAAGCGAGCGCTGGTGAGGCACCACACCGAGACCGAGCACCACCTGCAGCGGCTGCAGGACCGCCTCGAGGCCCTCGACTCGGGCGCCTCCCTCCCCAAGAGCGGCGCCGCCATCGGAGCCGCGCTGGGCAAGGGCATGCTCGACCTCCTGCGCAGCGACAAGCCCAGCCAGAACGCCCGCGACGCCTTCGTGACCGAGCATCTGGAGATCGCCGTCTACCAGTTCTTGGAGCGGATGGCCGAAGCCGCCGGGGATCCCGAGACCGCCGACGTCGCTCGCCGCAACCGCCGCGAAGAGGAGAAGATGGCCCGCCTGATCGCGCGCAGCTGGGATCGCTTCTTCCAGCTCACGCTGGCCGAGGCCGGACTGGCCGCTTAGCGAGCCGCCTCAGGCGGCCGCCCATTCGAGGAGGGCAGCCAGCAGCGGCAGCGCGCTGTCCGGGTCCCGCAGCGGACGGCGCCGGCGAGCCGCCAGCTCCACCTGCAGCGCGCTGAAGCCGGCGGCCTGCACGGTCGAAGTGACGGTGCCGGGATGGGTGGCGGGAAACGGGTGCCCGCACTGCACGCTGAGGCCGGCGGCGGACAGCATCCGCTGCAGGGCGTCGGCCGCGGCTTGGGAGCGGTGGTCGGGCCGGGCGCCCAGCCCGATCACCACGTCGACGCCGTGGCGGTCGTCCATGCCGTGCAGGTCGAGCACCAGCTGGCCGGGCCGCAAGGTCTGCAGTAGGCGCTTGCGGAAGGGCGTCTCGCCGCTGTCGAAGTTGGGGTCGACGGCCAGCCGGCCCAGGCTGGTCAGCGCCGCGCCGCCCGACTGGCGCGCCATGACCTCGGCCAGGCCACCGGTCCGGATGTCAGCCTTCTTCAGGGCACCGGCGCGCACATGCCGCACCGCGTGCGGGGCCGTGAAGACGAAGGGGGCGTCGCCGCAGCGGACGCTGCGCACGGCGCGCACGCGCGGCCGGTCGCCCTGATAGCGCGCGTCGAGCGCGATCCAGTCGGCGAGCAGTCTGCGCATCGGGCGGTGCGCAGGTAGTTTAGGGGGCCATGCCCGCGCGTCCCCGCAAGGTCCCTGAGCAGCGCCGGCAGGACCTGGTGCAGGCGGCCGTCCAGCTGCTGGCCGAGAAGGGCTTCGAGGGCCTGCGCACGCGTGAGGTGGCGGCGCGCGCGGGCGTCAACATCGCGACCCTGCACTACTACTTTCCGACCAAGGAGGCGTTGATCGGAGGGGTGGTCGAATACGCGACGAGCCGCTTCCGATCGACGCTCGCGCCTCACGGCTCCGCCGACCAGCAGCTCCGCAACCACCTGCGCGCCGTGCGCCGGCTGCCGCGCGAGGAACCGGAGGTGGGGTCGGTGATGGGCGAGCTGGCACTCCGCTCCAGCCGCGATCCCGCCATCGCGGCGCTCCTGGCACGCACGCACGAGGCCTGGATGAAGACCATGCGCGGCCTGCTTCGCCGGGGCGTGCGCGAAGGGCACCTTAGGCCGGAGCTGGACAGCGCGGGGGCTGCCGCGCTGGTGGTGACGACGCTGACCTCGCTGACTCTCCCGGTGAGCGCGAGGCCGCAGGCGGAGCTGGCCGTGCGCCAGCTGGAGCGGTGGCTGTGGACTAAATCAAGCAACTGATTGATTAGGATGAACGTGATGGAACTCAGGATGCGAACGCCCAAGATCCCCGGCTTCGTCGGCATCTTCGACCCGCTCGCGCGGCGCCTTTTGCGGATGGGCGTGCCGCTGGGTCCCAACGCCCTGCTGACCGTGGCCGGCCGCAGGAGCGGCGAGCCGCGCACGACGCCGGTGGCCCTGATCGAGATCGGCGGCCGACGCTGGCTGTGCGGCACCTTCGGCGAGACCAACTGGGTGCGCAACCTGCGCGCCGCCGGCCGGGCGACCCTGACCGTCGGCAACCGGCGCGAGGAGGTCACCGCCACCGAGCTGGACCGGGCCGAGACCGCGACCTTCTTCGCGGATGTGCTCGGGCCTTACGTCCGCAGCCTGCGTATCGGCCCCTGGCTGCTGGCCCTCCTGGGCGCGCGGGAAATTCTCACCGACCCGCAGGGCGCGGCCGCACTGCGCCCAGTGTTCGAGCTGCGTGGGCGGTAGCGCCGAACCGTCGCTCCAGAACTTCCTGAAGCGAGGTCAGCCTGACGTCGGGAAAGCGCTCTTGTAGACCGGCGGACTCGAAGGCCATGGGCGCCGAGTCCATCGCGATCCCGGCCTCGATCAGGCCCGCGACGTCGGGCTTGAGCCGACGCATCGCCAGGGCCGTGACTCGCATCAGCGGAAGGGGCACGTGCCGAACGGATACCTGGCGCCCGGCGGCGCGCCCGATCCGATCGACGAACTGGTTGAACGTGAGGTTCTCCGGTCCGCCGACCGAGAGCACGGTCCGGGCGAGAGCGGGCTCAGTGAGGGCGCGCTCGGCGAACTGTGCGACATCCCGAACCGAGTTGAAATTGATCGGGTTGTCTCCGCGCCCGAACACGGTCGCCCTGCCCTTCTCGGCGACGGGGCCGCCGGCGATCTCGACCCACAGCTCCATGAAGACGTTGGGACGCAGGATGACCCACTCGAGCGCGCTCGAGCGGAGGGCCTCCTCGGCCAGGTGCTTCATCCGATGCAGCTCCATCGGGTGATCCCGAGAGGCCCCGTCAATCGAAACCAATACGAACCGGCGCACCCCGGTCTCCTCAGCCGCTCTGATCAATTCGAGGTTGGCCTGATGATCCACCGCCCGCGGACCCTGGGCGCCCGGACCAAAGCCCGTAATCGCCGAGACGACTGAGTCGATCCCCTCCAGTGCGACGCGCACGTCGCCGGCCTTCCGCGCGTCCCCCGGAACCAGCTCGACAGCCGGGTCAAGGAGTCCGCGAGCCCGTTCGGGATCGCGCGTGAGCACGCGCACGCGGTGGCCGCCGGCCACCAAGCGGTGAGCGAGCACCACCCCCAGGTGGCCGGTTCCCCCCGCGACCAGGATCACGGCACGACCACCTGCGCTCGGACCGCCGCATCGACGGTCGCCCCGCTCCGATCGACCGGTTCCAGATAGAAGCGCAGCCACCGGATGAGATTGCCGGCCACCCCGAACACGATGATCCCGGCCATCTCATGGGGACTGCCGTCACGGCGTGTGCCCTGCATGACCCACTCGGTCCAGATCGTGTCGCCGTCCACAGCTCGGCGGGTGACCTCGGCGCGCAGGTCCGGAATGAACGCGAAGATCTGCTCCCAGTTCCGCCGCACCTGGGCGCCGCCCTGAAACCCGCGGGCAGGATGCGCCGGTGTCTCGTTCACGAAGTCCGCCGCGAAACAGTCGGTCAAGGCATCCAGGTCGTGATCATTGGTCGCCCGCAACAGCCGCTCGATCGTCTCCACCGGTTCGCCCATCACCGTACCTCCAATTTCGTTCCAGTCTGCTAGAATTAATTTGGCAGTATGGCCCCGGCACCCCAGCCTGTCAAGAGGCGGCGTTACGACTCCAGCGGACGCCAGGAGCTGGCGCTGACGCGTCGGGGCCGGATCCTCGACTCTGCGCAGAGCCGGTTTCTGCGCGACGGTTACGGCCCGACGACGGTCTCAGCGATCGCCGACGACTGCGGCCTGTCCGTCGACACGATCTATAAGTCGTTCGGCGGCAAGCCCGGCTTGATCCGGGCCATCTACGCCCGAGCCCTCCGCGGCGCAGGCCCGGTGCCCGCGGAGCGCCGCTCCGACGAGCTGCAGGAGACGGAGCCCGACCCGCGTCGGATCATCCGAGGCTGGGGCGACTTCGTCACCGAGATCATGCCGCTGGGGGCTCCGATCGTGCTGCTGGTGCGCGACGCCGCCAGCAACGATCCGGAGCTGCGTGGGCTGCTCCAGGAGATGGACGCGGACCGTCTTCGCCGGATGACGGAGAACGCGGCCCGGCTGGCGGCCGCCGGTCACCTGCGGTCCGGGCTCTCGGTCGCCGAAGCGGCTGACGTTCTCTGGACCTACAGCGCGCCGGAGCTTTACGAACTGCTCGTCATCCGGCGTGGGATGCCGCTACAACGGTTCGCAGGCTTCGTCGCCGACGCGATGGTCGCGGCGCTCCTCTAGCGAGCGGCGCGCCGCCTGCGCATCTGCGGGAGGATCTGGTGGAGCCAAGGGGAGTCGAACCCCTGACCTCTTCCGTGCGAGGGAAGCGCTCTCCCGACTGAGCTATGGCCCCACGCGGCCGGGCGAACCGAGTATACCGGCGCCCTAACATGGCCCCGATGAGAGGGCGGGGCCGACGGCTGGCGGCCCTGGCCGGCCTCGCCACCCTCGCCCTGGCGGCCTGCCAGGCCCCGGGCGCGGGTCCACAGCCGGCTCCCTCGGCTTCGGCCGCCGGCAACGACCAGCTAGCGCGGGCAGACCAGCGCTTCTGGTCCGGCGACTACGACGGGGCGGAGAGCCTTTACCAGGAGCTGGCCAAGAGCCGGGTCGCTGGGGCGGCCTCCCGCTACGCCGTCTTCCTTGCGTACCAGTCGCGGTTCGCGGAGGCGGTGACCCAGGCCCAGGCGGGCGTTCGCCAGAAGGCCGACTCGGGCGCCCTGGCGCGGCTGACACGGGCGCTGGACTGGTCCGACGACGTCGACGCCGCCGTCGCGGCCGGCGGCCGCGCGGTGGCGACGCAGCCGGTCGACCCGCTCGCACACGCCTACTACTCGGAGGCACTGGCCGACGCGGGCCGTTTCGATGACGCGCGGCAGCAGCTGCGCGCGGCCGAGAACGCACACCCCAGCGACCGCTACACGCAGGCCGAGATCTTCCGCGAATGGGCGAACTTCTACCGCGACCAGGGCGACGCAGAGGGTGAGCTCAACTACACCGAGCTGGCGCTCAAGACGCAGCCCAAATTCCCGGAGCGGACGCTGGAGCTGGCCCGCTACTACTACGTGCACCAGAAGCCCGACGAGGCGCACGCCCAGATCAACGCCGCGGGCCGGCTCTCCGAGTCCTACGGTGTCCACCTGGCGGCCGGCGACTCTGCCTTTTACTCGGGCGACCTCGACGTGGCAGACGCCCAGTACCAGGCGGCGCTCGGCGTGCGGCCCGCGGCCGCCGGCGCCAGCCTGGGAGCGGCCGAAGTCCGGGTCGCCGGCTCCCGCGACTTCAGGGCCGCCCATGACCAGCTGCTCCAGGCCTTACGCAAGGACCCCTCCAACTCGGACGTCTTCGAGTTCCTGTGGTACCTCGACAAGCTGGTCCTGAAGACCGACCCGGCGGCCGAGCTGGCCCCCATCGCGGCCACCCCGCCAGGCGGCCTGGCCACCGACCGGCAGGCGGCGTTGGACGTGGTCAACGGCTACCGCCAGCAGGCCGGTGTGCCGCCCGTCACTGCGGACCCGGCGCTCTCTGAAGGGGCCGAGGAGCACGCCTGGTACACGATCTTCAACTACGGCCAGCCCTCGCAGTCGGGGCTCGGCATCCATACCGAGGACCCCTCGCTGCCCGGCTTCACGGGCGCCAACTTCCTGCAGCGTGATATCGCGGCCGGATACCGGGGCAACCGAGGTTCGGAGGTGATCGACCACGTCTACACGCCCTCAGCCGCGGTGTCGGTCTGGATCGACTCCGTCTACCACCGCTTCCCGATCCTCGACCGGGAGACGCAGGCCGCCGGCTACGGCGAGGCGAGCATCGGCATCCTGGCGGCCGCCGTCATGGACCTGGGCGTTGGCGCGCCCGCCAAGACCGCGCCGGTGGTCTTCCCGGCGACCGGCGCCCGCGAAGTCCCGGCGGCCTTCGTCGGCCACGAGGACCCGGACCCGGCGCCCGCCGGCACCCAGTATCCCGTGGGCTACCCGGTGACGCTCACCGTCGGGTCGGGTTCGGCCTTCCACGTGGACAGCTCGAAGCTGCTGGGTCCGGACGGCAAGGAGCTGGCCGGATTCACGCTGATGCCGGGCCAGCAGGTCGATAGCTGGGCCTGGTGCTTCCTGCCCCAGGACCCCCTACGGCCCGGCGCCACCTACACCGCCGAGTTGACCGGGACCCTGGACGGCCAGCCGCTTGACCAGCGATGGTCGTTCACTGTCACGGGATCGCAATAGGCCGCACCTATACTCGCCAGGCGATGGCCTCCATCTTCAAGCGCCAGCGGCTCCCCGACGGCGTGGACGCCGAGCGGGTCCCGCCCGGCCAGACCCTGACCGCGCCCGACCGCTGGCCGCTCCTGCACTTCGGACCGGTGCCCAAGGTCGACATCGCCAAGTGGGACCTGCGCGTGTTCGGCGCCGTGCGCAACCCGGTCCAGCTGGACTACGGGGAGCTGCGCGCACTGCCGACCAAAGAGGTGGTGGCGGACATCCACTGCGTCACCGGCTGGAGCCGCCTTGGCGACCTCTGGACGGGAGTTCCGATCCAGGAGATCCTGCGCCGGGTCGAGCCGCTGCCAGAAGCGCAGTACGTGATGGCGCACTGCGAGTACGGGTACGCGACCAGCCTGCCGCTGGAGGTGCTCGACGACGACGACGTGCTGCTCTGCTACGGCTGGAACGGGCAGGATCTGACCGTCGACCACGGCTTCCCGCTGCGCCTTTTCGTGCCCAAGAAGTACTTCTGGAAGTCGGCCAAATGGCTGCGCGGGCTGGAGTTCATGACCAAGAACCGCCTCGGTTTCTGGGAGCAGCGCGGCTACCACGACGAGGCGGACCCCTGGAAGGAGACCCGATACTGGTGAGGTGACCCCGAGGCCGGTGATCACCCTGACCACCGACTTCGGCGCCGGTTCGCCTTATGTCGCGGCCATGAAGGCCGCACTGCTCGCCGGCTGCCCGGATGCCACATTGATCGACATCGCACACGGGCTCGGCGCTCACGACCTGGACGCTGCGGGCTTCCTGCTGTGGGCCGGCACCCGTCACTTCCGCGACGGCGCCGTGCACCTGGCGGTGGTGGATGCGGGCGTGGGCACTGAGCGCCGGCCGCTGGCGGTGCAGGTGGGCCGGTCCTATTGGGTGGCGCCCGACAACGGGCTGCTCTCCCTTTTGCTACGTGAGAGCTCGGCGGAGCCGGCCGCGGTCGAGCTCCGGCGGCCGGAAGGGGCTGCGCCGACCTTCGAGGGGCGCGATGTCTTCGCGCCGGCTGCGGCCGCGCTGGCCGCGGGCGCCCGATTGGCGTCTTTGGGGGAGTCGGTGGATGGGCTGCTGCGCCTGCCGGAGCCGTCGCCGCGGGTGCTCTGGGTCGACGCCTTCGGCAACCTCGTCACCTCGCTGAAGCCACCGGTGGGCGGCGTCAAGCTGGGTCCGGTCTCGGTGCGGCGGCCGGCCCGCACCTACGGCGAGGTGCGGTCCGGTGAGCTCTTCTTCTACACCGGGAGCATGGGTTTCGTGGAGGTGGGCGTGAACGGGGGCCGGGCCGACCTCCTGCTGAACGCCGGACCCGGCACCGCGGTGCAGCCCCTGGGCTCTTAACAGGCAGCGTTCCTTCCCGACCCCCGCCGGCCGCAGGCTGGCCGCGATGAAACGCCTGTTGCTGTTACTGCTGCTCGGCCTGGCCGGCTGCTCGGCGGCTCCGCTGCCCGTTCACGCCGCGCCGCCGGCGGTCGCGCCCTCCGGTCTCCCGGAAGCTGTCCGGCTCTGGCAGGACGCCGCCATCTTCGGCGCCGTGACTCACCTGATCGGGGGCGCGTCGGGGCGGGTGCTGGTCGAGATGTACGAGTTCGGCCGGCGCGACCTGGAGGGCGCCCTGCTCTCGGCCCGCCGCCGGGGAGCTGACGTGCGGCTGGTCTACGACCCGTCGGTCCCGCAGACCGCACATGCGGCCGCGCGGCTGGCCGGCATGGGGCTGCCCGCCAGGCCCTATCCGCTGGACGACCGCCGCCACCAGATCGACCACGTGAAGCTACTGATCGCCGACGGCCGGGCGCTGGTCGCGGGCATGAACTGGGGCAGCACCAGCGCCCGCAATCACGATTACGGGCTGGAGACCTGGGCCGCGCCTGAGGTGGCGCGGCTGAGCAGCATCTTCGAGCAGGACTGGAGCCTGGCCGGGGGCGTGCCGCGTCCGATGCCGCCCGCCGCCGCAGCTGAGCCCATCGTCCAGACGGCGCCCGGCGCCGAGGTGCGCGCCAGCTTGCTGAGCCTGACCGCGAGCGCTCGCTCCGAGATTCGAGCTGAGGTCTTCGTGCTGACCGACCACGAGGTGCTGGCCGCCCTGGCGGCCGCCCACCGCCGGGGCGTGCGGGTGCGGGTCCTGCTCGACCCCAGGCAGGACGTCAACCAGCCATCGCGGCGGCTGCTGGCCGGGGCCGGGGTCCAGGTGCGCTGGTATCCCGTGCCGCCGGGCGCCAAGCTGCACGCCAAGATCGGACTCTTCGACTCGGGCCACCTGCTGCTGGGCTCTGCCAACTGGAGCCTCAGCGGCCTCTCGGTCAACCACGAGCTGGACGTGGAGACCGGTGACCCGGGCGCCATCCGCGCCTACGCCACCCGTTTCGAGTCGGATTGGGCGAAGTCGGCGTAGGGGAGGGGCTTGCCCCTCCCGAGATTCAGGCGGTCGGCGGCCCCGCGGCGGGGTTGGCCGGCGGCGGTCCGGCCGGCGGCGTCGTCGAAGCGAAGCTCACCTGCGGCACCTCGCGGTCCCCCTCGTCGGCCTGGAAGAAGGCGAAGGGCTTGAAGCCGAACATGCCCGCGATCAGCGAGGAGGGCAGCGTCTGCGTGCGTGTGTTGTAGTCGCGCACGTTGCCGTTGTAGTACCGGCGCGAGAACTCGATCTTGTCCTCGGTGGCGGTCAGCTGCTCCTGCAGGTTGGTGAAGGCGCTGATGGCTTTCAGCTCGGGGTAGTTCTCGGCCACCGCGAACAATGAGCGCAGGCTCTGGCTGAGCATGTTCTCGGCGGGTCCGATCTTGCTGGGGTCGCCGGTGGCGCCCGCCGACACGGCGTTGGCCCGCGCCTGCGTGACGGCTTCGAAGGTCCCGCTCTCGTGCGCGGCGTACCCCTTGACCGTCTCCACCAGGTTCGGGATCAGGTCATGCCGGCGCTTCAACTCGACGTCGATCTGCGACCACGCTTCCTGTGTGCGGTTGCGCAGACCGACCAGCGAGTTGTACGTGAGCACGAACCAGCCCACGACCACCAGCACGATGACGATCAGGACGATCCAACCCATCTGAGCTACCTCTCGCTCACGACTAGGCGTGCGCCCGGCGCTGCCACCTTGTCTTCTTGAGCATCTTCTTGTGCTTGTGCTTGCGCATCTTCTTGCGCCGCTTCTTGATTACCGAACCCAAGCCTTCTCCAAAGCGCGTGTGATCGTTCGATTGGGAACCCGACGACTCTTTCTTGAGGGTGGGGGGACATCCCCCCTTCAGGCGGCCGGGCAAAGCCCTTCCCCCGCCTGACCCCCCTCGGAGTCCCCGAGATCATACCTAACCGAGACCTAGACTAGCCCGATGCCGGTTCAGTACTTCACGGGCTCCCACGAAGAGCTGCGCCTGCACATTCGCCGCTTCCTCGAAAAAGAGGTCGTCCCGCACCTCGACGAATGGGAGGAGACGCTGTTTCCGGACAGCATCTTCAAACGCTTCGGCGAGCTCGGCTTCCTGGGCCTCCGATATCCGCCCGAATACGGCGGGCAGGGCGGCGACTACTTCTCGGCGGTCGTGCTTTCCGAGGAGATGGCGCGCGCCCACTGCGGCGGCCTGGCCATGGCCGTGGCCGTGCAGACCGAGATGGCCACACCGCCGGTGTTCAAATTCGGCACCGACGCGCAGAGGCGCCGTTTCCTGGCGCCCGCCATCCGCGGCGAGGCCATCGCAGCCATCGCCATGACCGAGCCCGACGCCGGCTCCGACCTGGCCGGCATGAAGACCACCGCCCGCCGCTACGGCGACGAGTACGTCATCAACGGCCGCAAGATCTTCATCACCAACGGCGCCCGCTGCCAGTGGTGCCTGGTGGTGGCCAAGACCGACTCCGCAGCCGGCCACGGGGGTTTCAGCCTCTTCATCGTCCCCAAGGAAACGCCCGGCTTCCAGGTCACGCGGACCTTGCAGAAGCTGGGCATGCACTCATCGGACACGGCCGAGCTGCTTTTCGAGGACTGCCGCGTCCCGGCCGAACTGCGCCTGGGCGAGGAGGGCGAGGGCTGGCGCAACCTCATGTGGGAGCTACAGGGCGAGCGCCTGATCACCGCCTGCGGCCACATCGCCGGTGCCCAGGGCCTCTTCGAGTACACGCTGCGGTACGCCAAGGACCGCACCGCCTTCGGGCGCCCGATCGCCAATTTCCAGGTCATCAAGCACCGCCTGGTCGACATGGCCAACAAGATCGCGGTGGTGCGCGCCTTCGTATACGAAACCGCCAAGCGCTGGGACGAGGGCGAGTATCCCGTGCGCGAGGTGTCGCAGGCGAAGCTCATGGCCACCCAGGTCAATGTCGAGGTCGCCGACGAGGCCATCCAGATCCTGGGCGGCCACGGCTACATGCGCGAGTTCCCCGTCGAGCGCGCCTGGCGGGATGCCCGCCTGTCCCGGATCGGCGCCGGCACGGACGAGATCATGAAGGAGATCATCGCCAAGACCTTCGGGCTATAGGTCGGTCTGGGCCTGGCGCGCACGGAATCTAACTAGAGCCCATAGCCCACTGCCGCATCTACCCGCTGCGCGCTGGGCCGAGCAAATCGCCGCCTACGGCGCTGCGCTCCGAAGGGAGCGCGCGATCGTCCAGGCCAGGGCGGCATAGTTGCGGGCACTGGCCGACAGGGCGTCGCCTGGCGGTACGATGCGCCGCCGTGGAGCCGAAAGCGCCGCCCCGGCTCTCGCCAGACGGCAAGTTCTATTGGGACGGCTCGGAGTGGAAACCGTACCCGGGTGCCTCGGCCCCGGCAGCCCCCTCAGAGGTCAAGGTGAAGGGCGTGGTCCGGACGGCACCCGCCCGTTGGCGTTACTGGTTCTGGACGATCCTCATCGGCGGCATCCTTCTTTTCATCGTCTGGGCCTTCTTCTCGGCCCCGAAGTAGGTCCGGACGTGGAGCCCTGGCCGAGACGGTAGCCGGCGAGACCCATGCGACTGCTGATGGTGGCCAGGGCCTCAGCCTCGGCTTCCAGTCTCCACTAACGCCAGTCGTCGGATTGCTTGCTCCACCTTCTCGCTGAGGAGTTCGCGAAGAACCTTCACCTCGGCGTTCAGCACGTCCAGGTCGTCGCGAGGGCGAAAGTTCACCTCCGCACAGCGGATCGCGTTCTCGACGTGGAGCTGGAGCACTTCCAAGTGGACATTGATCTTCACGACCTGCGAGATAGCTCCCTTGAGTTGAGCGGCGACCGTCATCGGCGGATCGCCCTTGATCCGGCGGAAAGCCGACTCAGGTTCCATGCTGCGCGGCAGTCTACGGTCCTGGGTCGGGTACCAACTGAGCCCATTGCGGTGGCCGGTTGCGCAGAGCCAGTCGCCAACGCTCGGAGCTCGTAGCCTCTGCGCTGATCGGCCAGAACCAAGACCTACGGTCTCTAGCCTGTCCCTAGCCCCGAGTCCGAGAAGACAAGAGGGGCCGTCTCAGGACACGGTCGGCTGTGGCTGGGCCGCGAGGTCCGGACAGCGCGGCGTGCGAGCCAACTCGAGATCCGCGAGGTCTGGACTGCGCGTTTTCGGTGCGGGGCTTGTCTCCCTCTAGCCCGGCTGCTGGTACGTCCCGATCAGCTGCCCGGTAGCCAGGATGTGGGTCCGCATCACGAAGCCGACCACGGCCGCGTGGGTCTCCGGCGGGAGTCCGAGGCTGGGGACGTCCAGCGCGAACACCGTGAGCTGGTAGCGGTGCACGATGTCGCCCGGCGGTGGGCAGGGGCCGAGGTAACCCGTGAGCCCGGCGTCGTTGGTGCCTGAGACCGCCCCCGCTGGCGGGGTCCCGCTCAGCGAGTGGTCGCTGGCCGGGATATCCCAGACCAGCCAGTGCCAGAACCCGCTGCCGGTGGGCGCGTAGGGATCGAACATGGTCACCGCGTAGCTCTGGGTGCCGGCCGGGGCCCCGCTCCACTGCAGCCGCGGCGCCTGGTTGCCGCCGTGGCAGCCGAAGATGTTGGCGACCTGGGCCAGGGCAATGGCCTGGTTGTTGCGCAGGTCCGGGCTGCTCAGCTCGAAGTGGGCCGCCGCGACCGGGGTGCCGGAGCGGACCGGCCCGAAGCCGAAGTGGTCGGCGATGCCGGTGGCGGCAGCGCCGGCGGTGGTCGCCATCGCCACCACGGCCGTGGCTGCGGTCAGCACGAGCAGAAGCTTGATCCTGGTCATCGTTCGCCCTCCAAGGGTGTTGGCCCGGTACGTGCTGCGAAGGATGATGCCACCACCCTGCGGGTGAGGTCACGCCGGATCGGGGGCGAGCCGCGAACGGCGGCCCGCCCCGCCGAGTCAGTCGGTCACTGGGCCTTGTAGTAGGCCGCCGTGTACACGTCGAGAGGGTCGGGCGGCGCCTTGGAAGACTCGGGCGCCCCGGTCGGGTTGAAGGGCGCCGTGCAGTTCACGTCGTCGCAGTTGGTGGCCGAGTAGAAGGTGTGGAACGACTTGCCGTCACGGTCGATGGTCATGCTCTCGTAGTCGCCGACGAAGAAGCCGCCGGCGTTGGGCGCAGCCAGCATGTTGAAAGGCCCGGCCACGTGGGTCGGAGTGTTGAAGGTGATGCTCGCCACCGGCTGCGCACCCGGGGTCGGTGTCGAGACCACGGCTGGCCCCGAGCTGTCACGGAGGTAGCGCTCCACCGGCCAGACGCCAGGTCCCAGTTCCGGGTGACGCAGGCTGAAGTAGTCGATGCCCAGCTGGCTCAGGTCGTTGACCTTGATGCCCGGTGTGAAGCCCGCGCGGTCCTCGGGCAGGTTCACGCGCTGCGGCATCGTCCAGGTTCCCGTCAGACCGCTCGCCACCGAGGTTGAGAACAGCACGTCGTCCTCGCCGTTGGCGTTGAAGCGGCTGTCCTGGAAGGCCACGTAGAGCTGGCCCGTCTTCCGGTCGATGGCGGGCTCGGGGATGATGTCGCCGGTGCGCGCGCCCGCGCCGGTCTGTGGGTCGTGGATGCCGACCGGGTTGTGGCCGGGTACCACGACCTGCTCAGGGCTCCAGGTCGTGCCCTTGTCGTCGGAGGACACCATCCTGATGTCCACACCGGTCGGGCTGGTCGCCGTGAACCGTTCGTAGAAGTCGTAGAGCCGGCCCGTCCGCGGGTCGACCACGATCTGGTTGGAGATCGTCTGCTCCGCGGCGGGCGTGCCGACGATCGGCGCCGGGGGCGACCAGGTCAAGCCACCGTCCACCGTCCTGCTGAACATCGCCGGCCCCGTGAAGCAGACCACGGGGTCGCTGCCACCGGAACGGCGCGCCACGCGGATGTCCGTCTCCCCCTGGCCGCGGGGGCAGGTGGGAGCGATGTTGAAACGCAGCTGGTCCCAGACCACGTAGGCGGCTCCGGCGACGGTGGGATCGGCGGTCACCGACTCCTTGTCGTCGAAGGCGGTCAGCGGGCCCACGTCGGCGTTGAAGTCCACGAACTTCTGGTTCTGCCACGTCACACCGCCGTCGGTGGAGGTGGCGGCGCCGACGCCGTTCTTGAAGGTGTTCTCGTCGAAGGAGATGCTGACGCTGTAGGCGCGCCCGTCAGGGCCAACGTCGACCCAGGGATCTGAGGCTCGTTCCGTGGGCAGCACGTTGCCGCCGTAGTAAGGACCGGCGCAGAGGCTGAACGGCAGCGCCGTCTCGCCCCAGTGGTAGCCGTTGTCGAACGACCAGGACGCGGTGAGCCCCTTGTCGCCGCCGTCATTCCAGCGGTCCTGCTGGAGGGCGCCGATGAAGTTGTTCGGATTGGCCGGGTTCTTGGCCTCCCAGACCTCGGGTTCGGTGTTCGGGTAGTTCTCAGCTCCGAACTGCGGCCCTGCCCCGACCCCGACGCAGTTAGCGTAGGGGTCCGTGACGGACACCTGGTGGCCTTCCAGCGTAGCCGCCGCTGGCAGGGAATATGACAGCGCCGTTATGACCGCAAGAACCAGCGCGAGCAGCACTTTTCGCATAGGCCACGCCCCCTCAACAGCCTGGCCCTCCCAGGCGCGAAATGAGGATAGTCCTGCTGTTCGAGGTGCCACAAGTGGCGCGCGCTAGGCACTTTCGCGGCGGTTCCCTGGAGGTCGTGGCCGCGCCCTCCGGCGAGATCCTGGCCCTTGGCCGCGCCGCCCGCGCGGCGGCCGGTCGCGATGCCGAGGTCGTCGAGCTCCGCGGCACGGTCTGGCCCGGGCTGCAGGACGCACACCTGCACCTGTCGCCGATGGCGATGCGCCGGCTGGGCGTGGAGCTGACGGGCAGCCGCTCGCTTGAGGCCTGCCTGGCCACGATCCAAAGGCGGGTTCAGGGACTGCCGCGCACGGACTGGGTGCGCGGCCGCGGCTGGTACAACGACGACTGGCGAGATTCCGCTTTTCCGCACCGCGGCCACCTGGACCGCGCGGCCGGCGGCCGGCCCGCCTTCATGGTGCGCAAGGACGGGCACTCGGCCTGGGTCTCCTCGGCGGCCCTGGCCGCGGCGGGCATCGGCCGCGAGACGCCGGACCCGCCCGGAGGCGTGATCGACCGCGACAGCGCCGGCGACCCGACCGGCATCGTCCGCGAGAAGGCGGTCGAGCTGGTGCGCCAGGTCGTCCCCGAGCCCAGCGATGCCGAGCTCGACCGCGGCCTGGCCTCCACCCTGCGTGAGCTGGCCCGACTGGGCCTGACTTCGGTGCACTCGATGGACCGCGCGCGCGAGTTCGGCGGCCTTCAGCGCTTGCACCAGGCCGGCCCGCTCCCTGTGCGCGTCACCTACAACCTGCCCTACGCCGACCTGGCGGCCGCCGAGCGCGTGGGCGTGCGCTCGGGCTGGGGCGACGGCTGGCTGCGCATCTGGGGCGTGAAGGCTTTCCTGGACGGCTCGCTGGGCAGCCGCACGGCGGAGATGCTCGACGGCAGTGGCGTCCCGGTGCTCGAGCAGAGCGAGCTGGTCGAGCTGTGCAATCGTTGCGCCGAGGCACACCTCAACGTGGCGCTGCACGCCATCGGCGACCGCGCCGTACGCCGGGCGCTGGACGCGCTGCAGCCCCTGGCCGGGGCCTGGCGCTGGTGGCGGCCGCGCATCGAGCACGCCCAGTGCGTGCACCCGGACGACTGGCCGCGCTTCGCGGCCGCCGGCGTGATCGCCTCCATGCAGCCCATCCACGCCGTCGCCGACCGCGAGCTGGCCGACCGCGAGTGGTCGCGGGTCACCGCTAATGCCTACGCGTGGGGCGCGCTGGAGCGGGCCGGCGCGCGGCTGGCCTTCGGCTCAGACGCGCCCGTGGAGTCGGCCGACCCGCTGCTCGGCATCGACGCGGCAGTCCGCTGGCGGCAGCGGGCCAAGTGGTATCCGGGGCTGGCGGTCAGCCAGACCTCGGCGCTGCGCGCCTATACGTCCGGCGCCGCCTACGCCGGCGGCCACGACCGCGTGGTGGGCAGGCTCCGGCCGGGCTACCAGTGCGACCTGACCGTGGTCGAAGACGGCCGGGTCACCGCCACGGTGGCGGGTGGCCGGGTGACCTTCAGGTCGCGGCGCTGAAGGCGGCCTGCAGCGTCTCCCAGGTCCGCTCCAGGTGCTCGTTGACCACCTTGGTTTCGGCCAGCACGGGCATGAAGTTGGTATCGCCGTTCCAGCGCGGCACCACGTGCACGTGGACGTGGTCGGGGATGCCGGCGCCCGCCACGCGACCCAGGTTGGCGCCCACGTTGAAGCCCTCCGGCTTCAGCTCCTCGCGCAGCACGCGCAGGGCCCGGGCCACGGCCTGGTGCAGCGCCAGCCCGGCTTCGTCGCCGAGGTCCTCGAGCGAGGCGACGTGCGCGCGCGGCGCCACCATCAAGTGCCCGCTGTTGTACGGGAACTTGTTGAGCATCACCGTGGCCTCGGGAGCCCGCCAGACCAGCAGGTGGCGACGATCGTCTGAGGGGTCGGCCTCCCGGGCCCGGCAGAAAAGGCAGCCGGGCTCCGGCGTGCCGCCGATGTACTCCATGCGCCAGGGCGCGTAGAGGTGCTCCACTGATCTACGTCCTCCTCCTGCTGGGGGTGACCGCGGTCTGGGGCTGGACCTTCGTCGTCGTCAAAGACGCCATCGCCCAGTATCCAACGCTGCAGTTCCTGGCCCTTCGCTTTGCGCTGGCGCTGCTGGTGATGATCGTGATCGTGCGCCGGCTGCCGGGACGGCGCACGCTCGTCGTGGGTACGGTCGTGGGCGTCGCCGTGGCGGCGGGCTATCTGCTGCAGACGGTGGCCCTCCAGTTCACCGCCGCCGGGAACGCCGGCCTCATCACCGGGCTCTTCGTGGTCTTCACCCCGCTGCTGGAGCGCCTGACCGGGCGCCGGGTGCCCTGGTTCGCCTACCCGGCGGTGGCCGCGGCACTGCTGGGCACGGTGCTCCTGGCCGGCGGCGGGACCCTGCGCATCGGCCTCGGCGAGACCATGCTGCTGGGCTGCGCGCTGGCCTTCGCGGTGCAGATCGTGCTGCTCTCCCACTGGTCGCCCGGCCAGCCGGCGGGACCGCTGGCGCTGGTCCAGATGGCGACGGTGACGCTGCTCTTCGCGGCGCCGGCCTCGCCCGGGCTGCACGCGCCGCCAGTGGCGGTCTGGCCGGCCCTCCTCATCACCGGCGTCTTCGCCAGCGCTCTGGCCATGTTCATCCAGACCTGGGCGCAGCAGCAGCTCAGCGCCTCGCGCACCGCGGTGATCCTGGCCACCGAGCCGGCCTGGGCGCTTTTTTTCTCGGTCCTGCTGACCGGCCAGCGGCTCGGTCTGGTGCAGGCGTTGGGGGCATTCATCGTGCTGGCCGCGATCTTCGGCTACGAGGCGGGAGCGAGATGGGCGGAACGTAAAATCGGCACTTCAACCTGATGGCGGTCTTGAAGCGGCGGGGCTACGTCCCGCAGGACATCGAACCCAAGTGGCAGAAGGTCTGGGCCGAGCGCGGCGTGCTGGTGGCCGACGACGCCAGCGACCGGCCCAAGTACTACAACCTGGTGATGTTCCCGTACCCGTCGGGCGAGCTGCACATGGGCCACATGCGCAACTACGTGATCGGGGACCTGGTCAGCCGCTTCTATCGCATGCGCGGCCTGGAGGTGCTCAGCCCCTTCGGCTGGGACGCCTTCGGGCTGCCGGCGGAAAACGCCGCCATCAAGGCGGGCCGGCATCCGCGCGACTGGACGCTGGGCAACATCGCCATCGCCAAGCGCCAGCTGGCCATGATGGGCGTGCTCTACGACTGGTCGCGCGAGGTCACCACCTGCCTGCCCGACTACTACCGCTGGACGCAGGAGCTGTTCCTGCTCTTCTGGGAGCGCGGCCTCGCTTACCGCCGGATGGCGCCCGTCAACTGGTGCCCCTTCGACAAGACCGTGCTCGCCAATGAGCAGGTGATCAACGGCCGCTGCTGGCGCTGCGACAACCTGGTCGAGAAGAAGGACCTCGAGCAGTGGTTTTTCAAGATCACCGAGTACGCCGACCGGCTGCTCGATGACCTCGAGCTGCTGCGCGGCACCTGGCCCGAGAAGGTGCGCGTCATGCAGGCCAACTGGATCGGCCGCTCGCACGGCGCGGAGGTCGATTTCGCCGCCGAGAACGGTGAGCAGATCCGCATCTACACCACACGTCCGGACACGCTGTTCGGTGCGACGTTCATGGTGTTGGCGCCCGAGCATCCCTTGGTCGAACGCGTCACCACGGACGCGCAGCGTGACGCGGTGCGCGCATATGTCGAGCGCGCGCGCCGCGAGACAGAAATCGAGCGTCTGTCCACCGAGCGCGAGAAGACCGGCGTCTTCACCGGCGCGCATGCGATCAACCCCGTCAACGGCGAGCGCATCCCAATCTGGATCGCCGACTACGTGCTGATGGGTTACGGAACCGGCGCCATCATGGCGGTGCCGGGCCACGACGAGCGCGACTTCGAGTTCGCGAAGAAGTTCGGCCTGGAGATCCGCGAGGTGATCGCGCCGCCCTCCGGACCGGTGGGTGAGCTGACGGCCGCCTATGTCGAGAAGGAAGGCTCGTTGGTCAGCAGCGGGCAGTTCGATGGGATGGCCCCGGGACCCGCGATCGCCGCCATCACCACCTGGCTGGCGGAGCAGGGCAAGGGCGAAGCGGTGACGCGCTACCGGCTGCGGGACTGGCTGGTCTCGCGCCAGCGCTACTGGGGCTGTCCCATCCCGATGGTCCACTGCGAGTCGTGCGGCCTGGTACCGGTGCCTCACTCCGAGCTGCCGGTGGAGCTGCCGCCCGAGTACAAGCCGCTGGCGGAGAACCCGGAGTGGTACACGGTGACCTGCCCGTCCTGCGGGCGTCCCGCGCGCCGGGAGACCGACACCTTGGACACCTTCATCGACTCCAGCTGGTACTTCCTGCGCTACACGTCGGCGCACGAGCGGGAGCGGCCCTTCGATCCCGAGCTGGCGAACCGCTGGATGGCGGTCGACCAGTACACGGGCGGCGTCGAGCACGCCATCCTGCACCTGCTCTACTCGCGCTTTTTCGAGAAGGTGCTGCACGACGCGGGCATGGTCGAACCCCTCGAGCCCTTCCTCCGGCTGTTCACGCAGGGCATGGTCAAGCGCAACGGGCAGGTGATGGCAAAGTCCGCCGGCAACGGCGTGGCGGCCGACGACCTGGTCAAGCGCGAGGGCGCCGACGCCGGCCGCATCTACGAGATGTTCATCGGCCCGCCCGAGGATGACGCCGAGTGGACCGACTCCGCGATCGCCGGTCCGGTGCGCTTCCTGCACCGCGTTTGGCGGCTGGTGCTGGAACCCGAGACCATCGAGCACTCCTCGGCGACGGCTGCGCCGGCGTCGGACGAGGTGCTGCGCCGGCGCACGCACCAGGCCATCCGCAAGGTCACCGACGACTACACGTCCTTCGCCTTCAACACCGCGGTCTCGGCGCTGATGGAGCTGGCCAACGCCATGCAGGAGCACGTCGCCGGCGGCGGCGCGCTGGGCGAGGTTTGGCGCGAGTCGGTGGACGCCTTGATCCTGCTCCTGCACCCGATGGCGCCGCACGTGACCGAGGAGCTGTGGGAGCGCACCGGCCACGCGGGCCTCTGCGCGGATGCGGCGTGGCCGGAGTACGACGCGACCGCGGCTGCGGATCCCACCATCACACTGATCGTGCAGGTCGACGGCAAGCTCCGGGACCGCCTGGAGCTGTCTGCCGGCCTGACCGAGGCCGGGGCGCGCGAGGCCGCGCTGCGCTCCGAGAAGGTCGGCCGCGCGCTGGCCGGCCGGCCGCCGCGCCAGGTGCACTACATCCCCGACCGGCTGATCAACCTCGTCCTCTGAGCGCCGCGCCCGACCGATTGGTCCACCATTCAGGCAGTTCGAGCCGGACGCACGCCCGATTGGTCCACCAATCGGGGCTTAACAAGCGGGGTTGACAGCATCACTACGCTAGGCGCCGAACCCCCGGGCGGGGGGTACAGGTGGTGGGGGGTCGCGCGCGCGTGAGGGTGAGGACGCCGCCGGGTTTCCCGAGATCGGCCGGGTACGACCTCGACTGGCAGCTGGAGGGCACGATGGGCCCCAACGTCCTCTGGCTCGCCGAATCCCTCACCCAGGTCCTGCGCATCGAGCCCGGCGAGCGCGTCCTCGACCTGGGCTGCGGCAAGGCCCTCAGCTCCATCTTCCTGGCTCGCGAGTTCTGGGCCCAGGTCACTGCCGCCGACCTTTGGACCCCCGAGGAGGACAACCAGGCCCGCGTCGAGCAGGCCGGCGTCGCCGACCGCGTCACCCCCGTCCGCGCCGAAGCCCACGCCCTGTCTTTCGGCGACCAGGAGTTCGACGTCGTGGTCTCCCTCGACGCCTATCACTACTTCGGCACCGACGACCTCTACATAGGCACCGTCCACCGCCTGCTGAAGCCCGGCGGCCGCTTCGGCATCGTGGTCCCCGCCCTCAAGGTCGACGTCGCCACCGAGGGCATCCCAGCCCACCTCCAGCCGTACTGGCACTGGGACTTCGTCTCCTTCCACTCCCCCGAGTGGTGGCTGATGCACTGGCAGAAGACCGGCCTGCTGGAAGTGGAGCTGGCCGACTGGATCCCTGACGGCTGGCGGCACTGGCTGGCCTGGATGGAGATCTGCGCCGACCGCGGCCAGACCGGCGCCGCCGCCGAGCGCGACATGCTGCTCAAGGACTCCGGACGGACCTTGGGCTTCGCGCGCGTGGTCGGCAAGCGGCCGCGTTGAAGCCCGGCCTCACGCTGCCGGGCGCCATCCGCCCCCGCGAGGCCAAGGAGCTGGCGACCCGCGCCGAGCGGGCGGGCTGCGACGCCGTGTGGGTCCTCGACGTGCGCCGCGACCCCTACCTGCTGGCCGCCGCCGCGCTCGACGCCACCGAGCGTGTGCAGGTCGGCACCGACGTCGCGGTGGCCTTCGCCCGCTCCCCGGCGGTCACCGCGACCACGGCCTGGGATCTCAGCCAGTGGTCCGGCGGCCGCTTCGTGCTCGGCCTGGGCAGCCAGGTGGGTCCCACGCTCAAGGCGCGCTTCGGCGTCGACGCCGACCATCCCGGGCCCCGCATGCGCGACTACGTGGCCGCCGTGCGCGCCTGCTTCGCAGCCTTCGAGCACGGCTACGGCAAGCACGAGGGGCCGTACTACAGCATTCGGCGGCCGGCGCTGCAGCCGGGCGCCGAGCCGGGGGTAAGCGCGCCGCCCGTCTACGTGGCGGGCGTGAACCCTTACATGACCACGATCGCCGGCGAGTGCGCCGACGGCTTCGCCGCTCATGCCTTCACCACCGAGCGCTACCTCGAAGAGGTCCTGAAGCCGGCCCTGGAGGTGGGCGCGCGCGCCGCCGGCCGGCCGCGGCCGCCCATCCTGCTGCAGCTGGTGGTGGCGCCGGACCGCGAGTCTGCGGCGCGCCAGATGATCGCTTACACGGTGCCCGCCTACCGGCGCGTCCTCGAGCACGCCGGTCTGGGTGAGGTGGCCGACCAGGTCATGCGGGCCTCGCGGGACGGCGATCGGGCGCAGGCGCGCCGGCTGATCGAGGAGCGCTACCTCGACCTGCTGGGCGTGGTCACCGACGGCGACCTGGCCGGCGCGGTCCGCCGCTGGACTCCGCACGCCGACCGCCTCAGCCTGAGCGTGCCCTGGTTCGGGATGAAGGAGGACGAGCAGCTGGCGGCCGCCCACCAGCTGGTGGACGCTCTGGAGGGGCTACCGGATGCCTGAGTCCACGGTGAGGTTCAGCGTCACGATCTGACGCGGGGTCACGGTCACCGTTACCGGGCGCGGCTTGACGATCCCGCCTTCGGCCCATACCTCGTATGACCCGGGCGTCAGGCTGACCAGGTAGGTGCCGGTGGCGTCGGTGAGGGCGGTGGCTCCGCTCTGCGGACCTCCATCGAAGTGCACCCGCACGCCGGCGCTGGGAGGACAGGGCGGGTCGCCGACGCGCTCCACGGGGCGGCAGGGAGAGATGACCACGGTCCCTGTCACGTTTCCGGTGGTCTCACTGACGGTGGTCCCGCAGGCTGTCAGCCAGGCGGCGAGAAGGATCGCACCCAATGCCCTCACGCCTGATCTAACGAGTGTGGGCGGCCACGCGTATCGCGGCCGCCATGCTCTGCCAGCGGGCGACGCCCTTGCCCGCGATGTCGAAGGCGGTGCCGTGGTCGACGCTGGTGCGCAAAAACGGCAGCCCCAGCGTCACGTTGACGCCCTCGTCGAAGCCCGCCAGCTTGACCGGAACGTGGCCCTGGTCGTGGTACATGGCGACCACGAAGTCGAATTCGCCGGCGGCCGCGCGCCAGAAGAGCGTGTCCGCCGGCCAGGGCCCGCTCACCTCGATCCCCTCCCCCTGGGCGTCGGCGATCGCGGGGGCGATCTCGCGGATCTCCTCGTCCCCGAAGAGGCCGCCCTCGCCGGCGTGCGGGTTCAGGCCCGCCACCGCGATCCGCGGCCGCTCGAAACCGAGTCGGCGGCCACCCTCGTGCGTCATGCGGATGGTCTGCAGGACGCGCGCCCGCGTCGCCGCGTCGACGGCGCTGCGTAAGGAACGGTGGGTGGTCACGTGGCACACACGCAGGCGCTCGCCCATCAGGAGCATGCGCACCTCGCCCACCCCGCAGAGGTCGGCCAGCATCTCGGTGTGGCCGGGCCAGGGATAGCCGGCCAGCCGCAGCGCCTCCTTGTTGATGGGGCCGGTCACGAGGGCGTCCGCCTCGCCGGCCTGGATCAGCTCCACGGCACGCTTGATCGCGGCCACCGCCGCCGCGCCACCCGCGGCGGAGCGTTTTCCCGGCTGAACGCCGGCGGCATCCCCGGCCGGCTCGACGCGTACGGACGGAAGGCCCCGCAGCTGAGCCGGGTCGCCGCAGACGATGATCTCGGCCAGCTCACGCACTTCCGGTTGAGCCAGGGCCTTCACGGTCACCTCGGGACCGATCCCGGCCGGGTCACCGGCCGAGATCACCAGCGTCGGCTTAGCCACCGGACCTGAGCCTAGCCAGGGCGCCGGCGATGGCGTCGACGCCGCCGAAGCCGCCCGATTTGAGGGCCACCACCAGCCCCGCGTGGGGACCATCCAGCAGGCGGCCGACGGGGACTCGAGGCAGCGCCTCGCCCAGCAGCTCCAGGGCTGTGGCGCCCAGCTCGGCGAGCACCCCGGCCGCCGTGCCCCCGCCGCTCAGGAAGAGGGCGTCGAAGCCTTCGAGGGCAACGGCGTCGCCGCGGGCGCGCCGGCGGACCTCCCAACCTGCTTCGAGAGCTACGTCGACCTGTGCCGCCGAGACCTCGGTCTTGCTGCCGACCAGCGCCTGCGGCCGGGCGCAGGCCGGCCAGCCGGGAACGGCGGCAGAGCCGCGCGCCAGGGCCGCGGCCAGGCCCGCCGTCCCGGCCGGCATCAGCTCGCGGTCGGCTTCCACCTCGCCGGCGATGGCCAGCAGGTCGGCATCGCTGGCGGCGTCACGAACCTCCACCCGCTCCAGCCCGTCCAGCAGCGTCGCGATGTCGATGGCTTCACCATCGACAACCTGGCGGCCGCCGACGGTCAGCCGGCCCTCCGCCGGCAGTGCCGGGGCCAGGAGGCAGCGGCCGGGCCAGGCGTCGAGGGCGCCCGCCAGCTCCTCGCGCAGGTGGCCGCGCAGCCGCGAGTCGACCTTGCGGAAGATCCTGGTCGCCCCCGCCGTCAGCAGCAGGTGGACGGCCTGTCGCGCGCGCGTGCGCGCCTCCTCTGGCGTGGCGTCCCGGGTCTCGGTGCTGAGGGCCAGGCAGGCGGCGGCCTGGGGGGCGAACGCCGGCCAGATCGAGACCAGCACGCGGCCCTCGCGCAGAAAGGGCGCGGCACTGTCGCAGGCGCCCGTCAGATCGTCCGCCACGAGCCCGATCACCGTGGGCGATAACCTAGCCCTGATGGCGATCCTGAGCGAGGGCGTGCGCGAGCAGCTCCGCGCTCGCTTCGCCGAGCGCCTGAAGGGACCGGTCCAGGTGACCCTCTACACGCGGCCCGGTTCGGGCCGGCTGATCCTGCCCAGCGGCGTCGGCTGTCCGACCTGCGACGAGGCGCGCGAGCTGGCCGAGGAGCTGCGCGAGGCGGCGCCCGACAAGGTGTCGCTGGAGATCGTCGACGTGACCACCAACCCGGTCCCCGACATCACGGAGGTGCCCACCCTGCGCGTCTGGGCCTCCGACGGCGACCCGCGGATCGCCTGGCAGGGCCTTCCCGGCGGCTTCGAGTTCGCAACCGTGGTCGACGCCATCGAGCGGGTCTCGGCCGGCGATCCAGCGCTCAGCGAGCAGTCCCTGGCCTGGCTGGCCCGCCTCGAGCAGGACCTCGAGGTGATGGTCTTCGCGACCCCGACTTGACGCTACTGCCCGCAGGCCGTGAGCCTGGCCAACCGGATGGCGCTGGCGTCCGAGCACGTCCACGCGCTGACCGTGGAGGCCAACGAGTTCCCCGAGCTCTCGCGCCAGTTCGGCGTCTCCGGCGTGCCGCGTACGGTGATCAACCGCTCGGGAGCCTTCGTCGGGGCCTTGCCCGAGGCACAGTTCGTGGAGACGGCTCTCAAGCTGGCGGGCGTGGACCTCGAGCAAGCGCCTGATGGAGCCTGAGGAGGAAGCGCTCCCGGCGCAGCCCGAGGTCGTCAAGGAGCTGGACGTCCGGGCGCCCATCGAGAAGGTCTGGGAGGCGCTCACCGACGCCGAGAGCATCCAGGCCTGGATGCGCTCCGGCGACGTGGAGGTCGACCTGCGGCCGGGAGGGTCCTACCGCTTCTTCGGGGGCGAAACCACCGGCGTCTTCACCCGCGTGATGCGGCCCCACGCGCTGGAGTACTCCTGGCGCCAGGCTGGCTGGGATCCCGAGTGGTCAGACTCGGTCGTGGCCTGGGACCTGCGGCCCGACGGCGAGGACGCCACCCATATTCACCTTCGCCATACCGCCTTTCCCAACGAGGAAGAGCTGCAGGCGCACGACGCGCGCTGGGACGAGTACTTCCTAGGTCCGCTCCGCGATTGGCTTGAGGGCTAGCGCGTCTCGGACCACGGCGGTCAGGGCGTCGATAAAGCGCGAGCGGTCGTTGAACATCGGCGTCCGCCGCAGCTCGACCTTGTGCTGGCGCGCCCAGGCCTGGGCCTCCACGTCGAGGTCGTAGAGGATCTCCAGGTGGTCGGCCACGAAACCCACCGGGCAGACCAGCACCCGGCGCGCCCCTGAGCGGGCGATGGCCTCCAGCAGATCGGGGCCGAGCCAGGGCTCACCGGTCTGGGATGCAGATTGGAAGGCGACTTCCCAGGGCGGCATGTCCATGCGGTCCTCCAGGAGCCGGGCAGAGCGCGTGATCCGGCCCGGATAGTCGTCCCCCTCGGCCACGATCCGGGCGGGCAGGCTGTGCGCGGTGAAGAACACGCGGTCGGGCCGGTAGTAGGCCAGGGTCTCGGAGATCAGCCCTCGGAGCGCGGCCGTGAAGGAGGGGTGGTCGTGGAAGCCGTTCACGAAGACCAGCTCGCCGCTCCAGCCTTCTCGCAGCGGCCGCTCATAGCCGGCGAAGCTCATGCGCGCGGGGTGGGGGGCCAGCGGCAGCCCGACCAGCCGGGTGACGCCCGCCGCGCGGGCCTCCGCCACCGCCTCCTCGATGAAGGGCGGCGCGTGCTTCATGCCGACGAAGGTGGGCATCTGCAGGCGCTCGGCCAGGGCGGCGGCCTGGGCCCGGGTGATCTTCTCCAGCGGCGAGCGGCCGCCGATCGCCCGATAGCGGCCGCGCAGCTCCTCCAGCGCCTCCGGCGAGGGCGGCCGGCCGCCGCGGATGTGCGTGTAGTAGGCCTCCAGCCCGGCCTCGTCGCGCGGGCTGCCGTAGGCCATGCAGATCACGCCGGTCAGCTGCTTACGCGGCATGGACGGTCTCCACCAGCAGCTGCAGGTTCTCCAGCGGCGTGTCCGGCAGCACGCCGTGCCCGAGGTTGAAGATGTGCCCCGGCCGCCCGCCGGCACGCGCCAGCACGTCGCGAGCCCGCTCGCGGACCAGGTCGGGCGGCCCCAGGAGGACCGCCGGGTCGAGATTGCCCTGCACGCCGAGTCGGTGACCGATGCGGGCCCAGCCCGCGTCCAGCGGCACCCGCCAGTCGAGCGAGACGACGTCGCAGCCGGTGGCGGCGATGGCCTCCAGCAGCCCGGCGGTGCCGGTCCCGAAGTGGATCCTCGGCACGCCCAGCCCCGCCGTGGCCTCGAAGACCGCCCGCGTGTGCGGCTGCACGCGCGCCTGATAGTCCTCCAAAGCCAGCGCGCCCACCCAGCTGTCGAAGAGCTGCAGGGCGGCGGCGCCCGCGGCCACCTGCGCGGAGAGATATCCCGAGGCCATCGCCGCCAGCTTGCCCAGCAGACGGTCGAAGGCCTCTGGCTCCTGGTACATGAAGCGCTTTACGACCTGGAAGTCGCGGCTGGGCCGGCCCTCGATGAGGTAGCTGGCGAGGGTGAAGGGCGCCCCGCTGAAGCAGATCACCGGCACCGGCGACTCGGCGACCACGCGGCGCACGGCGGCGATCACCTGGGGCGCCGCCTCCTCGCCGTCGGGCACGCGGAGGCGGTCGACGTCCTCGGGGCTGCGGATCGGCTCCGCGATGACCGGGCCGACGTCCTCCACCAGCTCGAAACGGACGCCCATGCCCCCCAGCGGCAGCATGATGTCGGCGAACATCACCGCCGCGTCCACCTCGAAGCGGCGCACCGGCTGCAGGGTGACCTCGGCGCAGAGGTCGGGATCGGCCACGATGTCCACCAGGCGGTGCGTCTCCCGGAACTTCCGGTACTCGGGGAGCGAGCGCCCGGCCTGGCGCATCATCCAGATCGGGGTGCGGTCGACCGGCCGTCCGCGGGCGGCGTCCAGGAAGCGATTAGCCGTGGCCGACGGCATCCAGGGTCCTCGCGATCTCCGCCTCGCCATGGGCTGCGGAAAGGAACCAGGCCTCGAACTGCGAGGGCGGCAGCAGCACACCGCCGGCGCGCAGGCACTGGAAGAGACCTGGGAAGTCGGCCACGAACGCCGTGAGCAGCGAGCCCACGCGCGCGATCCGGGCGTCCGGCAGCGCTCGCCGCAGCCCGGACTCCAGCTCGGCGCCCACCTCCTCGAGGCGCGAGTAAAGCGCCGCATCCAGCTGCTCCAGCGTCGCGATGCCGGCGGCCATCACCACAGGGTGCCCCGAGAGCGTGCCCGCCTGGTAGACCGGTCCCGCCGGCGCCACCAGGTCCATGAGCTCGGCGCGGCCGCCGTAGGCGCCGACGGGCAGCCCGCCGCCGATGATCTTGCCCAGCACCACGAGGTCTGGCGTGACGCCGTACAGCTGCTGGGCGCCGCCGGGCGCGACCCGGAAGCCGGTGATGACCTCGTCGAACACCAGGAGCGCGCCGTGCTCTGACGTCAGGCGTCTCAGGCCTTCCAGGAAACCCGGCGCCGGCGGCAGCACGCCCACGTTGGCCGCCACCGGCTCCACGATCACCGCGGCCACCTGGCCGCAGTGCCGCACCAGCGCCGAGGCGACCGCGTCCAGGTCGTTGTACGGAACCACCAGAGTTTGCGCGGCCGTGGCCGCGGTGACCCCAGCGCTGCCGGGCAGGCCCAGCGTGGCCAGCCCGCTGCCGGCCTTGGCGAGCAGCCCGTCGCTATGGCCGTGATAGCCGCCCTCGAACTTGAGGACCAGGTCGCGGCCGGTCGCCGCCCGCGCCACCCTCAGCGCGCTCATCGCCGCCTCGGTGCCGCTGTTCACGAAGCGGATGCGCTCCAGCGCGGGCATCGCCCGCTGGATCAGCTCGGCCAGCCTGACCTCGCCGGGGTGGGTGACGCCGAAGGACCCGCCGGCTTGCGCCGCCCGTTCGATCGCACTCACCACCGTCGGCTGGGCGTGGCCCAGGATCAGCGGCCCGTAGGCGCAGACAAAGTCGACGTACTCGCGGCCGTCGGCGTCCCAGACCAGCGAGCCCTGCCCGCGCACCAGGACCGGCGGGTCGCCGCCCACTGCGCGGTAGGCCCGCACCGGGCTGTTGACGCCGCCGGGGAAGAGCTCGGTCGCGATCACGAGGCGCCCAGCAGCCTCGTCAGATCGTCGAAGTCGCGGTGCACCGCGGTCAGGATCGGCGTGTCGCGCACTGTGGAGCGCCGGCTCTCGGTGCCGCGCAGCTCGCGCACCAGGTCGCTGAAGGCGGCCAGGTCGTCGGTCTCGTAGGCGACCAGGAAGTCCATGTCGTCCACGCCGAAGCTGTTGGCCAGCACCTGACGCACCTGCGGGTAGCTGTGGCCGACCTTCATGTGCTCGTTCATGACGCGCTGCCGGGTCTCGCGGTCGAGCAGATACCACTCGGCGCTCTTGGTGAAGGGGTAGACGACGAGGTAGCGCGAGCGCTCGCCCCGGAACAGCGACTGCTCCTGCGGCGTGGGCCGCTTCACGTACTGCGAGGGCTGGATGATCCCCAGCAGGCTCTCGCTGACCTTCACCCAGCCGCCCAGCCGGCTGCGCAGGACCGCCGCCGAACGCTCCTCGAGTGCTTCCAGCGAGGGCGCCAGCGACCAGAGCAGCAGGTCGGTGCCGGGCTGCAGGCCCAGGCTGGTGTAGGTGAAGGTCTGGACCTCGGGGTGCACCTGCAGTGCCAGCTGCAGGTCGCGCAGGTCCTCGCAGCGCTCCGCGGGCGTGCGCCTCCGCCAGGCAGCGTCGAGACCGAGCCCCAGGGCCTGGACGACCTGCTTGGTCAAGCCAGCCAGCCGGCGGCGTCCGCCGCCAGGTAGGTGATCACGATGTCCGCGCCCGCGCGGGCGATCGCTGTCAGCGTCTCCAGGGCGGCGCCCTTGCGGTCGATCCAGCCCCGCTGCGCGGCCGCCTCGATCATGGCCAGCTCGCCGCTGACCTGGTAGGCGGCCAGCGGCACGTCGAAGCGCTGGCGGGCGCGGGCCAGCAGGTCGAGGGACGTGATGGCGGGCTTGACCATCAGGATGTCGGCGCCCTCGGCGGCGTCCAGCTCCATCTCGCGCACGGCCTCGCGGCCGTTGGCGTAGTCCATCTGGTAGCCCTTGCGGTCGCCGAAGCCCGGCGTGCTGCCCGCGGCCTCACGGAAGGGCCCGTAGAGCGCCGACGCCGCCTTGGACGCGTAGGCCATGATCGCGGTGCCGGCGTGGCCCGACTGGTCGAGGCCGGCGCGCAGCGCGGCCACCTGGCCGTCCATCATGGCGCTGGGCGCGACGATGTCGGCCCCGGCGTCCGCGTACGCCACCGCCGCCTCCGCGAGCAGCGGCAGGGTACGGTCGTTGTCGACGGTTTCGCCGTCGAGCACGCCGCAGTGGCCGTGGCTGGTGTACTCGCAAAGGCACACGTCGGCGGTAAGGACCAGCGGCAGGCCCGCGTCCTTGATCCGGCGCAGGGCGACCGGCACCGGGCCTTCGGGATCCGCCGCACCGCTCCCCACGGCGTCCTTGGCGTCGGGGATGCCGAACAGGAGAAGCCCGCCCACGCCCAGCGCCGCCAGCTCGCGGGCGCGATCCAGCGCCAGGTCGGGGCTCAGCCGGCTCTGCCCGGCCAGGCTCTCGATGGGCTGGCGGAGGCCGCGGCCATTGACGATGAAGAGTGGCGCGATCAGCTGCCGCGCGGTCAGTCGGGTCTCTTTGACCAGGCTGCGGGTGGCGGGCGTGGCCCGCAGGCGGCGGGGCCTCTCGGCCGCGGGCACGGGGACGTCGACGCGGGTCAGCTCACGCACTCTTCCTTACCTCCAGCCAGTTCCGATAGTCGGCGAGCTTGGCGGCCACGATCGCGGTCGCCGAATGCACGTAGCCCGGCGGCGGCTCGGCGCCGCCGGCGAAAAGGTCGTCCACGCCTAGGTACTGGCCGCGCAGGCGCGGCGGCACCGCGCTCGGCCAGGAGAGGTCGGCCGTGGGTGGAAGCGGCTCGGTCAGCTCCGCCCAGGGCCCGGCCAGCGCCACCGCCACCGCCGCCGCGCCGGGCGCCTGGCGGGCGGCGGACGTCAGGTCCGCGGCGCGGGCGCCGATGCTCCTGGCGGCGGCCTCCGCCCGCTCCCGGCTACGGCTGGCGATCGTCACAGTGCCGCCGGCCTGCCCGGCCGCCCTGGCCAGGGCCCAGCCCATGCGCCCGGCCCCCGCCACCACCACCGACCGGCCCTCCAGGTCGGCGCGGTCCGCCAGCCAGCCCAGCGCGCGCTCGGCCAGGCCCGCGCTGGTCGCGGTGCGCCCGGCGCGCGCGCGGCGGCCGGCCGCGATGGCCGTCTCGAAGAGACGCGTGAGGCGCACGTCACGAGGGGGCTTGGCCGCCAGCAGCGCGCCGCGCACCTGGTGCAAGACCTCGTCCTCGCCGACCACCGCGCTCTCCAGCCCGGCGGCCACGCGCAGCAGGTGCTCGGCGCCGGCCATCGCCCCCGGCGGCGGGGCACCCAGGCCGTAGAGCTCCGCGCGGTGGCAGGTCAGGAGCAGGATGCGGTCGGGCCGGCCGGCCTCGGCCCGCCAGGCCTCCGCCAGGCGAGCGCGTTCGGCCTCCGGCATCTGGGCGGCGTCAAATGCGCGGACCCAGGGCTCGCTCACCGGCCGGTGTGTCCGCTCATGACCGCGACCAGCAGCCGGTCCATGGCCGCCTCCGCATCCACCAGCAGCGCCGTGGCTTCCCGGGTGTCGAGACGGCGCTGGCGCGCCATGGCCGCCAGCTCGCTGACGAAGGGGGCCCGAAAGCGCAGGAAGCCCTCGACGCTGTCGGCCAGCGAGAGGCCCTGGGCGGCGGCGGCCCGGCCATACGCCTCGGCGTCCTGCGCCGCCCGATCGAGGAGGCGGCCGGCGACGGCGCGGTCGGGCGCGTCGAGGTACTCGACCAGCACAGCCACCAGCTGCCGGCCGCGGCTGCGGAAGTCGCTGCGCTCGGCCTCGCCCAGGGCCGCCATCCAGGACGGCGGCTTGGGCCGGGCCCGGCGGAAGGCGTGGGCGATGCGGTCCGGGCTGGCGCGCAGCTCCGGGCGCCGCGTGCGGGCGGCGGGGACCAGCCCCTCGATCACCGAGCGCGGGAAGCGTCTGTGACCCCCGGGGGTAGTGAAGGTAGGGACCTGGCCGAGGTCTGCCCAGCGCCGGAGGGTGGCGGGGGTGATGCCGAGGAGGCGGCTGGCCTCCCCCAGGCCGAGCCAGGGCGAGCGGCTGCGCTGCAACTGCCCAATTATTACGAAATCTGTCTAAATCTCCCGGTCAGCGAGCGGGGATGACGGCATCGAGTCCGCTCAGCGTGGTCACCGATGGAATCTTGCTGGGGCTGATGTAGGGGCTGTCCACGTTGGTCAGCTCGATCAGCAGCGTATCGCCGGCGGGCAGCTGCCACAGGTTGCCGTAAGCGGTCAGGGTGAGCCGCTGGTCGCCCAGGTGCTGAGCCGGGCTGCCGCTGTCCAGCGTGTAGGTGCCGCGCGTGACCAGCTTGCGCGAGCCGTCTGGCGCCACGTCGAAGACGCGAGTGTCCAGCTGCTCGCGATAGGCGGTCGTCGAGATGTTCAGGGTCAATGCGGGCGCGCCCGCCAGGTAGAGCCCGACGCCACCGGTCAGGTCGGAGACTTTGACGCTGTAGGAGGCGACGTCGCCCGGCGCCTCGTCGGCCGGCGGTGCCGGCGGGTTGGGCTTCAGCATCTCGGAGCCGGTCATGACCACGGGATCCCAGGCCACGCCGCTGGTGTTGGCCGGGTTGAAGGTGATGACCTGGCTGCCGCGGAAGTGCTTCTTGAAGAGCCTCGTAGCGAGGGCGTCATAGGTCGGCACCTCGACCACGCCGGCCGCGGAGAAGCTGTTGTCGGGCTGGGTGGTCGCCGCCTTGACGTCCAGCGCCGGCGCACTGCCCGTGCCGTTCAGGTAGAAGGCGAACCAGGGCCGCACGACCTGGTCCAGCAGGTAGGCGGTCTCGGCGGCGCTGTTGGCCGCCCGCGGGTGGCCGACGTTGCCCAGGTAGAGGGCGATGGGATACGAGGGGTCGATGGTCTTCAGCGCGTAGTAGAGGCGGAGAACCTCGGGCGGCGGGAAGAGGTCGTCCGTCCACCCCTGGACGTCAAGGATGGGCACCCGGTTGCTGGCGGCGGTGCTCCAGAACTGCTGGCTCTCCCAGAGCGAGCGATAGCCCTCGAGCGCGTTGAGGCAGGTCATGTAGACCGGGTCGGAGAAGCTGGGCTCGTTGGCCCCGTCTGCGAGGCAGCCGTTGAGGAATGGGGGATAGGGGTCGTAGGGGCGCGCCGTGGATGGGGAGCGATGCCCGCCGGCGAAGAGCGCGGTGATGTAGCTCAGCTTGGCGCTGCCGGGCACCGCGTAGGTCTGGTGGGGGCGGCCGTTCGGCTCCAGCGCGTAGTAGAGGCTGGTCCAGGGCACGATGGGAACCGCCGTCTTCAGGTGCACGGCCTGGCCGCCAGGGCTGGTCCAGCTGGGCTGCTCCAGGAGCTGGGTGGAGTGGCCACCGCCGTAGGAGGCGCCGATCACGGCCACCCGGCTCGCGTCTGCGCGCAGCTGCGGGTTGTCGACGACCTGGCCGATCAGGCTGCGCATGTCGGCGATCTCCACGTTCTGGTCGGCCAGGTTGGTCTGGCCCCAGGAGTTGCCGAACCCGCGCGCCGAGTAGCGGAGCACGGTGTATCCGTCGGACAGGAAGTTGGCGTCCCAGCTCAGGTCGCTGTTCTTGTCGCCGCCCCAGCCGTGCATGACGGCGATCAGGGGATGGATCCCGTTTGGATTGGTCGGGACCTCGACCGTGGTGTCGAGGAGGGTGCCGTCGACCGAGCTGGCCAGGTAGCCCGTGCAGACGTTCATGGCCACCGGCGTCGTGGCCGACTGGCAGCTCAGCCCGGCCTGGGTGCCGCTGCCCTGGCCCGTGTAGGGCGCGCCGGTGGAGGTGGAGTCAGGACCGAAGGCGTGGGCGGGCGGCGGGCCGCCGTATGGGTTGGAGGCGGTCACGGCTTGTGCGGGTGAGGCCAGCAGGGCGAGGACGGTGGCTGTGGCCAGGGCGAGGGCGCGCTTCATGTCGGTCTGTGCCTGACGATACGGACGCGTATCCGGCGGCTGTCAATCAGCCGAACTTGCGGCGCGCGACCTCTATCGCTCTGTCCATCGGGGCGGTCGGATCTTCGAGGACGTCGCCGTGCCCGGTGGCCAGCCGGGAGGGGTTGAGCCGGCGTAACGCCTCGGCGCTGCTGAGCGCGGTCGGCTTGTGCCAGGTCGCCATGGCGGGGAAGGGGAAGAGTGGGCGTAGGACGCCGGAGACCGCCAGCCCGCCGCGTGTCTGAAAGGCGTCGCCCGCGACCAGGCTGCGGTCGCGGGTGTCGAGGAAGGCGATGTGGCCGGGGGTGTGGCCGGGAGAGGCGACCACCAGCAGGGAGCCGATCCGATCGCCCTCTTCGAGCAGGCGGTCGGGCTTCCAGTCAGGCTTGGGGAGCGACCCTTTGGCCCGTACCTGAGGCTCGCCGGCCGCGGGTTCCAGGTTGCCCTCCAGCAGGCGTGCGTCGCGCACGCCGATCGAGACCTCGATCCCCGGGTGCTGGGCGCGCACGCCGGCCACCCCGCCCACATGGTCGCCGTGGGCGTGGGTGAGCGCGATGCGCTTGAGCTCGAGGCCGAGCTCCCTGGCCGTCCTCTCTATGTCGGACGCGGGCGAGGACATCGTGGTGTCGACCAGGGTCAGGCCGTCCTCCTCCCGGACCAGGTAGCAGTTCATGGGAAACAGCGCCGCGTAGCGCGTGAGCTGGATCAGGTGGTCGCCGTGGCGGGTTATGCGCATGCGCTTAATGTCCCATGAGATTCGACACCTACACGATCGGCCTTTTGCTGCTGCGACATGATGCCCCTGCGCTGGACGAGGCTGCCGCGAATGCTTTGCAGGACGCGCACCTGGCGCATCTCGCGCAGCTCCACGAAGCCGGGCACCTGCTGGCGGCCGGCCCGGTCCTGGGGCCGCCGGACCGGGAACTGCGCGGGTTCTCGATTCTGCGCGTGGATCCCGATCGTGCCCGGGAGCTGAAAGTGCAGGACCCCGCGGTGCGCGCGGGTCGGTTCCGGGTCGAGGTCTATCCCTGGATGTTGCCGGCGGGGTTGATGTCCTTCTCGCCCGGGCGGCTGCCGAGGTCGATTGCCGAAGCCTCCGGCGATTAGGCGGGCACCTGCGCCGGGTGGGCCCAATGGCAAGCAACATCCACGTCGTCAAGGAGGGAAACAGGCCGCTTACCGTTCTTGCCAACGGCCGCCGCTAATTGTTATATAGGCACTAGGAGATAAAGGTCCAGGTAGGGGCTCACTAATTAAGGCAGGCTTGGCCCGATCTGCTCCCACAGGTGCAAACACCTGACCGATTTGTGGTTTGTGAGGTCACGGCGATGTCTGGACGGATCTACGCACTTGCGTCGGCGCTGGCGCTGGCTCTGACCCTAAGTACCGGCGCGGTAGCCAGAGCTGACACTGGAGATGGCATGGGTGCTTGTCATTCGGATAACACCGGCAGCACCAACGCAACCGTTTCGACGTTTTTCTCCAGCACTGGCGCGTCCGTCCAATGGGATCAAGACCAATCGCCTGCGGGGGACACCGCACCTTGGGCCGTCGCGATGACGGTGACGCCAAGTGGCTTCTACGCAGGTTTTTGCTTGAACGGCTTCAACGATCAACCGCCGCCCAGCACGCCGCCGTCCTATTGGTTCAAGGCCAACACCGTCGCGCCGATCACGTCCGGGACTGGAGGCTCACCGCGCCTGGTCATTGAATTCCTGGGCTCAACTGCCACGAATCCCGACGACATCAACCTGCGACCCCTGGCCTGGACTGGAGATTGGCAGCAGGAAGGAGCAGATGCCACAGCCTCTGACTGGGACAGCGTCGGTGGCACGGCTCCCGTCGCGTGTACCCACTACGAGATGACTTACGCAGAGGCTCTGGCCTGCCATCCAGGCGAAATAGTGCAAGACGTCTTTTTCGTGACAGATTCGATCTGGAAGATCACGGGTGGGTACACGAACTGGATCGATGAGCTGAGCTATGGGCCCGCTTGTCTCACCGCGCCAGGGAGCGCGTACAACAAGCACAACAGCGGCGGCTGTACATCAGACACATTGCCCTTCCCGCTGACGATCGTGTAGCCCGCGAAGGTTTCCAACGGGAGTGGCTGGGGAGGCTGGATTCGAACCAGCGATCTCCTGATCCAAAGTCAGGCGCCTTACCAGGCTTGGCCACTCCCCAAGCTGAGGACGGCGGTCCAGTCTAGACCCGGCCTTAACAACTGACCTTGGCACCGGAGCCGCCGCCGCCCTAGCTTGCCAGCGTGACCCGCTGGCCCCGTCCGGCCCCCGGCTGGGGCCGCCTTTTGCTGTTCGGCCTTCCGCCGCTGGTGGCCGCGGCGGCACTCGCCGCGGCGGTGGTGTTTGTGCCGGCTGCCGCGCCGGTTGCCGCCGCGGCACCCGCTCCTGCCGAGGCTGCACCCGCCCTGGCACCGCCTCCCACGCCGGGACTCCTGGTGCACGTCAGCGGGGCTGTCGCTCATCCCGGCCTTTACCGGATGACGCGCGGCGAGCGGGTCTATGCCGCGATCGCCGCCGCCGGCGGACTCACCGCCGAGGCCGACCCCGACCGGCTCCCCGACCTGGCCGGCCTGCTCCGCGACGGGGAGCAGGTCAAGGTGCCTGTCCTCAAGGGGACCGCCGGCCGGGCCAAGGCGCCGCTCGTCGACCTCAACTCCGCGACGGCGGACGAGTTGGCCGCGGTGCCCGGCTTCACTCCCGAGCTGGCGGACGAGGCGGTCAGCTACCGGACAAATTTCGGCGGCTTCCAGAAGACCAGCGAGCTGGTGTCGGCCGTCGGCATGGACCCGGCCGCCTTCGCCATTGCCAAGAAGTACGTGCGCGTGTGATCTCTTCCCTCCCCCCAGCGACCGCCTGCGCCGTGGCGTGGGCGGTCGCCATCGCGGCGACGGCCCTGGTCGCGCCCGGCGACATCCGCATCGGGGTCGCGGCGCTCCTGGGCGCCGCCCTGAGCGCCGCCGCGGCGCTGGCCGTGCGTCCTGCGGCGGTGGGACTGGTCGCCTGCTTTGCCCTGCTGGGCGTGGCGCGGGCCGAGATTCCCGCGGCCGACGCCGGTGCGCAAGGCCGGGCGGCGGCGCTCGCGGGACACTCGGTGACGCTCCGGGGCACGGTCGTCGACGACCCCAAGCTGACGGCTGCGGGGTATGAAGCCCTGGTCGCCGCCGACCAGCCGGCCGGCATCGGCAATGTCCTGGTCCGCGTGCGGGGGCCCGGCGAGGTGGGCGCGGGCGACCAGGTTTCGGCGGCAGGCAGGCTCAAGCTCCCGACCGACTTGCCGGCCTTCGATCGCCGGGCCTACCTCGCCCAGAGCGGCGCCTATCTGGAGCTGGACGTGACCAGCCTGAACCTCGTCCAGACCGGCGGCGGTCCGCGGGCGCTCCCAGGTTGGTTGCGCGACCGCTACCGGGAAGCTATCGACCAGCTGCTGCCGCCGCCGCACGCGGCGGTCCTGATGGGCATCGTCCTGGGGATTCGCACCGGCATCCCGCCCAGCCTGCAGAACGACCTGATCTCCACTGGGCTCGTCCATCTTCTGGTCCTCAGCGGCCTCAAGGTTGCGGTCTTCGCGCGGCTGGTCACCGCGGCGCTCAATCCAGTGCTGGGCCGCTGGTCGGCGCTGCCGGCGATCACGCTGATCGCGCTCTACGCCCTGGCCGGCGGCGCCACCCCCGCGGCGGTCCGAGCCTCGGCGATGGGCGGCCTCACACTCCTGGCCGGCGCGCTGGGCCGGCCCACGCACGTCTGGACATCCCTGGCCCTGGCCGCCGCGCTGATGCTCGGCTGGCGGCCCGAGCTGGCCTGGGACGTCGGTTTCCAGCTGAGCTTCGGCGGGACCGCGGCCATCATCCTGCTCACGCCGGCCATCGAACGCCGCCTGCGCTGGGTGCCACGGTGGCTGCGCGAGCCGTTCGCCGTCACCTGCGCCGCGCAGGTGGGCACCCTGCCGATGATGGCCGCCGACTTCCACGTTCTCTCGCCAGTGGCGCCGATCTCCAACGCCGCGGTGCTGCCACTGCTGCCGATGCTGGTCGGCGCTGGACTGCTGCTGGCACCCCTGGCCGCCCTGCCCGACCTCGGCCGCGTCGCCGCCCTGCCCGTCACCGCTGCGGTGCTCTACCTCGAACAGGTCGCCTGGCTGCTGGCGCGGGTGCCCGCGGCAGCCTTCAGCGTCCCCGCCTTTCCGGCCTGGGCGGGCGCCGCCTACTACGCGGCGGTCGGCGGCGGCCTGGCCTCGATGCGAGCGCGAGGCGGCCGGCGAGCCCTGGCGCTGCTGCTGGCGGCGGCCACGCCGGTCGTGATCACGGGCGCCGAGCTGGTGGCCTGGACCCGGCCGCCGCCCTCGGCCGCCGTGCTCGCGGTGGGCGATGGCCAGGCCGTGCTACTCCGCAGCCCAGAAGGAACCGTTTTGATCGACGGAGGCCCGAGCCCAGCGCGCCTGGCCGATGCCATGGGCGCCCGGCTGCCGCCCTGGACCCGACGCCTGGATGCTCTGGTCATCACCGGCCAGGGCCTGCGGCACGTCGGCGGGCTGCAGGGCGCGCCCTATCGAGCGCGTCTGGTCTTCCTGCCCGCGGCTGGGCTGTCTGGGACCGCCTGGCGCAACGCCGCACTGGAGCAGCAAGCCCAGGGCGCGGCTCTGCACGCGGTCAACAGCACCACCATCGCGTCGGCCGGCGGATTTCGGCTGGAGTTCCTCGAGCTGGGACTGCGCGCCGTCGCCGATTCAGGCCGCAGCCTCTGCGCCTTCGGCGACCTCGACCTGCAGGCCCAGGCCGACGCCGCCGCTGAGCTCCGCGGTCACTGCGACTACCTGGTCCTGCCGGGTGGCGGCGTGAGTGCTCCCGCGCCCGAGCTGCTGGCCGCGGCCCGGCCCCGCATCCTGGTCGCCTCGGTCGCCACCGGGGCCCGGCTCGCGCGGGGTCTGCCGCCGGCCCAGCTGCGGCGGACCGACCAGGAGGGGACCGTGGAGCTGCCCATGTAGGATCGCGGCGTGCCGGCCCGGACCCCGACGCGCGTCTGGCTGCTGCATGGCGACGAGGGCTTCCTGATCTCCGAAGAGGCCCGTCGCATCCTGTCCGGCTGGACCGAGGCGCTGGTCTCCGATTTCGGCTACGAGGCGCTGGACGCCGGCAGCGGGCTCACCGCCGAGCGCCTGCGCGACGCCGTCCTGCAGGCGCCCTTTCTGGACCCGCACCGAGTGGTGGCGGCGCGCGGCGTATCGGCCCGCCGGGCGGACGCCCTGGCGCCGGCGCTGGCGGAGGTTCCGGAAACCACCCACGTCCTGCTCACGGTCAACGGCAAGCTGCCGGCTGCCTCCAAGCTCGCCAAGGCCGTGGCGGCGCTGGACTGCGGCCAGGTTCGGGAGCTGGCGCCACTAAAAGGACGCGCGCTGACCGATTGGGGCCACCAGCGGGCTCGGGACCTCGAGCTCCCCCCGGCGGTGGCCGCCGCCGTCCTGCGCGCCAGCCCGCCGGACCTCGGCGTCCTCGATTCCGAGCTGCGCAAGCTGGCCGCGTTCCGGGCAGCCGGTGGGGAGCTGGACCCGGCGACCCTGGCCGACCTGCTGGCCGGCGGCCGCCAGGAGGAGATCTTCCGGCTGACCGACCAACTCTTGCCGCGGCCGACGGCGCAGGCCTGGCGCACGCTCGACCAGCTCCTGGAACGGGAGCCGCCCACTGTGCTCGCATACCGGCTCTCGCGGCACCTGGCGCTGGTGCTCGAGGTCAAGACCCGACAGGAGCGCGGCGAATCACTGGAGCGCATCCAGGGCGTCATGCGCGAGCACTCCTTCGTGGTCCAGAAGGCTTACGACGCGGCCCGGGCCACCGAGGCCGGCCGGTTGGAGGGGGGCTTAAGAGCCCTGCTCGACTACGAGTGGGAGGTCAAGTCCGGCCAGATCGACGCCGAGCTCGGCCTGCAGGTGGCCCTGGCCCGGATCTGACGGCCGCCTATTTCTTGGCGGTCTTCTTGGGGGCCGCCTTGGCGCCGGTCGCCTTCTTAGCCGGAGCCGCCTTGGCCTTGGCCGCCGGAGCCGCCTTGCCCCGCTTGGGGGCGGTCGGCGCCTCGGCCTGCGCGCCGGCGGCGGCGAGGCGCTTCATCAGGCGCGACTTGCGGCGGGCGGCATTGTTGCGGTGAAGCACGCCCTTGGCGGCCGCCCGGTCGAGCGCCGAGATCGCGCCCAGGCCCAGCTCGGCACCCTCGGGCTCAGAGTCCTGAAGGGCGCGGCGCGCTTTGGTGATCTTGGTCTTGACCGAGGATTTGAGCCCGCGGTTGCGCACGGCACGGACCGCGCTGCGGCGCGCGTCCTTCTTAGAGGAGGCGATGTTAGCCATGCGTCGACTCCAGGCTGGGCTCAGGCACGGATTTAGGATTATACGGATGCCCGAGTTCGAGCTCGACGGCAGGCGGCCGCGCGTGCATCCCGACGCCTACATCGCCCCCACCGCGGTCCTCATCGGCGACGTCGAGGTCCAGGCGGGCGCGAGCATCTGGTTCGGGGCGGTTCTGCGCGGAGATGAGTCGCAGATCGTGATCGGCGAGGGGAGCAACGTGCAGGACAACTCGATGATCCACTGCTCGCACGAACTCCCCACCATCCTCGGCCGGCACGTGACCGTCGGCCACCTCGCCTGCCTGGAAGGCTGCGTGGTGGAAGACGGTGGACTGGTCGGCAGCGGCGCCATCATGCTCCAGCGCAGCCGCATCGGAAAGGGCGCCATGCTGGCCGCCGGCTCGGTGCTGGGCGAGGGCCAGGAAGTACCCGCCGGCCACCTGGCGGCGGGGGTCCCGGCCCAGGTCAAGAAGGAGCTGTCAGGGTCCTCCGCGGACTGGATTGGACGCCCGGCGCGGCATTACATGGAGAACGGCCGCCAGTACCGCGAGAAGCTCCGGGCGCCCGATTGATCCTGGCGCTGCCCGCGCGCGCCAAGCTGAACCTGTCGCTTGCGGTGAACGGCCTCCGACCCGACGGCTACCACGAGGTCGACACCGTGCTGCAGGCGGTAGACCTTCACGACCTCCTGGAGGCGGAGCCGGCCGAGTCGAGCTCGCTCGAGGTCACCGGTGAAGCACCGGCGGGCGCCGAAAACCTGGTCATGAAGGCGCTGGCCGCGCTCGAACAAGCCGCCGGTCGCGCCCTGCCCACGCGCTTCCGGCTGCACAAGCGCATACCGGCCGGCGCCGGACTCGGCGGTGGCAGCTCAGACGCCGCCGCGGCCCTGCGCCTGGCCTCCCGCCTGCATTCGGTGGCGCTGGACCCGGCCCTGGCCGGGCAGCTCGGAGCCGATGTGCCGTTCTTTCTATGTGGGGGCGCGGCCCGTGCCGGCGGTCGCGGCGAGCTTCTCCAGCCCTGCCGGTCGGGCGGGCCTTGGTTCGCCATCGCCTGGCCTGGCATCGCCGTGGACACGGCCGAGGTGTACCGCGCCTGGGACGCGGTCGGCGGCGAGGGCCCCAATCAGCTCACAAAAGCCGCCTTCCGGGTGGCGCCACAGCTGGCGGAATTCGCCCAGCGCCTGGGGCCGGACTGGCGGATGACGGGTAGCGGTTCGGCCTTCTTCACCGCGCGCGCCACCGTGGCCGCGGCCGAGGCCGACCGCCAGGCCGCGCCTGGCGAGTGCTGGACGGCGCTCACGCGCGCCGTCGGGGCCTGGTGCTGATGCCCGTCCGCACCGCGCTGGCGGTGATGGCCGGCAAGGCCACCGGCTCGCTGAGCCGGCTGACCGGCCGCGGAGGTGGCACCACTTTTCCGGGCGACGTGGCGCGGGCGGTGGATCCGCAGGTCCTGCGCCGCCTCGCGCGCGACCTCAAGGGCGGTGCCGTGATCGTGACCGGCACCAACGGCAAGACGACCACCTCCCGCTTGGTGCACGCCGTGCTGGAGGGCCTCCCGGCGCGGGTGGTGGCGAACCGCGCCGGCGCCAACCTGATCTACGGCGCCACCGCCGCCGCCGTCGCCGGCGCCGGCGTGGACGGCCACCTGCGTGCGGATTGGGGCGTCTTCGAGATCGACGAGGCGACGCTGCCGGCCGCCGTGGACGAGATCCAGCCCCGCGCGGTCCTGGTCCTCAACCTCTTCCGCGACCAGCTCGACCGCTACGGCGAGCTGGAGCTGATGGCGCGCACGATCCAGCGGGCGCTGGACAAGCTGCCGCCCGAGGCGGTCGCCGTGCTCAACGCCGATGACCCCCGAATCGGCGAGCTGGGCAGCCACCTGTCGCGAAAGCCGCTCTGGTTCGGCCTCGACGACCGCGAGGCGGGCGCCCAGCCGCTGCCGCACGCGGCCGACGCCCGGACCTGCCCGCGCTGCGGCGCCACTCTGGAGTTCGACGCCGTCTACGTCGGCCACGACGGCGAATACCGCTGTCCCAACGGCGACTTCGCCCGGCCCCCCCTCGACGTCGCCGCCCGCCATCTGCGGCTGCGGGGCCTCGAATGGCTGGGACTCAACTTGGACGGCCAGCTCGTGGAGGCGCGGCTCGGCGGCATCTACAACGCCTACAACGTGACCGCCGCCTACGCGGTGGGCAGGGCCCTCGGCCTGGAACCGGCCTACCTGGCCCAGCGCTTGATGAGCGTGGCCGCCGCCTTCGGGCGGCAGGAACGGTTCGAGGCCGCCGGCCGCCAGTTCACGATCCTGCTGGCCAAGAACCCCACCGGCTTCAACTCCGTTTTGCGGGACTCCATCGAGCTGGCGCGGGGACGGCACTACCTGATCGCCCTCAACGACCGCATCGCCGACGGGACCGACGTCTCCTGGATCTGGGACGTCGACTTCGAATTGCTCAGACCGTCTGTACAAATCGTGGTTCCGGCGGGGGACCGGGCCTATGACCTGGCGGTGCGACTCAAGTACGCCGGCGTGAAAGCGGAGCCGCCACAGGTCGACCTTGGGCAGGCGCTGGACCGCGTGCTGGCGCTGACGCCGGAGGGGCAGCACACCTTCCTGCTCTGCACCTACACTGCGATGCTCGACCTGCGCGCGCTGCTGGTGAAGCGCGGCTGGCTGAAGCCATACTGGGCCACATGAGATCCCCACGAAATCTGCGATTTCGCGGGGGCCCCTGATGACGAAGTTCACGGTCGGCTGGCTCTATCCCGACCTCATGAACATCTATGGCGACCGCGGCAACATCCTGACGTTGGTCGAGCGCGCGCGCTGGCGCGGCCTCGAGCCCGAGGTCGTAGAGCTGCGCAAGGGCGTGCACACAGGTCTGGATGACATCGACGTCTTCTTCTTCGGCGGCGGCCAGGACCGGGAGCAGGCGCTGGTCTATGACGACCTGCTGGAGCTGAAGGCCGAGCCGCTGACGCGCGCGCTGGCCGGCGGCGCCGCCATGCTCGCGGTCTGCGGCGGCTACCAGCTGCTGGGGCACTACTACCAGACCGCAGACGGCGAGCGGTATCCCGGCTTGGGCTTGCTCGACCTGCACACCGAAGCCGGACACCAGCGCTGCATCGGCAACGTGGTGGTCGACGTCAGCGGACTGAGCCTGGAGCCCGACACGCTGGTGGGATTCGAGAACCACAGTGGCCGCACGTTCCTGGGCGCGGGCGTAACACCGCTGGGCAGAGTCATCGCGGGCTCGGGCAACAACGGCGAGGACGGCACCGAAGGCGTCGCGTCCGGCACCATCTTCGGCACCTACCTGCACGGCTCCCTGCTGCCCAAGAACCCGCACCTGGCCGACCACATCACCGCGACCGCCCTCCAGCGCCGTGGCGTGATTCCGCTGCGCGAGCTGGACGACGCACTCGAGCTGGAAGCGCACCGCCGGGTGCGCGACCGTGAGCTGGCCGGCCGCCGCTAGAGGTGCGGCGCCTCTGAGCGCGTTGGCCGCCTTGATGGCGGTCGCCAATCCGAGTCCGGCCGCGCTGGTCTGCGATCCCCAAACACCCTCCGAGCTGGCGGCCCAGGCCGATGTCGTCTTCACCGGCAAGGTCACCGCGCTGGTGCAGGACCATGACGTCGAGCAGACCCCGCCCGCGATCCTGAACCCGGTCCTGCGCTACTGGCCGAAGCAGGTGCCGCTGCCGAGGGTCCCCAAACCCGCGCCGGGACCGGGCACGCCCGCGGCCCGCTTCCAGGTCGCGACGGCCTACAAGGGCGCGGTCGGCACCGAGATCACGGTCCGGCTGCTGGGCGACGAGCGCCGCTTCCGGCCCGGCGAGACCTGGACGGTTTTCGCCGACCGCTCCAACGGCCACCTGTTCACGACGGAATGCAGCGGCGACCAGCCGGCGCCCATCGAGGGCCGGGCCTACGGGCTCACCGCGCACCGTCCAACGTCGCCGGCCTCGGCCGACAGCCCGCCCGCGCAGCTCTACTGGGTGCTGGGCATCCTGCTGGCGCTGGGCGCCGCCGCCAGCGGGACGCTCCTAGTGGCGAACCGCCGCCGTCGCCCGGCTGCCGCCGACTTCGAGTCCGGGTAGCGCCGCCGCCAGCACCTCGTCGATCGACTCCACTAGCACCAGGTCGAGCTCTTCGCGCAGTTCGGCCGGCACGTCATCGAGGTCGGCTTCGTTGCGCGCGGGCATGAGTACCCGCCGCAACCCGGCCCGGTGCGCTGCCAGGACCTTCTCTTTCAGGCCGCCGATCGGCAGCACCTTGCCGCGCAGCGTGATCTCGCCGGTCATGGCGAGGTCCTCACGCACCACCACTCCGGTCAGGATGGAGGCGATCGCCGCCAGCACGGTGACGCCGGCCGACGGGCCTTCCTTCGGCTGCGAGCCGGCGGGCACGTGCACGTGCACGTCCATCTCCTCGAAAACGCGGCGGCCGATGCCGAACTCGTCCGCGCGCGACTTCATGTAGGAGAGCGCCGCCGAGGCGGATTCCTTCATCACGTCGCCCAGCTGGCCGGTCAGCCGCAGCTCGCCTTTGCCGGGCACCAGCGCGGCTTCCACGAAGATGATCTCGCCGCCGGTGGGCGTCCAGGACAGGCCCGTCGCAACGCCGGCTCGGTCGATGCGCTCGGCCGATTCGTCGTAGAAGCGTCGCTTGCCCAGTGCATCGCGCACGCGCTCGAGATCGGCGACCACGGGCGCCGCGGCCTTGCCCTCGGCGATGTCGGCGGCCGCGCGGCGCAGCACGCCGGCGATCTCGCGTTCCAGCGAACGGACACCGGCTTCGCGCGTGTACTGCCGGATGATGGTGCGCAGCGCATCGTCGCTGAACGCCACCTCGTCCCGGCGCAGACCGTGCGCATCCAGCTGCTTGGGCACCAGGAACTGCGTCGCGATCTGCACCTTCTCCTCTTCCGTGTAACCCGACAGCTGCAGCGTCTCCATGCGGTCGCGCAGCGCGGGCGGCACCGTGTCGAGCGTGTTGGCGGTCGTGATGAACATCACCTTGGAGAGGTCGAAGGGCACGTCCAGGTAGTTGTCGCGGAAGTCCTTGTTCTGCTCGGGATCGAGCACCTCGAGCAGCGCGGAGGAAGGATCGCCGCGCCAGTCGGCGCCGATCTTGTCGACCTCGTCCAGCATGAACACCGGGTCGGCGGACTCGGCGCGGCGGATGGCCTGGATGATGCGGCCGGGCATCGCCCCGATGTAGGTGCGGCGGTGGCCGCGAATCTCGGCTTCGTCGTGGACGCCGCCCAGCGACGCGCGCACGAACTTGCGGCCCATGGCGCGCGCGATCGACTGCCCCAGCGAGGTCTTGCCGACGCCCGGCGGCCCGACAAAACAGAGGATGGGCTCGCGGCCTTTCTCCGTCGAGCCGCGCTCCTGCTTGAGCCGGCGCACAGCCAGGTGCTCGACGATGCGCTGCTTGACCTTGTCCAGGTCGTAGTGATCCGCGTCCAGCACGCGGCGTGCCGCCGCCACGTCCAGCTGGCCCTCGGTGGTCACGTTCCAGGGCAGGGAGACCAGCAGGTCGAGATACGTCCGGATGACTGAGTGCTCCGGCGAGGCCGTGGGGATGCGCTCCAGGCGGACCAGCTCGCGGTCGGCCTCCCGGCGCGCCTCCGGCGTCATGCCGCAGGCCTCGATGCGCTCGCGCAGGTCCTGGATCTCGGCGGCTTCGGCGTCCAGCTCGCCCAGCTCGCGCTGTATGGCCTTCATCTGCTCGCGCAGGAAGTACTCCTTCTGCGACTTGCCGATCGACTCCTCGGCCTGGGTCTGGATGCGCCGCCCCAGCTCCAGCACCTCCAGCTCGTGCGCCATCAAGCCCAGTAGGCGCGAGAGTTTCTCCAACCCGGCGTCGATCTCGAGGATCTCCTGGCGCTGGGCGGTGGTCAGGCGCACGTGGTTGGCCAGGAAGTACGCCAGCTGGGTGGGGCTGTCGATCGCGTGGGCGGCGCTCAGCAGCTCCCCGGGCAGGTAGGGCGCGATCGCCACCAGCTGCTGCCAGGTCGAGAGCGCCGTGCGCACCACCGCCTCGCGGTCCATGCCCGCGGGCTCGCCCTCGGATTCCTCGTCATGGGCCTCGGCCGCGGCCACCGTGTAGGGCTCGTCGGAGAGGCACTCGACCAGCCGGATCCGGCGCAGCCCCTGCACCGCCAGCTGGGCGGTGCCGTCCGGAAGCTTGAGCAGGTGCTGGATGCGCGCCACCACGCCGACCTTGTGGATGTCGCTCCAATGCGCCTCCTCTGTCTCCTCCTCGAGCTGGGCGGCGCAGGCGATCACCCGCTCCACCACGGGCAAGTCCTCCAGCATCTGCAGCGAGCGCGGGCGCCCGACCGCCAGCGGCACCATGATCTGCGGGAAGGGGACCGTGTTCTTGAGCGGGAGCACGGGCAGGCGGGCGGGGACTTCGATCTCGGCCATGCGCCGCCAGCCTACGTCACGATCACGCTGGCCAGCAGCTGCTTGAAAAGGCCGGTGTCGCCGCTGCGGGCGGCGGTGTCGCGGAAGGAGAAGAGCAGTGCCTTGTTCGTGAACTTGGCGGAGCTGTCGTACTCGAAACCGCCCGAGTTGAGCTGGTAGACGGTGATGTAGGTGGTCTTGCCGTAGATCTCGACCGGGGACTCCTGGCGCACCTCCTGCCCGGCCGACAGCGGCGTGTTGGGCAGGTTGGAGATGTCGTTGCCGATCACGACGGACATCAGCATCCCGCTGCCGGTGAACGTCGTCTGCGCGCCGCTGGTGCTGAGCGTCCACTCGGTCGGAAAGAGCGTCGACCAGCCCTGGTTGGGGTCGAAGTGGAGGCCGACCGCGCGGTGAATGATGAGGTCGGGCTGATCCAGAACCCAGCCCACCACCGTTCCACTGTCGTGGCCGCGCACCTTGAGCCAGGTCTGGGCCCCGGCCTGGCGGTCGAGGACGTCGAGCTCCACGCCCTGCTGGAGGGTTGCCAGCCGCTCCGCGGAGGTGTCCGGCGAGGCGCGCATGTTGAGCCCGACCGGGCTCAGGACCCAGACCGGGCCGGCCTCGAGCGAGGCGCTGGGACTCGGGTGGGCGGTGTTCGCGGAGCTCGCCGAGGCAGGCGGGCGCCCGTTCCCGGAACCGCCCGAGCAGGCCGCCAGCACGATCGCGGCGGCGGTCAGGGAGGCCAAAGAGGTGCCCCTTATAATTCGCCTCACCCCTCGGGGACCCCCTTTTGAGAGATCAACCACTCTCGGCCGTCATCCTAGCCGCTGGTCTCGGCACCCGTATGCGGTCCAGGACGCCGAAGGTCCTCCACCCGGTTGCGGGCAAGGCCATCATCGACCACGTTCTCGACGCCTGTGAGGAGGCCGGCATCCGGCGCATCGTCACCGTGGTCAACAGCCGCCAGCCCGAGCTGGTTTCGCATCTCGGGGGGCGCGTCGAAGTCGCCTACCAGGACGAGCAGAAGGGCAGCGGCCACGCCCTGGCCCAGGCCCCGGCCGACGTCCTCGGCGAGGGCGACATCCTGGTCCTCAACGGCGACGCGCCCCTGGTCCGGCCGGAGACGATCCAGCTCCTGGCCGGCGCCCACCGGCGGGCCGGGACGCCGGCGACCCTGGCTTCGGTGGAGGATCCCACGCGCGCCGACGGGCGGGTGATCCGGGACGCCCAGGGCAAGCTCGACCGCATCGTCGAGTACGGCGACGCCACTGCCGCCGAGCGGGAGGTGGGGGAGGTCAACGTGGGCCTGTACGCCTTTCGGGGTGGCAGCCAGCTGCTCCAGGCGCTGGCCGGCCTGCAGCCGGCCAACGTGCAGGGCGAGCTGTATCTGACCGACCTCTTCCGGGCCTTGAAGCCGGTCGAAGTTGTGCGCCTGGAGGACGCCGAAGAGGGCCTCGGCGTCAACGACCGCGTCCAGCTGGCGAAAGCTGAGAAGGTGATGCGTCGGCGCGTGCTGGAGCGGCTGATGCGCGCGGGCGTGACGGTCATCGATCCCGACAGCACCTACGTCGACGCCGGCGTGCGGGTGGGCGAGGACAGCGTGCTGGAGCCGGGCGTGATCTTGCGCGGCGCCACGCTGATCGGGCGCGACTGCCGGATCGGGCCCTTCGCGGAGATTCGCAACTCGCGCATCGGCGACGGCTGCCGTATCGAGCACTCCTGGCTGGACGGCGTGCGGGTGGCGGAAGGCTCTGACTGCGGGCCCTTTTCCAAGCTGCGCCCGGGAACCGAGATCGGCCTGCGCGTGCACGTCGGCAGCTTTGCCGAGATCGTGCGCAGCCGGATCGGGGCGGGCAGCGCCGTACCCCACGTCTCCTACCTGGGCGACGCCACCGTGGGCGAGCGCGTCAACGTGGGTGCCGGCACCATCACCGCCAACTACGATCGCGAGAAGGATGCCAAGTTCCCGACCGAGATCGGCGACGACGGTGACGTCGGCGTGGATACCCTCTTCGTGGCGCCGCGCAAAATGGGGCGCCGCGCCAAGACCGGGGCCGGCTCGGTGGTGAACAAGGACGTGCCCGACGACGCCGTCGTCGTGGGCGCGCCGGCGCGCGTGATCAGGAAGAAGGCGCCCGTCTCGTGATCGGTCGACTGCAAACGGCCGTCGAGTACGCGAGCGAGGACACCTCGCCGTGGGGCGCCCTCAAGCTGATCTGCGGCAGCGCCAACCCCGAGCTGGCGGAGCTGATTTCAGAGGAGCTTTCGGTTCCGCTCACCGATCCACGCGTGCGTCGCTTTCCTGACGGCGAGATCGACGTGAAGATCCAGGACTCGATGCGCGGCCACGACGTGTTCGTGGTGCAGCCGACCTGCCATCCCATCAACGAGAACCTGATGGAGCTGTTCATCATCCTGGACGCGCTGCGGCGCGCGTCAGCGGGTCGCGTGACGGCGGTGATTCCGTACTACGGATACGCGCGCAAGGAGCGCAAGTCGCAGCCGCGCGAGCCGATCAGCGCCAAGCTGATCGCCAACTTCATCACGCTGGCCGGCGCCGACCGCCTGCTGCTGCTCGACCTGCACGCGGAGGCCATCGAGGGCTTCTTCGACGTCCCCACCGACCACCTGAGCGCGCACAAGATCCTGGCGGAGCACATTCGCAACGGGGCTTCGGGCGACCTGGCCGTGGTGGCGCCGGATGCGGGCGGCGCCAAGCGCGCCGAGTCGGTCGCCAAGCTGCTCAACGCGCCGCTGGTGTTCGTGTACAAACGCCGGTTGGCGGCGGAGCGCACCGAGATCCTGGAGATGGCCGGCGAGGTGCGCGGCATGGACTGCGTGGTGGTGGAGGACATCATCTCCACGGGCGGCACCGCCGTCGAGGTGGCGACCGCGCTCAAGTCGCAGGGAGCGCGCCGCGTGGTCTTCGCGGCCACGCATCCAGTGCTCACGCCCGGCGCCGTGGAACGCCTGCGCGCTGCTCCCATCGATGAGGTGGTGGTGACCAACTCCATCCCGGTGCCCGCGGAGAAGCTGGGCGCGCCGCTGACCGTGCTCTCGGTGGCGCCGCTGCTGGCGGAGGCGATCATCCGCGTGCACGAGAACCGCAGCGTGAGCGAGCTCTTCAAATAGGCTGAGATGACTCCACTGACGACCGTCGAGGTCGTTGTTCTGTGCGCCTGCGTGGTGGTGTCCGCGCTGGCTTCGGGCACGGAGACCGCGCTGACCTCGGTCGGCCGGCTGCGTGTGCGCCACCTGGCCGAGGAGGGCAGCAAGCAGGCGGCCAAGCTGCAGCGCCTGCAGGCCGATCCCAACCGCTTCCTCTCCACCGTGCTGGTCATCAACACGGTGGCGCTCATCGTGGCCTCGTCCATGACGACGCTGCTGGGCGTCCAGTACCTGCCGCATAGCTGGGGGTTCTGGGGCGACCTGGGCGCGGCGCTGCTGCTCTCGGTCTTCCTGCTCATCTTCGCCGAGGTCACGCCCAAGTCACTCGCCATCCGCCAGGCGGAGCGCATCGCGCTGCTCACCGCGAGCCCCGTGGAATGGCTGTCGCGCGTGCTGGCCCCGGTGCTCTGGTTCATCACGCGCGTCGCCGTCGCCATCACCGGCGGCCGCGCCGCGCGCGCCCCCTACCTCAGTGAGCAGGAGCTGCTCACGATCCTCGCGGTCTCCGAGGAGCAGGGCGTGATCGAGGAGGAGGAGCGCGAGATGATCCACGGGATCATCGAGATCGGCGATACCTCGGTGCGCGAGGTGATGGTCCCGCGGCTCGACATTACCGCAGTCCCCGTGACCTCCAGCCTCAACGACATCGCCGCCCTCTACAGCAAGTACAAGCACACGCGCATGCCGGTGTACGAAGGCGACATCGACCACATCAAAGGCCTGATCCACATCAAGGACCTGCTCCTCTACTACGTGGGCGGCCGCTCCGACTTCAGCATGACCAAGTCGATGCGCAAGATTGAGTTCGTGCCCGAGTCGCGCAAGGTCGACGAGGCGCTCCACGACATGCAGACCAAGAAGGTCCACATGATGATCGTGGTCGACGAATACGGCGGCACCTCGGGCTTGATCACCCTCGAGGACCTGCTGGAAGAGATCGTCGGCGAGATCCGCGATGAGTACGACACAGCCGAGGAAGAGCCGCTGCGGCTGCTCAACGAGACCGAGGCGCTGGTCGATGCACGCTTCCCGATGGAGGAGCTCAACAACCGGCTCTCGCTGGGCATTGAGGAGTCGAACGACTACGACTCGGTGGGCGGTTACGTGTATGCGACGATCGGCATTCCGGAGCGGGGCGCCACCTTCGACGCCAACGGCGTCAAGTGGACGGTGGAGGACATCGACGGCCAGCGCATCGGCCGCGTGCGCCTGAAGGCGGCCCAACCCTGGCCGGATGAGGCGCTGGTGGGCGCGGGCATGAAGCCGGTGCGCCGGGAAGGCCAGCCCGGTGAGACCTTGATCGACAATCCGCTCGGCCACGGGTGACGACCTACCGCGAGCGCGCGGTCATTCTTCGCAAGCTCGACTACGGCGAGGCCGACCGCATCTACACACTGCTCACCGCCGAGCACGGCAAGGTGCCCGCGATCGCCAAGGGCGTGCGCCGCAGCGCCTCCAGGCTGGCGTCTGCGCTGGAGCTGTTCGCCCACGTGGACGTGCAGCTGGCGCATGGCCGCGGGCAGCTGGACGTGCTCACGCAGGCGGTGCGTTTACCGAGCGCACGGCTGGCGGCCGATCCGGAGCTCACAGCCCACGCCTCGCTGATCGCCGAGCTCGCCGACCGCGTGTCGGAGGACCGGCATCCGATCGACGGGCTGTTCGAGCTGACGCTGCTGGCGCTGAACGACCTGGCGCGCGATGAGGACCCGCGGCGCGCCTCGGCCTACTTCTTGGCCCAGGCGCTGGAGTTCCTGGGGTATGCGCCCAACCTGACCACCTGCGTGGTCTGCGAGCGCCCGCTGGCGCCGGAGCCCGCGTTCTTCTCGCCGCCGGCCGGCGGGCTGGTCTGCAGCGCCGACCAGGTGCCGGGCATGCTGCAGGTTTCCCTGGCGGCCCTGAAGGTGCTTCGGGTGGCGGCGGCCGGCGACATCGCACTCTACCGACGCCTCAAACTGGAGCCCGGCCTGCTCGACGAGGTGGAGGCGGTGCTGGAGGCGCAGCTCGAGCACCACCTGGACCGCAGGCTCAAATCGCTGGCCTTTCTACGCCGAATGAGGAGTCCCGCTTGACGGTCGCGCGCGAGCAGCTGATGGACAAGGTGGTGGCGCTGTGCAAGCGCCGCGGCTTCGTCTATCCGTCCAGCGAGATCTACGGCGGTGTCAGCGGCTTCTACGACTTCGGCCCCTACGGCATCGCGCTCAAGCGCAACATCCGCGCGCTCTGGTGGCGGCACAACGTCGAGCTGCGTGACGACGTGGTCGGGCTGGAGTCGACGTTGATCATGCATCCTGAGGTCTGGGTGGCCTCCGGCCATGTCGACAACTTCGTCGACCCGCTCGTGCAGTGCCTGGGCGAGTGCAAGCGCCGCTATCGCGCCGACCAGCTTTCCGGCGACCGCTGCCCGAACTGCGGGGGTGAGCTGTCGGCGCCGCGCATGTTCAACCTGATGTTCGCAACTACCATCGGCCCGGTCGAGGACTCCGGCTCACGCGCCTACCTGCGACCCGAGACGGCGCAGGGCATGTTCGTGGATTTCAAGAACGTCCTCAACTCGATGCGCGTGCGCGTGCCCTTCGGGATCGCTCAGCAGGGCCGCGCCTTCCGCAACGAGATCACGCCCGGCAACTTCGTCTTCCGTTTGCGTGAATTCGAGCTGATGGAGATCGAGTTCTTCGTCAAGCCGGGCACCGACGACGAGTGGTTTCAGAGCTGGCGCCGGCAGCGGATGGAGTGGTACACGCAGGTGCTGGGCGTGCGCGCCGAACGCTTGCGCTACTACGACCATCCCAAGGAATCGCTGTCGCACTACTCCAAGCAGACGACGGACATCGAGTACGAGTTCCCGTTCGGTTGGGGCGAACTGGAGGGCGTGGCCGATCGCACCGACTTCGATCTCCGAGTCCACCAGGAGCAGTCCGGCGAAGACCTGACCTACCTCGATCCCGACACCAACGAGCGCTACCTGCCCTGGGTCATCGAACCGGCGGTCAGCGTGGAGCGCATTCTGATCACGCTTTTGCTCGACGCTTACGACGAGGAGGACGTGCGCGGCGAAACGCGCGTGGTGCTGCGCCTACACCGCGATGTGGCGCCGGTGCAGGTGGCGGTCATGCCGCTGTCCAAAAAGGAGGAGCTGATCGCGCCCGCGCGCGAGGTGCTCGGACTGCTCAAGCCGTGGTGGCGCACCGAGTACGACCAGACCGGCGGCAACATCGGCCGCCGCTACCGCCGCCAGGACGAGATCGGTACGCCCTTCTGCATCACCGTCGACTTCGACACCCTCAACGACCGCGCCGTCACCATCCGCGAGCGCGACTCGATGGAACAGGAGCGGGTGCCCGTCGCCGGGCTAGTGGACCGGCTCCGGGAGCGCTTCGCGTAGCAGGCTGATCACCGGCGCCAGCTGCTCCAGAAAGCCGTCGTTGACCGTGAAGTAGGTGGCGCCGAGGACCTCGCGACGCTCCAGGAGCTGGTCGCGCATGTTGCTCGGCGACCCCGTCAGGATGAAGGGCGAGCGGCGGCGCCGCAGATCATCCAGATCAAGCCCGATGCGCTGCAGCCACACCGGATCCGGGCCGTCGCCGACCGCCAGCAGGTTGATGTTGATCTCCACGTCCCCAGCCCGTCCGGCCGCCGCCTCACGCAGACGGTCCGCGATCGCCGCGACCTCTTCCAGCGATGCGTTGGGAGCGGCCGCCAGGCCCACCGTGTCGGCCTCGCGGGCCGCGAAGGCCAGCGTTGAGCGACCGCGGCCGGCCACCAGGGCCGGTCGCTGCGGGTTGTCCTGTCTCAGGGTCGCCAGGGTGCGGGTCAGCGTCTCCAGGCGCTCGGCCGGGGTTCCAAAGCTGACTCCCGCCTTTTCGAACTCCTCGGGCGACACGCCCGTCCCCAGCCCGACCTCGAAGCGGCCGCCCGAAAGCGTGTCCAGGGCGAGGCACTGGCGGCTGAGCGCAACCGGGTTGTGGAGGCCGCTGGCCAGCACATAGGTGCCCAGGTGTATCTCTCGCGTGACGGCGGCGGCAAAGCCCAGCGCGGGCAGCGGGGAGATCGTGTGCTGGAGGCGGTCCGGCACCAGGAAGCTGTCGTAGCCGAGCGCTTCCGCACGCTGGGCGCGAGCCGCCCAGTCGGCGCCGGAGGCGGCCTGCGAGGCCACCACCCCAAAGCGGAAGGGATTCATGGCTGCGCCGGCGCCGGCGCCGGCGCCGGGGCCGACCAGCCTTGCCGGATGCGCCGGCTCATGCCCTCGGCTTGTGCGACCGCGCCGATGCCGACCAGCAAGTGCAGGATCTGGACGATCCAGTGCCCGGTGTCGGGGAAGATCTGCTCTTGGGTGAGCCCGAAGACGACGGTGAGGGCGCCCCAGGCAAAGGCCAGGATCACCAGCCCCAGCGGCACGCCGCTGCGAGCGCCGACCGCGGCCAGGACCCAGAGGCCGAGGATCAGCAGCACGCCCGAGGCGATGTGCACCGGTTTCACCTGGTCGAAACGCCCGGTCCAGAGGGCGATACCCAGCACGAGCTGGATCAGGAAGGTCACCCGCACCACGATCCGCGCCGCCGTCACAGTTCCTCGCATGAAAATTAATTGTACACACTGTCTGAACAAATCGCGGGTAGGCTAGGAGGGTGAGTCCTCGGCCCTACCAGCTCGGCCTCCGGGAGCCGGCCGTGCACGAGAACCGGGGACGGATCCTGGCCGCGGCCCGCGAGATCCTGAGCCGTCCGGGGCGCATGGCGCACTTCACCGTCGACTCGGTGGCGCGGCGGGCCGGGGTGGCGCGGGCGACGGTCTACTACCAGTTCAAGAGCAAGTCGGGCCTGGTCGAGGCGATCTTCGACGACCTCGCCGCCCGTGGGGGGCTGCGCGGCTTGCCCGAAGCCTTCAGCCGGCCGGACCCCTGGCAGGCGCTGGATGAGTTCATCGCCGTCTTCTGCCGCTTCTGGGGTTCGGACCGGCTGGCGATCCGCCGCCTGCGCGCCCAGGCGGCGCTGGACCCCGAGCTGGAGAAGGTCGCGCGCGACCTCTGGCGCCGCCACGGGCTGGCCACCATCCTGGGTCGCCTGGGGGCGGATGCGCCCGCCCAGGTCGACGCCCTGCTCAGCTTGACCTCTTTCGAGACCTACGACCTGCTGGCGACCGAGGACCGCAGCCGTGAGCAGGTGGCCGCAGTCATCCAGTGGCTGGCGCGGGCGGTCCTCCAGGCCTCTCCACCATCAGCGTCAGCATCGAGCGCTCCGCGGTCCAAAGCCGGTGCACGACGCCGGCCGGCCAGGTCAGGGTGAGGCCGGGGGCAAAAGCCCAGACCCGGTCCTGGATCGAGATGAAGCCCTCGCCTTCCAGGCAGACCACGTCGATCTCGTAGGGCGCGGCGTGCTCGTCGATGGTCGCCGCGGGGTCGAACTTGAGCATGGCCACGGCGAGGCCCTCGCGCACGAGCAGGACCTTGCCCTCGACGTTGACGCAGCCCGGCCGCGGCACCGGAGACCACTCGGGCCGCGGACTCGGCAGCGGCTCAGGCTCGGTCAAGGCCGCCCGGGATGCGTGTCACCGGAATCCCCTGGGCCGCGACCGGCACGCCCTGCAGGGGCTCGGGAGACGACGCGAAGACATTGACCTGGCCCGCACCGTTGGGCACCACCACGAAGTGCGTGGTGTCGATCCACATGACCCCACATGCGAAGCAGTCGCCGACAGGCACGTTGGGCGCATCGCCCGCGGCGCGAACGAGGGTCAGCGCGAACTGGCTGCCGTTCGAGGTGTTGCCCAGGAAAGCGTTGCCGTCCGGCGAGAGGCCGCCGGGCAGGAAGCCCGCGCCGTAAGCGCTGTGTGAGGCGCCCGTCCAGTCCAGCACCTGGGTCTGCGGTCGACCGCCCGTCTCCAGGTAGCTGCCGCAGGCGATGCCGGCCGGCGTCGGGTAGCCGACGAACCCGCAGGCGGCCCGGTTGTCACTGCCGATGGTGGCCTTGCGGTCGGCGGTTTGAGGGTCGACCACGTGGTATGACGCGGCGTCCTCCAGGCCGGGGCCGCCGCCCTGGGTGCAGGTGCCCGCGTGGTAGGCGAGAACCAGGTTGCCGTGGCGCCATCCGACCGGCCAGACGGCAGCCGCGCTGGCCGATCTGGAGGAGTAGATCTCCGAGCCCAGAGCGGCGACGCCGAGCTTGGTCACCTTCAGGCTCTGGTGCACTGTGGGAGCTCCCGAATAGTCGATGGTGTTGAGCGCGAACACGCTGTCGTCCGGCGCCACGGCGAAGCCGTAGACCATGAAGCCGGCCGTGTCGAGGGGGCCGGCGAACGCGATACCCGTCTCCCCGTCTTCCTGTATCCACTTGATGCTGCCTGCGTCGAGGTAGTAGGCGCGGCTGTTGGAGGTGCTGACCGGCGGGGGCGCGATGATCCCGGCCAGCTGGGAGCCGCAGCGGCCGCCGCGCGACCAGGTCGCATGGACGCTGGCCACTACCTTGGCTGCGGCCGAGACCAGGGAAAGTCTGTAGCTGGAACCGTTCTGATCCCAGTCGACCAGCGCCACGGCCGGCTCGGCGGCTGGAGGCGGGGTGGGCGTCGCGGCGGCACTGGCCGCGATCCTCGGCGCCGAGGCGTTGGGGGAAGACCGTGGCGCGGGGTTGGCGCAGGCGGCCAGCACGATCAGCAGCCCGCACGCCAGCAGCCTCCGCACGGAGGGCAAACTATCGCAGCAGCATGGCCGGGGGAGCGGACGACCTCGTCAACCAGATCAAGTCGCGGGTCAGCCTCCTCGATCTAGTCCAGCAGCACGTCCGCCTGCGCAAGCAGGGCCGCGAGTACACCGGCCTGTGCCCCTTCCATCAGGAGAAGACGCCGAGCTTCTGGGTCAACGAGCAGATGCAGTCCTGGTACTGCTTCGGCTGCCAGCGCGGCGGCGACGTGATCCGCTTCCAGGAGCTGATCGAGAAGACCGACTTCAAGGGCGCGCTGGACACCCTGGCCGAGCTGGCCGGCGTCGAGCGCAAGCAGGAGTCGGGCGTCCAGCGCGAGCGCACGGCCCTGCGCCGCCGAATCCTGGAGATGAACCGGCTCGCGCAGCAGTACTACGAGTACGTGCTGTGGTCGGCGCCGGCCGGCGAACCCGGCCGCCGCCTGCTGGCCCGCCGCGACGTCACCGAGGAGCTGGCGCGCCGGTTCGGGCTCGGCTATGCGCCCGGGGGCGCCAACTTCGCGACCTTCCTCCAGAAGCGCGGCCGGAAGGTGGCCGACGCGGTGGCGGCGGGCCTGGTTCGTTCTGATGGCCAGGACTTCTTCGCTGAGCGCGTTCTGATTCCCATCCGCGACGAGCGCGGGGCGCCGCTCGCCTTCACCGGGCGCACGGTCAGCACGGACGACCCGCGCAAGTACGTGAACACGCGCGAGACGCCCGCCTACGTCAAGGGCCGCGTGCTCTTCGCGCTCGACGTGGCCCGCCAGGGCATCGCCGACAAGGGCCAGGCCGTGCTCATGGAGGGCCAGTTCGATGTGATCGTGGCCCACCGTTTCGGCATCGACAACGCGGTCGCCAGCTCAGGAACCGCGCTCACCTCTGAGCAGGTTCGCCTGCTCGCGCGTTTCACCGAGGAGGTGGTGCTGGTCTTCGACAACGACAACGCGGGCAAGGCCGCGGCCTTCAAGGCCATCGAGCAGGCCGCCGAGGGCAAGCTCCGTGTGCGGGTGGGCGTGCTGGAGGGTCCGGCCAAGGACCCGGACGAGTTCCTCCGGGCGGCCGGCGAGCAGGCTGGGCAGCGCTGGGAAGCCGTCCTCAAGGCGGCCCAACCGGGATGGGAGTTCTGGATCCGGGACTCGATCCGCGGCCTCAATCCCGCACTGCGGCCGGCCGACCTGGAACTGGCTCTGCGCAGGGTGGGCGAGGTGCTGGTCAAGATCGAGGACCCCGCGCTCCGCGAGACCTACCGCGAACAATCTGCATACTGGTTGGGCGTCGACGCCAATCGGGTCGTTCTGAGGCCCCCTTCCGCCCCACGCGACGGCGCCCGTCGAGAGGAATTCTCTAACGGCGACGTTTCACGCCCGCAGCCGGCGGGAAAGCAATGGTCGGCCGCGTTCCGCTACCTGCTGGAGATCCTGGCGGTGCGCCCCGACGCCATCGCCCGCGTGCGCGGCCGCTTGCATCCGGAAGACCTGGAACCCAAGGAGCGTGGCGCCTATCAACGGATGTTGGAGACCGCGGGCGCGGATGGGGGCCTGAAGGCGCTGGGCGACGCCCTGGCGAGCTTCCCGGAGGAGGAGCAGGACCTCGTCCGCCGCGCCTGGGCCCACCCGCCGGCCAGTACCGACGATGCCACGGTGGACGACGTCGTCAGCCGGATTCGCCGCCAGATCGGCGATCGGCGCGCCCGAGCGATAATCAGCGACTTGCGCGACGCGGAGGTGAGGGGCGACGCGACGCAGATTGCCCTTCTCGAATCACGCCTGGCCGAGCTTCGGCGGGAAGAGGGGAGTTAGCGGTTGGCCAAGACCCAGGAAAAACTCGAGACCAAGCTCGAAGACCTGCTGATCCAGCAGGCCGAGGCCCTGATCGTGAAGGGCAAGGAGCAGGGCTACCTGGCTCCCGACGACGTGCTCGAGGGCTTCCCCGACATGGACGTCGAGCCGGACCAGATGTTCCGGATCTTCGCGGCCTTCAAGGAGATGGGGATCGACGTCTCCGACTCCGAGCGGGACTTCGAGGAGAAGGACGAGGCCGACGACGACATGTTGATGGAGATCGAGATGATGGACTCGGTCTCCCTCGACGACCCGGTGCGCATGTACCTGAAGGAGATCGGCCGGGTGTCGCTGCTGACCGCGCAGGACGAGGTCACGCTCGCCAAGGCCATCGAGGCTGGCGACATGGACGCCAAGCAGCGGCTCACCGAGGCCAACCTGCGCCTGGTGGTCTCCATCGCCAAGAAGTACATCGGCCGCGGTATGTCCTTCCTGGACCTGATCCAGGAAGGGAACATGGGCCTGATCCGGGCGGTCGAGAAGTTCGACTACCACAAGGGCTACAAGTTCTCCACCTACGCCACCTGGTGGATCCGGCAGGCCATCACCCGGGCCATCGCCGACCAGGCGCGCACGATCCGGATCCCGGTCCACATGGTGGAGACGATCAACAAGCTGGTCCGGGTGTCGCGGCGCCTGCTCCAGGAGCTGGGCCGGGAGCCGAGCGACGACGAGATCGCCGAGGAGATGGGGATCACGCCCGAGAAGGTGCGCGAGATCATCAAGGTCTCCCAGGACCCGGTTTCGCTGGAGACGCCGATCGGCGAGGAGGAGGACTCCCACCTGGGCGACTTCGTGGAGGACAAGGAGGCGGTGGCGCCCTCGGACGCGGCCTCGCTGACCATGCTCCACAACGAGGTCGAGGACATCCTGGACACCCTCACCCCGCGCGAGCGGCGCGTGCTGCAGCTGCGC
>DASUVY010000031.1:0-32835 GCA_036378695.1 Candidatus Dormiibacterota bacterium
TGGCCCGGCCGGGAGCGGCCCCCGGCGTCGATAGAATTAGCTGCCGATGGCACCCCAACCCGAGCGGCGGGGGGCGGCCAGGGGGGCCAGGAGCGCTCACGATCTCCGCGCATTGGCCCAGCAGGCCGAACGCACGCGCTCCAGCCCCGAGGAAGAGGCGCGCCTGCTGCGGCGAGCGGCCGGCGGCGATAGCGAGGCCGAGACCCGTCTTTTCAACGAGAACCTGGGCCTGGTCATCCGCCTGGCCCACGAGCGGCGCGATCCCGAAGGGGCCGGGCTCAACGAGGACGAGTTGGTCCAGGAGGGCGCGATCGGCCTGATCTCGGCGATCCGAGCCTTTCCGGACAGCGGGTCCGACAATTTCCGAGCCTTCGTCACCCAGGAGGTCGCGGCCCAGATCAGCGCCTCCCAGGACCGCCAGCTGGCGCTGGATAGGGCGGCCGCCCAATTGGTCGAGGACGCCGAAGCCTACGAGCGCGCCGAGATCTCGATTCGCAAGGAAAAGGGGCGCGAGGCCACCAACGCGGAGATCGCGGAGAAGCTGGAGTGGGCGCCCGAGCGCACGGCGCTGCTGGGCGAGATGGTGCAGGAGGCGCGCCGCCAGCACGACGAGGACCTGCTCCAGTACCTGGACCCGGAGCGCCTCCTGGACGAGATCGAAGGCCCAGAGGGTGCCTGAGCGCACCCCGCTCTACGACCGGCACCGGGCGCTGGGCGCGCGCCTCGTCGACTTCGCAGGCTGGGAGATGCCGCAGCAGTACACGAGCGTGCGCGAGGAGCACGCCGCGGTGCGCGGCGCGGCCGGCCTCTTCGACGTCAGCCACATGGGCCGGGTCGGCTTCCGCGGCACCGGTGTCGCGGATTACCTGCAGCGGCTGGTGACCAACGACCTCTCGGGGGTGGCCGCCGGCCACGCCCAGTACAACCTGATTTGCAACCCCGACGGCGGCGTGCTCGATGACCTGGTGGTCTACCGGCTTCCCGACGGGTCCTGGTCGGCCGTGGTCAACGCCTCCAACCGGGAGAAGGACGTGGCCTGGATGCGCGCGCACGCGGGCGGCGTGGAAGTCGTCGACCGCAGCCAGGAGACGGCGCTGCTGGCCCTCCAGGGTCCACGTGCCGAGGGCTTGCTGGCGCCGCTGACAACCGACGTCGAACTGGCCGAGATCCCCTACTTCGGTGTGGCGCAAGGACAGGTGGCCGGCGTCACCGCCACCATCTCTCGCACCGGCTACACGGGCGAGGACGGTTTCGAGCTGGTGCTGCCGGCGACCGACGTCGGCGGGGTCTGGGACGCGCTCTTGGCCGCCGGTGCGGTGCCCGCCGGCCTGGCCGCGCGGGACGTCTGCCGGCTGGAGGCGGGACTCCGCCTCTACGGCAACGACATGGATGAGGCGACCAACCCTTACCAGGCCGGCCTGGGCTGGACGGTCAAGCTCGACAAGGGCGAGTTCATCGGCCGCCAGGCGCTGGCGCGGGTGCGCGAGCGCGGGCCGGACCGGGTTCTGGTCGGGCTGCGCTGTGGGGAGCGCACGATCCCCCGCCACGGCGCCGCCGTCAGCCGCGGGGGGGAACGGATCGGGGTCGTGACCAGCGGCACCCATTCCTTCTTCCTGGGCGGCGGGATCGGGATGGCGTCGGTCACCGCCGGCGCAGCGCCGCCCGGGACCCAGCTCGAGATCGAGGGCCGGGGCGCGGCCGGCAGCGCCGAGGTCGTCAAGCTGCCCTTCTACCGGGGATCCGTGAAGACCGCCGTCAGCAGCGCCAAGCCGGCCGGCTAACGAGGAGGAGAACTTGGGCGACAGACGCTACACCGAGACCCATGAGTGGGTCGATGTCGCGGACGGAGTGGCCACCATCGGCATCACCGACTTCGCGCAGTCGCAGCTGGGCGACGTGGTCTTCCTGGAGCTGCCGCGCCAGGGCCGCAGGCTCACAGCCGGAGAAGCCTTCGGCGTGATCGAGTCGGTAAAGGCGGCCTCCGATCTGTACGCCCCCGTCGCGGGCACTGTCGTCAAGGTCAACGACCGCTTGGCCGCCAACCCCGAGCTGGTCAACAAGGATCCCCTGGGGGAGGGCTGGCTGATCAAAGTGCAGGCCGACGGCGGCGTGCCCGAGAACCTGCTCGACGAAGCCGCCTACCAGCGCCTGGCCGAGTCCGGAGGCAGCTAGGCCGCTTGCCCTACCTGGTCCATTCCCCGGAGGACCGCCAGGAGATGCTGGCGGACCTGGGTGCCGGCTCGATCGACGATCTCCTGGTCGACGTGCCTGCCTCCCTCCGCCTGCGCCGCCTCGATTTGGCGCCGGGCCTGTCGGAGATGGAGACCATGGCACGGGTTCGGGAGCTGGCAGCCGGCAACCGCGTCTTCGACGACCGCCTGACCTTCCGTGGCGGAGGGGTCTACCGCCGCTTCATCCCGGCCGCGGTGGGTGCGGTGCTCTCCAAGCCCGAGTTCTACACGGCCTACACGCCCTACCAGCCGGAGGCCAGCCAGGGCACCCTGCAGGCCATCTTCGAGTTCCAGACCCTGATCGCCGAGCTGACGGGTCTGGAGATCGCCAATGCCTCCCTATACGACGGCGCGACGGCGGTGGCCGAGGCGGCCATGATGGCCGTCGTCCACACGGGCCGGCCCGAGGTCCTGGTGGCGCCCTACCTGCATCCGGAGTACCTGGAGGTCCTGCGCGGCTACGCCCAGGGGCGGGGCTTCGCGGTCCGCGAGGGCACGGACCCGACCGAGGACACGGCAGCGCTGGTCTTCCAGAACCCGGACTTCCTGGGCCTGATCGCCGACGGCGCCCAGTTGGTCGAGGTCGCCCACGCGGCGGGCGCCCTGGCCGTCGCCTGCGTCGACCCCATCAGCCTGGCGCTGCTGGCGGCGCCCGGCGAGTACGGCGGCGACATCGCCGTCGGCGAGGGCCAGCAGCTGGGCCTGGCGCCCAGCTATGGCGGTCCCCACGTCGGCTTCATCGCCTGCCGCCAGGAACTGGTCCGCCGGCTGCCCGGTCGCCTGGTCGGCGAGGCTCACGACGGCCAGGGCCGCCGCGGCTACGTCCTCACCCTGACCGCGCGCGAGCAGCACATCCGCCGCGAGAAGGCCACCTCCAACATCTGCACCAACCACTCGCTCTGCGCGCTGGCCGCCAGCGTCTATATGACCTACATGGGGCCGCACGGCCTGCAGCACGTCGCTGACGTGTCCTACCGGCGGGCGCACGCGCTGGCGGCGGAGCTGGCGAAGCTGCCCGAGGTCGAGCTGCTCTACCCGGAGCGGCCCTTCTTCAACGAGTTCCCGGTGCGGATGAAAAACGTTTTACATCGCCTCCGCGCTCTCGAAGACAAGGGCATCCTGGGCGGCCTGCCGGTCGGCCGCTGGTACTCGGAGCTGGCGGACGTGGCCACGTTCTGCTGCACCGAGCTGAACGATCCGCGCGCCCTCGACCAGCTCCTGGAGGCGCTGCGGCGGCCGGCATGAGCGAAGCCCTCAGCTTCGAGCTCAGCCGCCCCGACTGGCCCGGTCCCCGCCTGCCCGAGGCCGGCGTCCAGCAGCCGCCGGCGGCCGAATCTCTACCGGCGCACCTGAAGCGCCGCCAGGCCCCCCTGCTGCCCCAGATCAGCGAGCCAGAGCTGATGCGCCACTACGGCCGGCTGGCTTCGCTGAACTACTCGATCAGCGAGAACTTCTATCCCCTGGGCAGCTGCACCATGAAGTACAACCCGGTCGCCAACGAGGCCGCTGCCCAGCTGCCCGGCTTCGCCTACCTGCACCCCTACCAGGACGAGAGCACGACGCAGGGCGCGCTGGAGCTGATGCACCGGCTGGAAGCAGCGCTCTGCGCGGTGGTGGGGGTAGACCGCGTCACCCTGCAGCCGGCCGCCGGCGCTCACGGCGAATGGACGGCCCTGCGCATGATCCAGGCTTACCACCAGTCCCGCGGCGAGCGCCGCGACCAGGTCCTGGTGCCTGACAGCGCGCATGGCACCAACCCGGCCAGTGCAGCGCTCTGCGGCTTCCAGGTGGTGGAGGTGCGCTCGGGCGCCGACGGCCGGATCAGCGTGGCCGACCTGGAGTCCAAGCTGAACGAGCGCGTGGCCGCGCTGATGCTCACCAACCCCAACACGCTGGGGCTGTTCGAGCGCGAGATCCTGGAGGTGGCGGAGATGGTCCACGCCACCGGCGCCAAGCTCTACTACGACGGCGCCAACTTGAACGCGCTGATGGGCATCTGCCGGCCGGGCGACATGGGGTTCGACGCCGTGCACATGAACCTGCACAAGACGTTCACCACGCCTCACGGCGGCGGCGGTCCGGGCGCCGGGCCGGTGGGCGTCAAGAAGGACCTGGAGCCGTTTCTCCCGCGCCCCACCATCGAGCGCCGCAACGGCCACTACGAGCTGGACCACGAACGCCCGCAGTCGATCGGGCGGGTGCGCAGCTTCTACGGCAACTTCGGGATGCTGGTGCGCGCCTACACCTACATCCTGGCCATGGGCGGCGACGGCCTGGCCCAGGCCTCGGAGGACGCGGTGCTGGCGGCCAACTACCTGCGCGGCCGGCTCGAGGGGGTGCTCGATCTGCCCCACGAGGGTCCCTGCATGCACGAGTTCGTGGCCTCGGCGCGCAACCTGGGCGAGCACGGCATCAAGGCCCTGGACGTGGCCAAGGGGCTTCTCGAGCGGGGCTATTACGCGCCCACCATCTACTTCCCGCTGATCGTGCCCGAGGCGGTGATGGTCGAGCCCACCGAAACCGAGTCCAAGGCCACGCTGGACGCCTTCGCCGAGGCGGTGCAGGAGGTGGCCGACCTGGCGCGCAGCGACCCCGATCGCCTGCATCGGGAACCCGTCAGCCTGCCGGTCGGCCGGCTCGACGAGGTGGCCGCCGCGCGGCGGCCCGTGCTGCGCTGGAAACCCCCTTCGGAAACCGCTGGGGAGAGCCCTTAACAGCCCGGTCGAAGCCCCGTTTGGGGTAGAATTCGTATTCGGAGCCACCTCCCCAGTTGCCTTTTCTCCAACTCCACACGCTGGGACGGCCGGCCGCCTCGTGAGCGTCGATCGAGACCTCCCGGGCAGCCGCAAAATGCGCCCCCGTCCCCTCGGCGCCGACGTGGCGTACACCGCCGAGCAGATCCAGGTTCTCGAAGGCCTGGAACCCGTCCGGCGGCGTCCCGGTATGTACATCGGGTCGACCGACCAGCGCGGCCTCCACCACCTGGTCTGGGAGCTGGTCGACAACTCGGTCGACGAAGCCCTGGCCGGGCACTGCGACGAGATCGTGGTCACGGTGCACGCCGACGGCAGCGTCTCGGTGCGCGACAACGGCCGCGGCATCCCGGTCGACAAGATGGACGACGGGCGCAGCGCGCTGGAGGTGGTGCTCACGGTGCTGCATGCGGGCGGCAAGTTCGGAGGCGGCGGTTACAAGGTTTCGGGTGGCCTGCACGGTGTCGGGCTCTCCGTCGTCAACGCCCTTTCCGAACGCCTCGAGGCCCGCGTCTTCCGTGACGGCAAGGAGTACACGCAAGCCTATGTGCGCGGCGTGCCCCAGACGCCAGTGCAGACAGTCGGCAAGAGCACGGCCAAAGGCACTCTGATCCGCTTCTGGCCCGATCCCCAGGTCTTCCCGGACACCAACTTCGACCGCGACCAGATCCAGCACCGCCTGCGCGAGATGGCCTTCCTCAACAAGGGCCTAAAGATCGTGCTCGACGACGAAAACCTGGGCTATCCCTACACCTTCTACTTCGAGGGCGGCATCCTCGCGTTCGTCAGCTATCTCAACCACGGCAAGGGCCTGGTCAACCAGGCGCCCTTCTACGTCGACCGCGAGATCGAGACCACGCAGATCGAGGTGGCGCTGCAGTACAACCAGACCTTCGTCGAGAACGTGCTGGCCTTCGCCAACAACATCCACACCGCCGAGGGCGGCAGCCACGTCACCGGTTTCCGCGCGGCCCTCACCAACGCGATCAACCGCTACGCGCGCAAGGCCGGGCTGCTCAAAGAGGCCGATCCCAACCTCACCGGCGAGGACGTGCGCGAAGGCCTCACGGCGGTGATCAGCGTCAAGCTCCTGGAGCCGCAGTTCGAGGGCCAGACCAAGACCAAGCTGGGCAACGCGGAGGTCCAGGGCCACGTTTCCACGGTCCTCACAGACGGCCTCACGCAGTACCTCGACGAGAACCCGGCCGAGGGCCGCCGCATCATCGAGAAGTCGCTCACCGCGGCCCGCGCCCGCGAGGCCGCGCGCAAGGCTCGCGACCTGGTCCAGCGCAAGTCGCTGCTGGAGTCGACGATGCTGCCGGGCAAGCTCGCCGACTGCTCGGAGCGCGATCCACAGAAATGCGAGCTCTTCATCGTCGAGGGCGACTCCGCCGGTGGCACCGCCAAGTCCGGTCGCGACCGGCGCACGCAGGCCATCCTGCCCCTGCGCGGCAAGATCCTCAACGTCGAGAAGGCGCGCCTGGACAAGGTGCTGACCAGCGAGGAGATCCGCAACCTGATCACGGCGCTGGGCACCGGTATCGGTGAGCGCTTCGAGATCGACAAGCTGCGCTACTGGCGCATCGTCACCATGACCGACGCCGACGTCGACGGCAGCCACATCCGCACGCTGCTGCTCACGTTCTTCTTCCGCTACTTCCCCGAGCTGATCGAGCGCCAGCACGTCTACATGGCGCAGCCGCCGCTCTACAAGGTCGAGAAAGGCAAGCAGGTGGCCTGGGTCTACAGCGACGCCGAGCGCGACAAGGAGATGAAGCGGATGGGCGCCAACGTCAAAGTCAGCCGCTTCAAGGGTCTCGGTGAGATGAACGCCGACCAGCTCTGGGAAACCACCATGAACCCCGAAAAGCGCGTGCTCCTGCGCGTCGACATCGAGGACGCCGCGGCGGTCGCGGACACCTTCGAGAAGTTGATGGGCAACGACGTCGAGCCGCGCAAGAAGTTCATCCAGGCGCACGCCAAGGCAGTGCGCAACCTGGACATCTGAGCGTCCCCAGCTCCATGCGAATAGCTGTCGACGGCATGGGCGGCGACTTCGCGCCCGCGGCCGTGGTCGAGGGTGCGGCGGAGGCGGCCACCCGCTGGTCCGACCTGGAGCTGATCGTGGTCGGCCAGGCGGAGCGCGTGCAGCCGCTGGTCGAGCAGCATCCCGGGCTCCGCTTCCGGCCCGCGACCCAGGTGATCGCGATGGACGAGCATCCCGCGCAGGCCGTGCGCGGCAAGCCCGACTCTTCGATGGGCGTCTGTGCGCGCATGTGCAAGCAGGGCGAGGCCGAGGCCTGGGTCTCGGCGGGCAATTCGGGCGCCATCATGGCGGCCGCGCTCTTCTTGCAGGGCCGCATTCGCGGCGTCGAGCGGCCGGCGCTGGGCAGCGTGGTGCCTACCGCCGACGGCAGCGCGTACTTCCTGGACGTGGGGGCCAACGTCGATTCCCGGCCGGAGTTCCTGGTGCAGTTCGCGCACATGGGCAGCGTCTACGCCCGCGAGCTCATGCAGCGCGAGAGTCCGCGCGTGGGCCTGCTGGCCAACGGTGAGGAAGACGGCAAAGGTGATGAGCTCACGCGCGAGGTCAACGCGCGACTGCGTCGCAACGGCACCGGCCTCAACTTCGTCGGCAACGTCGAGCCCAAAGAGGTTTTCGAAGGCAAGGCCGACGTGGTGGTGGCCGACGGTTTCGTGGGCAACGTGGCCATCAAGATGGCCGAGGCGACGGCCGATTTCCTCTTTCGCAACCTGCGCGAGGAGATTCCCAGCACGGTCACCGGCAAGGTCGGCGGCCTGTTGATCCGCCCCGGCGTGCGCAAGATCCGGGACCGCATCGATTGGCGCGAGTTCGGTGGCGCGCCGCTGCTGGGCATCGACGGCGTGGCCGTGGTGGCGCACGGACGTTCCGACGCGAGGGCGTTTCTGAACGCGATCCGGGTGGCGCGCGAGGCAGTCGGCGCGCGGCTCGTGGATAAGATTCGGGAGGCCGTGGCGCGATGAAGAACGACCGCCGGCGCGTGGTGGTGACGGGCATGGGCACCGTCAACCCGATCGCCAAGTCGCTGGACGAGTACTGGAGTTCGCTGATCGAAGGCAAGAGCGGCGCGTCGCCGATCGAAGGTTTCTCGACCGAGCGCCTGGCCACCAAGTTCGCTTGCCAGGTGCGTGACTGGGATCCGCTCGACCATATGGACCGCCGCCTGGTGCAGCGCTCGGCGCGCTTCACGCACCTGGCGGTGGCGGCTTCGCGGATGGCCGTCGAAGATGCGGCCCTGGACATGTCCAAAGAAGATCCCTACCGCGTGGGGATCGAGATGGGCACCGGCATCGGCGGCTTCGACATGATGACCACGATGTCGTCGGAATTCCTGCACGGTGGCCGCTTGCATCCGCTCTTCGCGACCATGGTCATCCCCAACATCGCGGCTGCGCAGGTCGCCATGCAGTTCGGGATGAAAGGCCAGAACTCGACCATCGTCACCGCCTGCGCCGCCTCGACGCACACGCTGGGCACCTCGATGCGTGCGATTCGCGAGGGCCACGCCGACGTGATGCTGGCTGCCGGTACCGAAGCCTCGCTGTGCGAAACGGGGATCGCGTCATTCAACGCCATCAAGGCGCTGTCGACGCGCAACGACGACATCGAGCGTGCCTCGCGGCCGTTCGACGCCACTCGCGACGGCTTCGTGCCCGCCGAGGGCGCGGGCACGCTGGTGCTGGAATCCCTGGAGCACGCGCAGGCGCGCGATGCGCGCATCTATGGAGAGGTCCTCGGTTTCGGCAACACCGACGACGCCTTCCACCAGGTGGCGCCCGACGAGACCGGCGCCGCGCCCGCGCAGGCGATCAAGATCGCTCTGCAGGACGCGGGCATCCGACCCGAAGACGTCGACTACGTCAACGCGCACGGCACGTCGACGCAGCTCAACGACGCCGGCGAGACCAAGGCCTTGAAGCTTGCCTTCGGCGCGCATGCGCGGAAACTCGCGATCTCCTCCACCAAGTCGATGGTCGGCCACCTGCTGGGTGCGGCGGGCGCGGTGGAGGCCATCGCCACACTGCTATCCATCAAGCATGGCGTCGTACATCCGACCATCAACTATTCGACGCCCGATCCCGACTGCGACCTCGACTACGTTCCCAACGAGCCGCGGCGCATGGACATCAACATCGCCATCTCAAACGGATTCGGATTCGGCGGTCAGAACTCGGTGATCGTGCTCAAGAGGTTCGAGGGCTAGCGCATGGCTGACGAGACACCGCCGGGCAACATCGGCACCATCTTCGGCAAGTCGCTCCAGGAAGAGATGCAGACCTCCTACATGGAGTACGCGATGTCCGTCATCATCAGCCGGGCTCTGCCCGAGGTGAGGGACGGGCTGAAGCCGGTGCAGCGCCGGATTCTCTACGCGATGCAGGGCGTCGGCGCTACCTCGGGCGCGCGCTACCGCAAGTGCGCGGCCTACGTGGGTGACGTGCTCAAGCTCTATCACCCGCACAGCGACACCGCCGTCTATGACGCGCTGGTGCGCATGGCGCAGGACTTCTCGCTGCGCTATCCGCTGATCGACGGCCAGGGCAACTTCGGTTCCGTCGACGGCGACCGCGCGGCCGCCATGCGCTACACCGAGGCGCGCATGTCGGCCATCGCCGGCGAGCTGCTGGCCGACATCGAAAAGAACACCGTCGACATGGAGCCCAACTACGACGGCACCGAGGAGCAGCCGACGGTGCTGCCGGCGCGCGTTCCCAACCTGCTCATCAACGGCGCCACCGGAATCGCGGTGGGGATGACGACCAACATCCCTCCGCACAACCTGCGCGAGGTCTGCGCGGCGGTCACCCACCTGGTGGAGAACCCCGAGGCCACGGCCGAGGACCTGCTGCAGTTCGTCAAGGGCCCCGACTTTCCGACCGGCGGCATCATCATGGGCACGGCCGGCATCAAGCAGGCCTACGCCACCGGGCACGGCAAGCTGATCGTGCGCGCGCGCCACACCTTCGAAGAGGCGGCCAACGGACGCGAGCGCATCATCTTCGACGAGCTGCCCTACGCGGTCAACAAGGCCAACCTGGTGGCCAAGATCGCCGAGCTGGTGGCCGACCGGAAGCTGGAAGGGATCGCCGATCTGCGCGACGAATCCGACCGTCACGGCATGCGGGTGGTGGTCGAGCTGAAGCGCGACGCGCGGCCCTTCACCGTGCTCAACAACCTGTACAAGCACACCGCACTCCAGTCGACGTTCGGCGTGATCATGCTCGCCATCGTCGAGGGCCGGCCGGTGGTGCTCTCCCTCAAGCAAGCGCTGCAGCTGTTCATCGACCACCGGCGTACGGTTATCCTGCGCCGCACCCAGTTCGACCTCGAGAAGGCGCAGGAACGGGCCCACATCCTGGAGGGCCTCAAGATCGCCCTCGATCACCTGGACGAGGTGATCAAGACCATCCGTGCCGCCTCCGACACCGACACCGCCAGCGATCAGCTGCAGTCGAAGTTCGGGCTTTCCGAGCGCCAGGCCAAGGCCATCCTCGCCCTCACCCTGGGTCGACTCACGCAGCTCGAGCGCAAGAAGATCGACGAGGAATACGAAGAGGTCATCAAGACCATCGCGTACCTGGAATCGATCCTCGCATCCGACCAGAAGGTGCGGATGCTGATCGCCGAGGAGATGGCCGATCTGGTCAAGAAGTACGGCGACGACCGCCGCACCGAGATCACCGACCAGGAGGCCGGCGAGCTCTCGGCTGAAGACCTGATTCCCAAGGAAGAGGTCGTGGTGACGCTCACCAACCGCGGCTACGTGAAGCGCCAGCCGTCGCGCACGTTCCGAGCGCAGCGCCGCGGCGGCGTGGGTTTGAAGGGCGCGCGCACGGTGGCCGGTTCCGACGCGCCGACCGGTTCGCGTGAAGAGGACTTTGCGCAGCACCTGCTGATCACGCACACACACGCATCGATGCTCTTTTTCACGTCCAACGGTCGCGTGTTTCAGCTTCGTGTGCACGAGGTGCCGGAGCGTGACCGCACGGCCAAGGGCATTCCGCTCAACAACCTGATCGACATCGCGCAGGGCGAGCGCATCTCGGCGGCGTTCGTGCGGCCCGAGTCGGACGACCCGCAGGCGCGCTACATGCTGATGGTGACCAAGAACGGCTACATCAAAAAGACGGCGATGAAGGAGTACGCCAACGTGCGCCGCAACGGCCTGATCGCCATCAACCTCCAGGAGCGCGACGAGCTCAACTGGGTGTCGCCGACCAGCGGCGCCGACGAGGTGATCATCGCCACCCAGCTCGGCAAGGCCATCCGATTCAGCGAGACCGAGGTGCGGCCTATGGGCCGCGACACCATGGGCGTGATCGGCATGCGGCTGGGCAAAGGCGACGTGGTGGCCGGCATGGCGGTGGCGCGCGCCGGCGCCGACCTGTTGGTCGTGACCGAGCGCGGCTACGGCAAGCGCACGCCGGTTTCCGAATATCCCCTGCACCATCGCGGCGGCCAGGGCGTCTTCACGCTCAAGGTCACGGACAGGGTGGGACGCCTGGCCACGCTACGGGTGACCGACGACCCCGAGGAGGAGATCCTCCTGATCACGGCCTCGGGCATGGTCCTGCGGACCACCGTCGGATCGATCTCCCAGATCGGTCGCCAGACTCAGGGCGTGATCGTCATGCGGGTCCAGCCCGATGACCAGGTGATCACGCTGGCGCCGGTCGGCCTGGATGAGGAGGAGCGTCCGGCTTGACCGTGCTCGGCTGGATCGGCGTCGGGTTGCTGGTCTTGGCGGCCGTGGTGGCCTTGGTCGGAATCATTCTGGTCCTGCCGGCTTTCGTGCGCACGCGCCGGGCGGGCCTCGCCACGCGAGATTTAGCGCTCACTTATCGCCTGGTGGCGGGGATCTCCGCGCTGGAGCTGCAGCTGGCGGCTCTGGAGCGCCAGCAGCTCCTGCGCCCCTGGCGGCGCGTCCGGCGCTGGGCCTTCCACCCGCTCACGATCGCACTGGTCGAGTCCTGGTCCCGGCGCCGCAGGCGGGCACGGGAGGCTAGGCTGGGCGCAGTGGGCGTGCAGTGAAGCGCCGCCGGCAGGCGGCGGCTGCGGAGATTGAGGCCAACGACTACGGGGCCGCGCTGGAGATGCCGGTGCCGAGCTCACCGGTCGAAGGCGAGAGCGGGGTCGATGCCGCCTACCGGATGGTCGACGAGGCGGTGGCCCGAGAACGCGTGCGCATCGCCCGGGAGCTGCACGACGGCCTGGCCGCCGACCTCGCCACCTCGGTGGCCCTCTTCAAGTACTACTTCGAGTCGGCCGCCAACACCGAAGAAGGCCCGCAGGTCCTGCGCAACATCCACGAGATCCTGGAGAACCTGCTCTCCAACACCCGCAACACCCTGCGCGCGATGCGACCGCGACGTCTGGAGACATCCTCGTTGGTCGAGGAGCTGCGCAAGACCGCCGACGATTTCGCGCGCCTATACGGCATCCGAGTGGAGTTGTGGTGGGGCGGCAGCGAGGAGGAGCTGACGCAGGGCCAGCGCGAGGTCGCGTTCCACATCGTCCGCGAGGCGCTCACCAACGTCCGCCGGCACTCAGGCGCGGCCATGTGCCGGGTGCGCCTGGGCTTCGCGGCCAAGCCGTTCCTGATCGAGGTGACCGACGAGGGCAAAGGGTTCGAGGGATCCAACTCCGGGGGCTACGGCCTGGTCGGGATGCGAGAGCGGGCGGCCGGCATCGGCGGGCGCCTGGAGGTGGTCACGACCCCGGGCCGAGGCACCACGGTCTTTCTTTTCGGGCCGGAGCCGACCGGACTTTCTTAAGGGGGCGGCCGCCCCGGTCTCCGAGACTCGGGTCTCAACCGGGGGCTATCTCGGGTAGGGCTGGACCGAGGCGGCCGTGTCGTTAGATGACTGTCGTTACACGAGATGCGGCCGGATGCGCGACTGGTAGGGAAAGAGCTCGCGAAGGTCGAACCGGGAACGCAGGCTGAGCTTGCGCAGCGCGGCGTCAGCAAGCTTGTGCGCTGTGTCGTCGTCGATGGCCAGAGCCCTGGCGACTTCGCTGTCCGACAGCCCCTCCGCGATCAGCTGGGCGGCGTGCCTCTCCTCCTCATTGAGGCGGCCGAGAGGGCCCGTTACAGCGCTGACGTTGGCTGTGAGCGTGACGCCCAGGGCGGCCACGTAGTCGATCTCGTCCTGGGTGTACCAGTGCTCCTTGGCGCAGCCCACGATCAGGAGTCCGACCGGACGCGTCTTGGGCACCCCGATGGGGACGTAGATCAGCGCCGGCCAGTCGCGCTCCCAGTCGTCATAGCCGATGGGGTCGACGACGGAGCTGACCGCGATAGGGTGGCGCTCGAAGAGGCAGCGGCGCGAGAGGTGGCTGAGCTGCATGAAGAGGGGCTGGACCGGCGGCTCCTTTGCGGTCTCCGAGTCGCCCATGACGCGCAGGCGACCATCGCGCAGACCGCCGAAGACCCAGCGATCGTGATGCACCACGTCGAGCGCCAGGGCCAGGTGCTTGCGGGTCTTCGCGAGGTCGATCAGGTTCGCCATGCCGGGCAGATTAGAGGTGGGCCAGCGAGGAGTCCTCAGGTCTGGCTCATCTCTTCTTCAGGATTTCCTGAGGTTTGTTAAGGTCGCCTCGGTTGGGGATGCCGAGGCTCCTGGTTGTCGATGACGACCTCCGTTCGGCGCGCGTCATCGCCGAATTGCTGCGTCGCTCTGGCTATTCGGTGGAGGTCGCCGGTGGCGGCGCCGAGGCCCTGGAACTCGTCCGGACCGAGCCGCCGGACCTGATGGTGCTCGACTACGAGATGCCGGGCGTGGACGGCGAGTCCGTGCTCAACGAGCTCCGGGCACCGGACGGATCCACAGAGTTCCCGGTCCTGATCCTGACCGGCGGCCGCGTGGAGGCGGCCGACGAGGCGTATTCGTTGGAGATCGGCGCCGTGGACTACGTGCGCAAGGGCGGCGATACCGCCGTCCTGGTTTCACGGATCGGGGCGGCGATCCGGCGGCACCGGCCCTCGCCCACCTATCTACGCCGGGGGAGCTTGCTCGTCGACACCCTGGACGACCGAGCCTGGTTGGGGGGCCGAGAGCTGCGGCTGGAGCACCGTCAGCTGCAGGTGCTGAAATATTTGATGGAGAAGAACGGGGCCATCGTGGACAAGACGGAGCTCTTGGAGCGGTTTTGGGGGAGTGGGTACGTGGGATTGGCACACAGTGTGGAGCAGGCGGTCTGGGCCATCAGGAAGGAGTTGGGCGAGCCCGGTTGGATAGAAACGGTGCATAGGCGTGGATATCGACTCGCAACCCCTCGCTGACCCTACCGAGGTCGACCGGCTTCTCCATCAGCTCCGCTCGACGCTAGCGCGCCTCAAGGCAGAGATCGAACTACTACGCTCAGACGCCCGCATTCCGGACGAAGGCGTCGCCGAGACGATCGAACAAGCCATCGAGCAGCTGACGTCAGTTGAGTCTGCTGCCCGAGGGTCGAGGTCAGGAACGATCATATTGATCGACGACGATGCGAGGCTCAACGCCGCGTTGGCCCGCCAACTGCAGCGCTTCGGTTTAACCTGCCGCTGCCTTCCTGACGCTGAAGCTATTGATACCTCAGTCGCCGCGACGAGGATTGTTGCCGACTTGGGCATTTTGCGCGCAACATCCGCAGCATCGCTTGATCGACTTCGATCCTTGCCTCTCGTGGTTGTGAGTGGCTCCTCAGATCTCCTCGCTAGAGAGGAAGCAAGGATGTACGGAGCACGTGCCTTCTTAATGAAGCCGGTCGAGCCGGCCACTTTGGCGCAGGTCCTTAACGCCCTTTGATCGCACTCAACACGACCTTTCCCCGGTCGTAATCAGGTAGGGTCAGGATAAATCGCGATCCCGCGCTATCACGTACATATCGGAGATCGCCGTGATGTTGGCGTGCGATCCCGAGCGAGGTATACAGACCGAGGCCGCGACCGCTACCGGCCTTCGTGCTGAAGCCCGGTTCGAATATTCTTGGAATGAGGTCTCGTGGCACTCCCCCGCCAGTGTCTGATACTGACACTTCCGCAGATTCAGCCAGTGATCGGCAACGAACGGTAACGCTACCGGTGGGCAGCGATGCCTCGATGCTGTTGATTAATAGATTCGTTATTACCTCTCCGAGTAATACGGCATTGCCAAAGACGGGAACCTCGTTGTCCGGTGTTTGGCTAAGGAGTGCGACATGCTGACGTCCGGAGGCGCGCCGATGAATAGCCACCGTTTGGCGACAGAGTTCGGCTAAGTCGACTCTGTCAAACGCCGTCAAGCTGGTGGGCAGCCCGGTATCTTGAGCCTCGACCAGTAGCTGCAGCGCATCATCCAAGGATGCTATGGCAGAGGCAAGACTTGAGGCGTCCTCATCGTCAAGGGCGCGTGCGTTAATCTCGCTAAGGTTGGCCTTTGTAGCTGCAATATGATTGCGCATATCGTGGAACGTTCCCTGGGCTAGGCGACTGTACTGAACATGCGGTTCGGTAGCGGCCAGCTGCCCCTCCAGGAACGCTCGAATCGATCGACCGCCGACGCTATCACCAATTGCGATCGCAAGTACGAATAGCCCAGATGCTCGCCATAAGCCTTCGAGGCCATGCCCGAGCATCGTCGAGGCGAGGGCGCCTGCAATCAGGAAGTATCCGTATGCTCCGAGAACCGCAGGAGTAAGTATCTGTCTCACCATTTGAAGTGCTGGCATCCCGGTCAGAAACGTCAACGACACGCTGGTATAGATCACGTTTACGACCACGCCAGAAAACAGAGCGAGGGCGACAGCTTCCTGAACGGGCAAGCCATGGGTCCCGCACGCGTAACGGACGGACGCGCCTGCTGCGCCCCACAGACCGCTCCCAGCGTTTGCGGGCACGCGGTCATAGTGTCGCCTGGACCAGGCGCGTTGGGCTTGACCAGCCAAGCCGACGAGCCCGGCCTGAAGCGGGCTCAATAACGCAACTGCTGCCGAAGTAGCAGCTCCACTCATGTTGAGGATCCCGTACTTCAACTGGATACTAGCGCTGCCCAGAATCGTCGCAACGATCACAAGAAAGGCAGTATCAAGCCAGGAGGATTCGCGAAGCCCGGGCTCAGGAATCGCAACTACGAGCACGGCGCCTAGGATTCCCCATATCAGAGATGGGACATTGGATGAACGCGCTTCGTGACCTTTGCTTCTCTGGGCAGCGCCTTCTGCCGTTACGTTACGCTCCCAACTCCTCAGGCTCTTCCTCGGTATCCGCCGTGAGAGAGGAAATCGCTATACGACGCCCAGCTCCGAGGGTATCGGTGGCGGGTGCACGCGTGCGTAGGGTCGGACGGGAGCTCGCTCGGCCGAGGTCATCCGATAACTCGAATTGCTGGATGACCGGATACATTTGTATTGTGGGGCGAGGCTGGCCGAGTCGAGCGCCGCGTGCCCATACCAGCAGGCCAAGAATCAGTAGCCCGCCGGCGACGATCGCATAGGTTGCACGACCACCAATCAGACCTGTGAGTATTCCGCCAGCACCCGCCCCAACAATGACAAGCGTCTCGGCGATGACGGCGCGAGTCGCCATGACGCTGCCACGCCTGTCGCTCGGCACTGCCTGCTGAATCTCGCTTCTATTGCCTACAACGTAGATCTGATTACCGATCGATGCGAGGAGCAATGCAATCGACGTTAGGACCAACCAGGGACTCACAACAACGATCAGCGAAAGCAGGCCCATGATAACTAGACCAATCACCGTCGCGACACGCACTGGCAGCTTCGACCACCACCCTAACACCACGGCGCCCACCACCATTCCAACTGTAATTACGACCTCAAGAACGGTATATGCTCGGGGTCCGTTATTAGCTAGCTGGTATGCCAACACAACCAGTGCGGGCAAGGTCATTGAAATTATTAGCGCCGCTGCGCCAGCAATGACCAGAGGAGTGCGGACGGGCGGCAACGACCAAGCCGCTCGGATCGCGCCGCCGATACGACGCGACGAAATGCCTCCCCCGAGGCCCCCAGCAGTGAAGGTTAGCGCCGCTGCGATCGCAAATGTCAGTCCGTCAGCAATAAACATCGGCGTTGTCGACGATGTCGCCCACAATATGACTGCCGCCAGTGGATAGCCAATCGCCTGTGCGGCTGTTGTGGCGCCCGCAATCACAGCATTGCCACCTGGAATCTCGTCCGCCCGCAAGATATGAGGAACGGCCGCCTCGCGAGACGCTTGTGACAGCGCACCAATTGCGCCTAGTAAAACGACCGCTGGAAACAGCAGCCATGGCCTCCCGAAGATCAAAAGAGGTAAGCTGCAGAGCATGAGGGCTCGGAAAGAATCCGCTGCGATAATTAGGCGTGCCCTCTGCAATCGATCTGCGGCGCCGCCGAGCGCCGCAGCTGCCAGCATGGCGGCGAGTGCCCGCAGCGCATATGTGGCGGCGACTGCCAAGGCGCTATGCATTAATGCGTATGCCGTAACAACGATGGCAATCGCAGTAAGCGGATCACCGAGGGAGGAGGCCGTCATCCCAAGGGCGAGCATCCGGAAACGGTAACTATTGCGTAGTAGGCCAAACCCAGCAGTGACCTCTCGTGCGGCGAGCCGTCCGTCCGGGGCCAGAGGTTCGAGCGCAGGCAGGCCGTGCAATTTGCGCAACGCATCCACGACAACCGGGTCATACAGCGTCCCCGCACTCCTGGAGATTTCGTTGACTGCTTCGAGCGGAGTCAAGACCGATGGTCGATAAACACGTGGCCCGGTAATCGTGTCGTAGGAATCCGCAACTGCGAGAATGCGACCACCAAGCGGTATGTACTCGCCGGACATAGATTTGGGATAGCCAGAGCCATTCCATCGCTCGTGGTGAGTCCTGACCCATGGCGCGATTGGTTCAAGCGCGGTGTGGCGAGCGATCATATCTGCGCCGAGGTCCGCGTGGCGTCGCATGGCGGACCATTCCGATGCGTCAAGTTGGCCGGCCTTCTTTAAGACTGAATCCGGCACGCCGATCTTCCCAATGTCATGCAGTAGCCCAGCGACACGCATGCGCTCGATTTCAAGGCTACTCATGCCAAGGACCTCGGCCAGTCGCGACGCCAGGTCAGAAACCCGTTGAGAATGGAGCTCTGTCATTGGATCACGCGCGTCCAAAGCCTGTGCTAGTAACTCCAATGTCTGAATCCGCTCAATTTGCTGTCGTTGCGCATCGGCCATGTTCGAGCGCACAGCCATCAACAATCCGAGCAGCCCGATGCCCATTAGATAGCCTGCCGGCATTTGGAGCAGCATGTAGAGGGCTCCGCCCCCGATGGCCAAGATAACTACCGATCGAATCGAGCTAAAGCCAACGTTTGTGGTGAAGACGGACCAGAAGGTCTCGCGCCCGTAGAGAGCGAATCCTGCAGCCATTAGCGGAAATCCAATCAACAGGCTCCCAGAGGCCAATAGGACTGTGCGAACGGGTACGTCGACAATCCCCGACAGAGGAAGTAGCGTGATTAGCATTGACGGGAGGCCAAATTCCAGGGCGGCTTTGGCTCTGATGAATATGAGCTTCCACAGTTCGAGTTGCGGAGAAGGGCGCCGGCCATCGAACATGCACAGCCAAGCCACCAATGCAACACCAGCGCCCGGGGCCAGCAAGGAGACGGCGATGAGCGGCATTGTGTCGAGCGTCTGGGTACCGCGTCGCCACCGAATCGGCAGCAAGGCCGCCAACTGAGTAAATACGGCTAGGTACAAAAGTTGGGGAATTGCTCGCTCGTGCACCGGAAACAGGATTAGGGAGACAGGCACGAGTGCGGCGCCCGCGAGGATCACGCCGACGTGATAGATGGTGCCGGCCCACGTTAGGCCCCGCAGGGGCTGCATGCCGCTGGCTAGTGTAGAGCCAGCATTGTCGGATGGGACCCTCATTAGCGGCCGATTGGCGCTTCGGGTCGCTCGTTGCCGGCTATGTCCTGGGTGCCCGTGGCCGAGAAGCGCGGCAGCTGGTCAGAGATGCCGGCGACGGCCAGGAGGGAGGGGGAGCTCTGAAGGTGCAAATGGATAAACAGCGGTCGGCCGAGGCCTCAGCGCGCCTCGGCCGACATATCAACCTTGGATGATTGGCCCAAATCTATGCAGCCAGAATTCCGTCCGAGTCGCAGTCGGTATCGGAAACGAATCTGCGAATCCGCGGAACAGGTCGCGAGGTGGCCAAGTAGAGACCACCAGCTGTCGAGCCTTAGTAGGCCCAACCTCCGAAGATCTGCGGCTTGTTGGTTCGAAATAGCCGACGCAGAAAGGTCATTGCTTCCTCCACTATCAGAGTTACCTGGTCCGCATCTACCCCCGCGGCTCGGCTGAGAGTGTCCCCCCGTGGGCCCTGCGGTGGCATCCGAGAAGTTGCATACGGTCATCGGCAGTCTTTACCCGCAGTCGCCTAGGTAATTTTGCCGAGACCCAGCCGGGCCCGGACTCAGGCGCTATGGCGCCGGCTCCGGTTGTCGGCTCCGTTAGGTATTTCTACCGAGTTGGCCGTATGTACCTTGCACGCAGAAAGTCCGGTGCTTTGTGCGATGGCGCAGATTTTTCCTGCCCTTAATCTCCCATCCGTGACTTGGCGTTAGGGGGGCTGGGGTAGCCAGCAGGCACCCCGGTCTCCCACGGCCGGCGAGAAGGCGGTAGGTTTATCGATCCTATGTCGGAATCCTCGGCGGTCCAGAAGAGCTCCAACAAACGTCCTCGCGTTGTCGTCATCGACGACCGGGCCATGCCTCGCATCGCGGTCAGGGCCATGCTGGACAGCACTGGCACGTTCGACCTCGTCGGCGAAGCTGCCAGTGGCGAAGAGGGAGTGCGAGTCTGCCAGCGGGTACACCCGGACCTCGTTCTGCTCGACGTCGACATGCCCGGGATGGATGGCGCCGCTACGGCAAGGGCGATCCTAGCCTCTGCAGCAAAACACCCAATCATCGTGGCCTGGACGGTGTCCGACTCGGGCGAAGACCTAATTAGGATGATCCGAGCTGGCTGCGCCGGCTATGCCCTCAAAGATTCGGGACCCGCTGAGCTGGACCGAGCTCTGATGACCGCACTCGAGGGAGAGATGCCCGTGCCGCGCAAACTCATCCCCGAAGTCATTGCCCGCGCGGTCGCGCCGCAGCATCGGCCGGAGGGGCTCCGGCCCGACCTTTCAGCGCGTGAGCGTGAGGTCCTTCGGCTCGCGGCCCGGGGGCTCTCTACAAAGGAGATAGCTAAAGAGCTGCAAATCAGCCGCCGCTCCGTTGACGCGCACTTCAGCAACATCTATCGCAAGCTGGACGTCGTGAACCGTGGCCAAGCGGTTCACCATGCTCTTCTACAAGGCTTGATCGGGGCGGACGAGATCTAGAACCCTCACTGCATCGTCATACTGGCCGCGTCAACCTTGCAGTCCAGCGCGCGTCCCCGAACCACTTCCCCTAAACCGAGGGCCCCCGAATCGACCGAATCCCAGCCGGCCCGCGACCTCCCCACCACCGACGCCCCGGCTGACACCCCGACCCTCACCCCCCCGATCACCCCCCACCGCCGCACCCGCACCAGCGCCTCGCGGCGCTCGCTGCAGATCGTCTTCGCCGTGTCGGCGGTCCTCCTCTGCCTCCTAATCCTCTATCTGATCCGGGATGTCCTGGGCGCCTTCGTCCTGGGTGCCCTGATCGCCTTCCTGATCACCCCCTACGTGGACAGCCTCCACTCCTGGGGCATCCCACGCCCGGTCGCCATCCTGGTCCTCTTCGCCTGCCTGATCGGGCTGGTGGTGGGCGTGGCCAGCGCGCTGGCGCCGCTGCTCAGCGAGGAGGTGACCAGCCTCCAGGCCCAGGTCCCCGGCTTCGCGGCCGCCGCCCAGGCCAGGCTCAACGACCTCCAGGGCAGCCAGCTCACGATCCTGGGCTTCCGGATCGACCTCACCAAGCCCATCGACGCCGCCTCACAGCACTTCAGCGACTTCCTGCTCGGCCAATTTGGCAACGCGGTCAGCATCGGCATCACCGCGCTCACGACCGTGCTCCAGGTCCTCCTCATGCTGATCGTGGCCTTCCTGTTGTCGATGGACAGCCACGCCACCTCCCGCCTGATGCGGCAGCTGGTCCCAACCGACTACCGCACCGACTTCGACGAAGTCTGGGCCGCGACCAAGCGGATGCTCTTCGCCTACATGAAGGGCCAGCTGGTGATCGCCGGCTTGATCGGCATCGCCTCGGGGGTGGCCGTCGCGTTGCTGGGTCTGCCCTACGCGCTGGCCCTGGGCCTCCTGGCCGGCATCACCAGCCTGGTCCCCTACCTCGGACCGTTCCTGGGCGCCATCCCGGCCGTCCTGATCGGCTTCGCAGACAGCCCCGAGAAGGGCTTGTTGGTGGTCGTGGCCTACCTTCTGATCTCTAACGTCATCCTCAACTTCGTCTTCCCGAAGGTGATGGGGGACGCCGTCCGGCTGCCGCCGATCCTGGTCATCATGGCCTTCCTGGCCGGCTTCAGCCTGGCCGGCATCCTGGGCATGTTCGTGGCCATACCGGTCGCCGCGACCATCCGGATCATTTACGACCACGTGCATCCGCGCCTGTTCGACAACCCCCGGCCGCTGGAGGACGTCGAAGCCGGGGGGTGAGGATCGGCGTCTTTTCAGACATCCACGCCAACTGGCAGGCGCTGGAGGCGGTCCTCGCGCATGCCGAGCCGGACATCGACACCGGCATTTGCCTGGGCGACGTCGTGGGCTACGGCGGCGACCCGGTCAAGTGCCTGGACGCGATCCGTGCCAAGGGCTGGCCCACACTGGTCGGCAACCACGATCGCGCCTGCACCGACCAGCAGATCCTGGACTGGTTCAACGACGACGCCGCCCACGTCATCCGCTGGACCATCGAGAGTCTGGGCAAGGACCGGCTGGATTGGCTGGCCAACCTGCCCGAGGCGGCCGATCAGGCCGGCATCCTCCTGGTCCACGCCAGCCCTCGGGACCCCATCTTCGAATACATCCTGGACGGGGCCACCGCGGCGGCCAACCTCGAGCTGCTCGAGGGCAAGGCCTGCTTGCACGGCCACACCCACATCCCCGGCTGCTTTTCCTTCAACGGCGAGAACGTCGAGCACGCCTACTGGCTGGGGGAGCTGCGCGTGTTCGGCCCGGCCCTGATCAACCCCGGCAGCGTGGGCCAGCCTCGCGACGGCAACCCCGACGCCAGCTACGCCATCTGGGACACCGACCTCGAAACCTTCGAGTGGCGCCGGATCCCCTACGACCGGGAGGGCGCCAAGCGCGCCATCCTCAAAGCCAAGCTGCCGCCCCGATTCGCCTCCCGGCTGGACATCGGCGCCTAACCTACAGGCTCACACGTCCACGAAGAGCCGCTTGCGCCAGGCCAGGTAGACCACCACGGCCAGGTTCAGCAGCAGGGCGCCGACCTTGACGAGAGTGGCGCGGTGTAACACCTCATAGACCTCATAGGGGATAAGCAGCCCTGTGGCGATCACGGTCAAGTACTCGGCCCAGCGACGGCGCAGGGCCAGCCCGATCCCTTCGGTACCCTCCAGAAGCGCGTAGCCAACCAGTCCCACCGCGAGGAGGGTCTGGTGGCTGAAGAAGCCGATCCACTCTACGAAGCGGAGCAGGTAGGTGGTGATGAAGCTGCGGTCGGCACTCAGCAGGAGCTGCTCCTGGGCATCCCTGGCCAGCTCGTAGAGCGCACCGCTGCGGCCGCCCACCACCAGTGCCACCGCCACCGCGATCAGCACCGCCGACTTGCTGATCCGCTCCAGGATGATCAGCTTGACGAAGCGGTCGTGCTCCTCGGTGCGCCTCCCCAGGGAGGCCCACCAGGCGCTCAGGCGTCCAGGCGTTCTCGGAACAGGATCACCCGGCAGGGCGCGTTCTTGAGGACGTAGGGCACCGTCTTGCCCAGGAAGAACTCCCCGAAACGGCGCTTGTACGGGAGTCCCATCACGATTACGTCGGCTCCCCACTCCTCAGCCTCGCCCACGATCGCGGGGCCCGTATCCCGGGCCTGCACCATCTCGCTCTCGGTTTCCAGGCCGGCCTCCGAGGTCAGCTGCTCGAACTCCTCCAGGACCTCCTCGCCGCGTTCCACCAGGTGCTCCACGGGGGCCGAGAGGGGCAGCGAGCGATTGACCTCGATCACATGCACGCCATAGAGCTTGGCGCCCCGCGCCTTGGCCAGCCGGCAGGCAGTGCGCACCGTCTCCTCGTCCACCTTCTGGCCGCCTACGGCGACCAGGATCCGGACGGCCTTCTTCTCTTCCGCCAATTCCCGGCTAGGCCTCGCGCCCGTGCTTGACGCGGCGCCAGAGCACGAAAGAGCCGAACGCCACCATGGTGAAGGCCATGGCCACCTCGATGCCGCCGCTCACGGGTCCGTCGGCGCCGTGGAGACCCAGGTAGAGAAAGAGCCACGCCCCGAACACCAATGAGAGGAAGCCCATGAATGTGAACGGGAAGCGCACTCGGGGCAATCGTACAATCGACCCTTCGTGAGAGTCCTGATCGTCGGCTGCGGCCGGGTTGGCTCGCGGCTGGCGGCCGACATGTCCGCCGAGGGACACGACGTCACCATCATCGACCGCAATCAGCGCCAGTTCGACCTCTTCGCCACCCGGGGCGTGCTCGGCCCCTCCTTCAAGGGCAACTTCGTGATCGGCGACGGCTGCGATTCCGAGTTGCTCAAGCGCGCGGGCATCGAGGGCACCGACGCCTTCATCGCCGTCACCGAGGGCGACAACCGCAACATCATGGCCTCGGAGATCGCGCACCATGTCTTCAAGGTGCCGCGCGTCGTCTGCCGCCTCTACGACCCGGCTCGCGAGGACGCGTTCAAGAACTCGGGCATCCACTTCTACTGCCCGACCCTGATCGGCGCTGAAGCCATCCACAAGCTGGTGGAGGAGTAACCACCGATGTACCTGATCGTGATCGGCGGCGGCACGGTCGGCTACTACCTCTCTCGCGACCTCATCGAGCGCGGCGAGGAGGTCACGCTGGTGGAGAAGGACGGCGCCCGCGCGGAGTGGCTGGAGAGCCAGCTGGGCAGCATCGTGATGCGCGGCGACGGTGACGAGCTGTCCTTTTTGGCCACCACCGGCATTGAGCGCGCCGACGCCGTGTTGGCGGTGACAGGGGACGACGAGGACAACCTGGTGGCGCTGCAGCTGGCCAAAGAGCGCTTCAAAGTTCCCCGCACCATCGCCCGGGTCAACAATCCCGCCAACGTCAGCATTTTCAAAATGCTGGGCGTCGACGAGGCCGTTTCCGCCACCGAGGTTCTCCTAGGAGCTATCGAACCGAAGATCGGCGGGGAATGAAAAAGGGCCTCCCGGAGGAGGCCCTCGAATGCGTGGTCAGACCTACTTGGCTTTGCCGATCTTGTAGATCTTCGTCCCGCACTTCGGGCATGTCCCGACGGTGGCGGGCTTACCGTTCTTCATGGTGATCTGCTGAGGGTCGCGCATTTCGACCTTCATCTTGTCCTTCAAGCAGTAACCTTCCATGTCTTATAAAGTGACCCTCCTGCACTCAAGATTTAAGCAATCACCCGGCAACACCGCCTGATTCTAGCCGCGCTTCGAACCCAATTCAACCCGAGTTCGCCCGAATACGTCCTGAGAACCCTATCTTGGAGGCCGCATGCTGTTCCTGACCGAGGTCCTGGGAGCCGAGGTGGTGGACGTCCGCCAGCGCCGCAGCGGGCGCGTCAAGGACGTCGCCGTGCGCGTCCAGGAGCCCTATCCGGTGGTCACCGGACTGGTGGTCTCGCGGCGCCGCGAGCTGGTCATTCCCTGGTCTTCGGTGCGCGCCATCGCCGCCCGCGAGGTGGCCCTGCGGGTGCCGGCCGACGAGGTCGAGAAGCACCAGGCGTCCCCCGACGAGGTCTGGCTGGCGCGCGACGTCCTGGACAAGCAGATCGTCGACCTCGACGGCCGGCGGGTGGTGCGCGTGAACGACCTCCAGCTCACGGAGGTGAAGGGCGAGCTGCTGCTGGTGGCCGCCGACATCGGCATCCGCGGCATCCTGCGCCGCCTGGGCCTGGAGGGCGCGGGCAAGGCGCTGGCCCGCCTCTTCGGCCGGAACGTCCCCATGGTGCTGGTGGCCTGGAACGTGGTCTCGCCGCTGGAGCCCCAGCCCGCGCAGGCCGCCGCCAGCGGCGACGAGCTGCGACTGCGCATCTCCGGCAAGCGCATCGCCAAGCTCCACCCCGCCGACATCGCCGACATCGTCGAGGACCTGGGGGCCAAGGACCGCAAGGCAGTGTTCGAGTCCCTGGAGGAGGAGATCGCCGCCGACACCCTCGAGGAGATGGAGCTCGAGGACCAGGTCTCGGTGATCGAGCACATGGACTCCGAGCGGGCCAGCGAGATCCTGGAGGAGATGCCCCCGGACGAGGTGGCCGACATCCTGGCCGAGATCCCGCAGGATCGGGCCCAGGAGATCCTGGGCCTGATGGAGCGCGAGGAGCGCGACGACATCCAGGAGCTGCTGGCCTTCCGCGACGACACCGCCGGCGGCCTGATGACGACGGAGTTCGTGGCCGTCAGCGACGACCTGAGCGCGCAGCAGTGCATCGATGAGCTGCGCCGCATGGAGCCAGATGCGGAGTCCGTCTACTACGTCTTCGTAGTCGACAACCAGGAGCACCTGCGCGGGGTGCTCTCGCTGCGCGACCTCATCGTGTCCGCCCCGTCGCGGCCCATCCGCGAGTTCATCATCCGGGACGTGGTTACGGTTCGCCCGGAGGCCTCCGCGCAGGAGGTGGCCGCCGTGCTGTCCAAGTACAACCTGCTGGCGGTGCCGGTCGTCGACGACGAGCATCACCTGCTCGGCATCGTGACCGTGGACGACGCTCTCGACGAAGTGCTGCCGGATTCCGTGAAGCGCAAGCTTCCAAGGCACCTCTAGAGCTCCCGGCCGCGTGCTCGACGGCCTGATCGCCCGCCTCCGCCGCTTCCGGCGGATCTTCATCCTGCTGGCGGTGATCGGCCCCGGGCTGATCACGTCCAATGCCGACAACGACGCCGGCGGCATCGCCACCTACTCCCAGGCCGGCGCCCAGTTCGGCTACAAGATGCTCTGGCTGCTGCTCCTGATCACGATCAGCCTGGTCGTGACCAACGAGATGGGCGCGCGCATGGGCGTCATCACGGGCAAGGGGCTGGCCGACCTCATCCGAGAGCGCTTCGGCGTGCGCGGCACCACCTTCGCCATGGCCCTGCTGATGGTCGCCAACGCCTTCACCACGGTTGCCGAGTTCGCCGGCATCGCCGCCGCCATGGAGCTCTACGGGATCAGCAAGTACATCTCGGTGCCGGTGATGGCGGTGGTGATCTGGCTGCTGGTCGTGCGCGGCAGCTATCCCGTGGTGGAGAAGGTCCTGCTCGCGATCGGCCTCATGTACATCACCTACATCGTGTCCGGCCTGCTGGTGCACCCCAGCTGGGGCGCGGTGCTGCGGGGCAGCACCGACGTGCCCCACAACGTGGAGGTCTCCAACGCCTACTTCCTGCTCGCCATCGCGCTGATCGGGACCACAGTCACGCCCTGGATGCAGTTCTACCTGCAGGCGGCGGTAGCCGAGAAGGGCATCCCCAACGAGCAGCTCGGCTACAGCCGGACCGACGTCATCGTGGGCGCCTTCGTGACCGACTTCATCGCCTACTTCATCGTGATCGCCACCGCGGCCACGCTCTACGGCCACCTGAGCCAGGAGCAGCTGGCCAACATGCAGGCCGGCGACTACGCCAAGGCGCTGGGGCCGGTGGCCGGCAACGCGGCCAAGCTGCTGTTCGGGGCCGGTCTCTTCGGCGCCTCGGTGCTGGCCGGCAGCGTGGTCCCGCTCTCCACCAGCTACGCCGTGACCGAGGCCTTCGGCTGGGAGCGGGGGGTCGGCAACAAGTTCTCCGAAGCCCCGGCCTTCTTCGGCATCTTCACCGGACTGATCGTGTTCGGCGCCGCCGTGGTGCTCATCCCGGGCGTGCCGCTGGTGAGCATGATCCTGGCCAGCCAGGACGTGAACGGCCTGATCCTGCCCGTGATCCTGCTCTACATGCTGGTGCTGCTCAACGACCGCCGCGTCATGGGCCGCTACGTCAACGGACCGCTGGCCAACGCCATCGGGGGCGCCACGGTGCTGCTCCTGGTGGTGCTGACCGGCCTCCTGCTGCTAAGCGCCGTCCCCGGCTCGCCGTTCAGCTAGCGCGCGCGGCGTGGCCCGCGCCAGGGCGCGCACGCCCACGTCCTCGATGGCGATGGAGGCCGCGGCCACGCCCCAGGCCAGGGCCTCGGCCAGGTCGCCGTCCAGCCGCCAGCGGGCCAGCAGGGCGCCCGCCAGCGCGTCGCCGGCGCCGGTGGTGTCCACCACCGTCTGGCCGGCCGGCGCATCCTGGTGGAGGTCGGCCGACTCGGTGTATGCGGTCACCCCGGCCGCACCGTCCTTGAGCACCAGGCCCTGGAGGCGGTGGCGGCGCCGGAAGGACTGGGGCTCGCGGCCGCCCAGCGCTCGGAACTCGGCCCGGTTGCAGAAGAACCAGCCCACCTCGTCCAGGATTCCGGCCACGGCCGCGGGCCGCGCCTTCGTATACGACAGCATGGCGTCGGCGGCCAGCAGCTCGGCGCCGCTCAACCCCTGGAGGGCCTCGAGCTGGCGGTCGGGACGCATCGAGCCCGCGAAGGCCCAGCCGCTGAAACCCGCCGGCGGGCGCGGCGTCCAGGCGTCGTAGATGGAGTCCTGGCTGCCCAGGTCGCGGTTGCGGCCGCCTACGTCCAGCGCGTTCCAGCGGTAGGTCGGCGCAGGCAGCACGTGTAGCCCGGAGAGGTCGACGTCGCGGCCTGCGAAGAGCGACCGCACGCGCGGCTCGGCGTCCTCGCCCACGGGGGCCACCAACTTGACGGATCCCACCAGCGAGGCGGCCAGCGCGAAGTAGACGGCCGAGCCACCCAGCTCCTCGGTGACGTGCCCGTAGGGACCCTCCAGGCTGTCGAGGGCGATCGAGCCCACGACGAGCAGTCCCGGGCCGCTCACGCCCGGCGCTGAGTGCCGCTGAGCTCGGTCACCACGTGGCGCGCCCGGCGCAGCTTCTCCAGGAAGTCGCCGGCGCCCTCGTACTCCTCCATCTCCATCCAGCTCAGCCCGAGCTCGCTGGGCGCATGGGCGTCGCTGCCGGTGGCGGCGACCTTGCCCAGCTCCCGGCAGAGCTCAGCCGCCAGCTGGTTGTCGGCGGGCCGGGCCCAGGCGTTGTAGGTCTCGACGATGTCGACACGCGGCGCGAGATCCATGACCCGCTCGGGGCTGAAGCTGGACCGGTAGCGATCGCAGGGATGGGCGAGGTAGGTGAGCCCGCCCTGCTCATGGATCAGGTCCAGGGTCTCCTCCGGGCGCAGCCAGGGCTTGACCTGCTCGGTGAGGAAGAGCCCGATCACCTCTCCCTCGCGGGTCTTGATCTCCTCGCCGGCGATGGCCAGCTCGGGATGCAGGCGGTGCAACTCGAAAGCGCCGGCGGCCGTGTTGTGGTCGGTCAGCGCGATGCGGTCGAGGCCGACCTCCCGACAGCGCGCGACCAGGTCGGCGAAGCTGGTCGAGCTGTCGTGCGAGTGGTAGCTGTGGAGGTGGAGGTCGACGCGGAGCGTCAGCGGAAGAGGCGGATGATCTTGGCCGGCTTGCGGGCCTTGACCGACTGGTCCATCAACGCTTCCTGCGCGCGGTAGACGAACTCCATCACCTGCTCGGGCCGGCGCTCGTGCCCCAGCTCACGGGGCAGCTCGGGGTGGGCCTGGCCGAGCACTACCAGGAGGCGGGGCATCAGCCAGCCGGGCACGATCTTTAGGCGCTGAACCAGGCATTCCTCCAGCCAGAACATGAGCTGGTCGGTCTCCCGCAGGAGCAGGCGCGGGACCTCGCGCTCGTGGACGCGCCGGCGGTGCCAGTACAGCGCGCGCTGCTGTTCCGCGACCGTCCGCTGGATCACGGCCCGACTATATCAGCGGGTCTCTAGCTCGCCTCCTCGGCGGGATAGAAGAGTGTCCGCCAGCCACCGGCGGCGGGCACCAGGTGGACCTGCCGGCGCATGGTCACGTCGCGCCAGCCGTGGCGGATGCGGTAGCGCACGTCCAGACGCGCGACGTTCCGGTAGGTGCGGTTGCGGTGGCGGTCCGTCCACTCGGGGACGATCTCTGACGCGCCGACCTGGGCCTCCAGCAACTCGTACTCGGCCGCCTGCCGGCGCATGCGGTCGACGAAGTCCTGGCGGCTGCCCCAGGAGCGCTGCGAGTCTTCGGCCAGCATGTCCCACATGTCCTCGAAGTCCTGGTCCTGGTGCAGCTTGGCGAACTTCAGCTCGAAGGTGCCGGGCGCGATTGAAGCGGCTTCGGGCGGGCGCAGGGGCGGAGCCGTCGGCGGCAGGGCCGAGACCACCGCGCCCGGCTCGCGGGGCGCCGACTTGGTGAAGCGGGCGAAGTCGTCGGCGGGCCAGGTCGTGAAGTGGCCGGCCAGCCATTCCAGGATCCGGTCCAGCAGCGGATGACGCCTCAAAGCGCGCATGAGCCCTAGATGTTGTGGGATTTCCCCAGACTGTACCCAGAATGTGGATATACTGCAACCGATGTCGCGCGCCGCGACCCGCTGCTCGGTCAGGCGTCGCGGCGGAGCCTGCGCGCAAGCTCGGCTAGCGCTCTGTGGCCCTCGCCGGCGTCTTTCGCGCCGCTCTCCAGAATCCGCTCCAGGAGCTCGCGGATGCGGACGAGCTCTGGGGTCGACAGCCCCCGCACGTCCGCGCGAGCGCGGGCGATGAGGTCCTCATAGCCGTCCAGCTGCGGCTGCTGGCGCGCTGGCCGACGGCGCGCCGTCAAGCGCTGGCCAGCCGGCGGATCATCGCCAGCACGCCCTCCAGCGGCACCCCCACCGGGCAGGCCGCCGCCGCCTCGCGGAGTCCGGGCGCGGAGTCGCCCGCCAGGTCTGAGGCGGCCGACTCCAAGAGCGGGTAGTCCCGCAGGTAGGCGGCTGCCAGGTCAGACGGCCGCAGGCCTGAAACCCGCGCCGACACCAGCGCGCAGAGCCCGCAGTTGATGCAGGCGGAGGCCGCCGGCAGCAGCTCCCGCTCCGCCTCCGTCAGCGGCAGCAAGCGGTCGGGCGCGTACATCTCCAGCAGGCGCTGGACGTCGCCTCCCGGCCGCCGGCGCAGGCGGCGGCGCAATTGATGCCGCGCGTAGGCCCCGGCCAGGCGGATGTAGCTCGTTCTCCGGCTCACGCCGTGTACCCCCGCCGGCCCGCGTAGGCCATCTCCTCCTGGGCCCAGCCCCGCCGCTCCAGCAGGGGCGCCCGGCCCAACCAGGCCCCGAGCAGGAACTCCCGCGCGGCGTCGACCTGCTGAGAAGCGCTCCAGCCCAGCTCCCGGCCCACGACCTGCGCCGCCCGGTCGACACAGGCGGCCCCGGCGCAGGGACCGGCGGCCAGGCCAACCCGCCGGAAGGCGTCGACCAGGCTGCGCGCCTGCTCGGAACGCGCGGCGTGGGCCAGCTCTGCCTCGGCCAGGTGCTCGCACCGGCAGACCAGGCGGCCCTGGCGCGCGTCCTGGAGCACGGCGCCGGCGCGGCAGCCGTGCCGGCGCAGCGCGTTGGCCGCCCCCAGGGCGGTAACCCGGTGCTCACTGGCGAGCTCGGCGGCGGTCGGCGCCTCAGACTCCGAGCCGGGCAGCCGCACCTCGGAGGTACGGCACCGCGCCTGCACGCCCAGCCGCCGGCAGGCGGCGTCGGCGGTCTCCTCGGCCATCAACCGGTACATCGAGAGCTTGCCGCCCGTGATCGTCAGCAACCCCGGCGCGTGCCGGTGCTCGATCAGCTCATGGCGTCGGGACAGGCGGTCCTCGATGGGCCGCCACTCGTAGAGGGTGGGACGCACGCCGGTGGTAGCCCTCACTGGCCGCAGGTGCTCGATGGCCGGAAAGACCCGTGCTACCGCCTGCAGCAGGTAGTCGACCTCGTCGGGCGTGACCTCCACGTCGTCGAGGTCGCCGAAAAAGTCGTCGTCGGTGGTGCCCAGGACGGTGATCGGGCCGTGCGGGACCATCAGGATGTCGCGGCCGTCTACGGCTTCGGCCGAGATCACGAAGTTGCTGACGCGGCGGTCGTAGACGAGGTGGATGCCCTTGGCCGGGCGCAGGCGTACCTCCTGGCCGGCCATACCGGCGATCTCGGGAGACCAGGGGCCCCCGGCGTTCACGACGACCTGAGCCCGCGCCTCGACCTCGGCGCCGTCGCGCACATAGCGCACGCCGATGACCTGGGAGCCGTCGCGGATCAAAGAGGTCACGCGCGCGTGGTTCAAGGCGCGGGCGCCGTGCTCGACGGCGTCCAGGACGTTGGCCCAGGCCAGCCGGTGGGGATCGACGCCCCATTCCTCGACCGTGACGCCGCCCACCAGGTCGCGGGCCAGCCCCGGCTCGACCGCCAGCATCTCCTCTGTGGTCAGGCGCACGTGGGGATGTGCGTGCTTGAGGGGTTGGTAGCGGTCGTAGACCTCCATCACGGTCTCCACCTGCTCGATGCCGTGGGGGTCGTCGGGCAGCACCGGGACCAGGAAGAGGACGCGGTGCACGAGGTGGCGCGCGATGTCCACGATGTGGCCGGCGTCCTCCTGGGAGAGGCGGGTGGTCTCCCAGTCGTACTCCAGGTAGCGGAGGCCGCCGTGGATCATCCAGGTGGAGGAGCCGCTGGTGCCCGCGCCCCAGTCGTTCTTCTCCAGGAGCAGGACGGAGACGCCGCGCAGGGCGAGGTCGCGGGCCACCCCGGCGCCCGTGACGCCGCCGCCGATCACGACCACGTCTTGGGTGCTGGGGGCGGCGCTCAACGCCATGGCGCCGGCGTAACGCCCGCACCGCTAGTCCTTGCCGGCGTGCTCCTGCTGCTCCCAGGAAAGCGAGATGCCGTAAGGGCCGGCTCAGCCGGCCCGTGTGAGTCGGTCATCCAGGCGCCGACGACACCGCAGGTGGACGAAAAGGGAGGTAGGTCCGTGGGAGGAACCGTAGGTTCTTCCCACGAAGCGGAGCGAAGCGGAGTGCTCTAGTCCTTGCCGGCGTGATCCTGCTGCTCCCAGGAAAGCGAGTTGCCGTAAGGGCCGGCTCAGCCGGCCCGTGTGAGTCGGTCATCCAGGCGCCGACGACACCGCAGGTGGACGAAAAGGGAGGTAGGTCCGTGGGAGGAACCGTAGGTTCTTCCCACGAAGCGGAGCGAAGCGGAGCGCTCTAGTCCTTGCCGGCGTGCTCCTTCTGGTACTGGTCGATGAGGGAGCGGGCGAGGTGGCTGGGCATCTCGTCATAGTGCGAGAGCTTCATGGTGAAGGTTCCTCGGCCCTGCGTGATCGAGCGGAGGTCGAGGGCGAACTTCAGCATCTCCGACTCGGGCACCTGCGCCCGCACGATCTGCCAGCCGTCGTCGGGCTCGGTGCCCGCGATCTTGCCGCGCTTGCTGTTGAGGTCGGACATGATGTCGCCCAGGTAACGCTCGGGCACCTTGACCTCGACGTCCATGATCGGCTCGAGCAAAACCGGCGAGGCCTCGACCGCAGCTTTGCGAATGGCCAGCGACCCCGCGATCTGGAAGGCCATGTCGGAGGAGTCGACGGTGTGGAACTTGCCGTCCAGCAGCGCCACCCGGATGTCCTCCATGGGATAGCCCGCGACCACGCCCTTGGCCATGGTGTCGACGATGCCCTTCTGGACCGAGGGCCGGAAGTTCTGGGGGATGGAGCCGCCGAAGATCTTGTCCTGCCAGACGAAGCCCTCGCCGCGCTCGGCCGGCCCCGCCTCGATCACGCAGAT